>JBGPCQ010000054.1:0-16805 GCA_041481895.1 Geobacteraceae bacterium | reverse complement strand
CCCCTTTTTCACCACCAAGGCAAAGGGGACGGGGCTCGGCCTTGCCATCTGCCAGAAAATCGTGCTGGAGCACCGGGGAATGATCAAGGTCGAGTCGGAGCAGTCCAGAGGAACGACGATCACGGTAATGCTGCCTCTTATTCAGTAGGGAACATATTTGGTTTGATTCTTTTCACTATTCACTTTTCACTATTCACCGGGGTTATCCATGGCCATCCAGAGAATTCTTGTCGCCGATGATGAAGAGAGCATGCGCTGGGTTCTGTCCAAGGCGCTGAAGAAAAAGGGCTTTGCCGTTGATCTGGCCGGGGATGGCGATGAGGCGCTCAGGCTCATCCGGGCGAATTCCTATGATCTGGCGATCCTGGACATAAAGATGCCGGGGCTGACGGGGCTCGAACTCCTGGACCGGGTGCGGGAGCTGGCAAGCGATCTGCTCGTGGTGATCATGACTGCCGAGGCGAGCATGAAAAACGCTGTCGAGGCGATGAAACGGGGCGCCTACGACTACATTACGAAGCCGTTCGACCTGGACGTCATCGACGCCATCGTGGAAAAGGTCAGCAGGGCCCGGGAGATGACCTCCCAGGTTACCCATCTCAAGGAAGAGCTCAAGGAGCGCTACCAGCCGGAGAAGACGATCATCGGCAACTCGCCGGCCATGCGTGATGTCTACAAAATGATCGGCAAGGTCGCCCCGAGCGACGTGACCGTCCTCATCCAGGGAGAGTCGGGGACCGGGAAGGAGCTGATCGCCCGGGCCATCCATTTCAACTCGAAACGGCTCGGCAAGCCCTTCATAGCCCTCAACTGCGCCGCCATCCCCAAGGAACTCCTGGAAAGCGAGCTGTTCGGCTTCGAAAAGGGGGCCTTTACCGGAGCGGTGGAACGGAAGCTCGGCAAGTTCGAGCATGCCAACGGCGGCACCATTTTTCTCGACGAGATCGGCGACATGCCCATCGACCTCCAGGCCAAGATACTGCGGGTCCTGCAGGAAAGAGAAGTGATCAGGACCGGGGGAAACCAGAGCATCACCGTGGATGTCCGGATCGTGGCGGCGACCAACCAGGACCTCGAAGAAAAGGTGCAGCGGAAAGAATTCCGCGAAGACCTTTTTTACCGGCTGAATGTGGTCCCGATCCACCTTGCCCCCCTCCGGGAAAGGACGGATGACATCGCCCCCCTTGTCGATTATTTTCTTGAAAAGAGCTGCTCGGAGATGGATATCCCTGTCAAACGCTGCAGCCCCGAAGCGCTCCGGCACCTCTCTGCCTATTCCTGGCCGGGCAATGTGCGCGAACTGGAAAACACCATCAAGCGGGCCGTCATCCTCTCCTCGGACCCCCTCCTGACTCTGGCCGATTTCGCGGGGATAGCCTCCCGGAAAGGGAGTGAGCGCGCCCAGAACGAAGAACTCTCCCTGGAAGGGATCGTGGATATGAAGCTTAGGGGGTGCCTCGCCAACATGGACAAGATGGAGAGCGGTGATGTCTACGCCATGGTTCTGGAACAGGTGGAGAGGCCGTTGATACGCTTCGTTCTGGAAAAAACGCGGGGAAACCAGGTAAAAGCCGCCGACATCCTGGGAATAAACAGGAACACGCTGAGGAAGAAGATACAGGATTTGGGGATCGAGGTCAAAAAAGACTAGAAAAGCGATCTAACATCATGAATCAAGACCATAAACCGCCCGCTTCCTGCGGTCGCTCAGGGACGCAAAGGACGCAAGGATCGTTTCAGAGGCAAAAAACTTTTTGTTATGGTTTCTTCGCGTTCCTTGCGTTCCTCGCGGTTACAAAGATTTTCGTGACTGGCTAAAGATCAGTACTAATCGGCATCTTTTTTTGTTAAGGAGGAATCAATGGGCATCAAGGAAAAGTTTTTTCTCGATAAAGACCAGGCGGTGCTCGTAATCGTCGACGTGCAGGAAAAGCTCTGCCGGGCCATGGACGACAAGGTGCTGGAGCGGCTGACCAGCAACATCAATGTGCTCCAGGAAACGGCCGGTACACTGGGCATCCCCGTGCTCGTTACCGAGCAGTACGTCAAGGGGCTGGGCGAGACCCTCCCCGCCATCAAGGATAAAATCACCGAACCGGCCTTGGAGAAGATGACTTTCAGCTGCTGCGGCGACAGCGCCTTCCTGGACAAACTGCGTGGCCTCAAGCGCCGCCAGGTAATTGTCGTCGGCATGGAGACCCATGTCTGCGTGCTCCAGACAGTACTCGAACTTCTTGATGCCGGCTATCACGTCCACCTGGTGCGCGATGCGGCCATGAGCCGCCGCAAGGAAAACTGGTTCGTCGGTCTGGAGGGGGCAAAAGCCGCCGGCGCGGTGATCACCTCCACAGAGGCGGCCCTGTTCCAACTCCTCAGGGTGGCGGGGACCGAGGAATTCAAGAAGCTGTCCAAGCTGGTGAGATAAGCAGGGATTTCTCCATAATTGGCTTGCGTCCCGGACACGATCATATTAACATGCGCAATATTTTAATCTTTCCGCCTTATCCCGTGGCGATAATTCACACCGTACATAACCTCTTGATCAGTTACAGTGCAGAGAAATCGGCACGGCTCTCGAAGCAAGCGGGACATCCATATTTTATAGGCACAAGGGAGAATACGCATGGAGGCAAAGAACAGCGAAAAAACGGCCATGGAGTTGATGAGCACCCTTCCGGGGGATGATGTCCGGCAGATCATGTGGCGCTTCGCCGACCGTTTTGAACTGCAGATGATCGTCCAGTCCGCCCGGTCCCTGGCGCGCGGCGTGGTGGCCCGATTGGTGGCGGAAGGCGCCCGCAACACCCATGAATGGACCGAGAAGAAAGCCCAGTTGTTGACCGGCTTCGATGAAGTAGGGCTGACCACGGTCTTCATGGACCCGGAGGATGGCGGCTTCCTGTCCGGGCCGAAGAATCTCGCTCTGGCGCTCGTGGCCTTCGAGTTGTCCTGGGTGGACGGCGGGGCCGCGACCTGCTCGCTGGCCAGCAATCTTGCCCTCTCCCCGATCCATGAAAAGGGGACCCCGGAGCAGCGGCACACCTACATGAGCCGTTGCGTCCCGCCGCTGCCAGGTGAGGACCGGAAAGCGTGGCGCGGCGCCTTTGCCCTTACCGAGCCCCTCCCCTACGTCGGCGTCGATACCGGTATTCTCTCCGGCAGGATGCGCGTGGTGGAATGGGAAGACGGAAAGGAGCCGATCCTGCACGTGGAGAAGCGGGGCCGGTTCATTACCAACATGGGCTTTGCCAACTTCGTGACGGCGGCGGTCGATTCCGACGACCCCCGGATCAAGGGGAGCGCCATGGTCATCCTCGAGGAGGGGGACCCGGGATCATTCGACCGCGGTGCGACCACCCTCAAACTCGTCCATCAGCTCTCCTCGACCAGCGATCCGATCCTGAGCCTAAAGGTGCCTGCCAGCCGGATCATCGGCGGCTACACGGTAAAGGACGGCGTCATCATCCCCAATATCAACCACGGCGATGTGATCGAGTCGGTTTTTCGCCGCACCCGGGTGCCGGTGTCTGTCATGAGTTCGGCAAAGCTGCTGTCGGCAGTGGAGCCGGTAATACGCTACCAGCGCACCCGTTTCCGCGGCGGCAGCGCCAGCTCGCCCGGGACGCCCCGTTTCGAACAGGGGCTGCAGCAGAAAGAAGATGCCCTGCAAAGGCTGGTGGATGTCTGGGCGAGCGGCGAGGCGGGGGCCGCCCTCGGCTTTGCCGCGGCGCGCCTGTTCGACACGTTCGACCCCGTCGAGCGCGAGAAGGAGAGGATTCTTGCCGAGCGGGGGGTCACGGGAGCGCGGGCACAGATGAAGCTGTTCAAGGAGTTCGAAAAGGACGCTCTCGAATACCTGGCGCTGGAACGCCAGCCCGAAGCCGAACGGGACGGGGCGCGCTTCCGGGAGCTCGCCGATAACACCCTCGTGCAGTTCCTGATTACCGACGCACTGACAAACGTATTCTGCCCCGCCTGCAAACTCTGGAACACCGGGTACGGCGCGACCATGATGCGCGAGGCAGTGAGCCTGATGGGAGGATACGGCATCACCGAAGACTGCCCCGGCTTCCTGGGACAAAAGTGGATGGACGCCCAGCTCGAAGCGACCTACGAGGGACCCGAGGCGGTCCAGCGCCGCCAGCTCTCCATTACCATGCTGAACGAACTCTTCCTGGCGCAGTTCCGCCAGTGGATCACTGATCTGCGCATGATCGCCAACCGGCGTCCGGGGACCGGGGCCTGCACCCTGGCAAGCGCCATGGAGCTCTGGCTCTGGACCCTCGGCTTCCTGCAGAAGAGCAAGGACGCCGCCGGAAAGCCCCTCTACCATTCTTCGCGCCACGGGGTGGTCTTCCCGTTCGCCGATGCCCTCTGCTGGCTGCTCACCTCGCGGCAGCAGATCCTCGACCTCCTGGAGCTGGAAGAGAAGGGACCCGATAACCCTGTGGTAGCCTCCGGTCTGGCCGGGTTCGTGAATTTCTTCAGCGACCTCTGCCACGTCCAGGCGGCCCGGACCGCCGGCGAAGTCGGCCGCATCTGCGCCGAACTGGTGTACGGCTACAACCGCCACCCGGACTGGTGCCGGGATGCCCTCGAGACCTGCTTCCAGGGGGACCAGCTGGACGCCCTGGAATGCATCATGCCCGGCATCGCCGATTACGGCAGGGCCATGGGGGATGCGGTGGAAGCGGACGGATCGCACGCCACCAAGGCCGGTCCCTGCCCTCATACCTCGATCCAGGCCTTCATGGTCCTGCGCCAGCGGCTGGACATATGCCTCACCGGCGCACGCCTGGCCAAGGACCGGGCGGCGACGGCTATCAGCAAGGTGATGATACCGGAAGCTTTGGATTATCCTGCGTGATGAATTCGATAAAAGTCCATCTGCTGCGTTACGCTCATCCTTCGTCACTGCGGAGTAGCTCACGCTACGCCTCGTTCCTCTGGACTCGCAAGCCTTGCAGCTGGAGCTTTTCTCGAATTCATCCAATAAACAGCTTTTTCCGCGATGATCGGAAACGAGAGATAACATGACTGTTGACCGTCAAACAATGGAAGTGGACATCGCCTGTGTCGGCTTCGGGCCGGCCATGGGGGGGTTCCTGACAACAATCTCCCGCTCCCTGGTGGACGAAACAGGCCAGACGCTCCTGGAAAGCGGCATCATGCCCGGTATGCCGCTGCAGGTGCTCTGCTACGAACGGGCGGACGACATCAGCTTCGGGGTCTCCGGCGTTGTCACCAGGGCACGGAGCATCCGCGCCAGCTTTCCCGATCTCGACCCCGCGGTGATTCCCCTCGCCTGCCCCGTGAGCCATGAGAAGGTTCTCTACCTCCTCGACCCGGTGGGCGCCAGCCGCCGCTCTTTCGGAACACGAGCCCTCGACCGTCTCGTCGGCGCCCTTGCCGGCAAGGACCGTGCCTGCGAGCTTCCCTACATCCCACCCTTTCTCCGGAAGGAAGACGGACTCGTCCTCTCCATCGGCCAGTTCACCCAGTGGGTCGGCAGCCAGCTGATGGCTTCGGGGCTCGTGCAGGTCTGGCCGGCCATGCCGGTCAGCGCACCCCTCATCGAGGAGAACCGCGTCGTCGGCATCAGGCTCGTTGACCAGGGAACTGACAGGGACGGCGCTGCCGCGGCCGGCTATATGCCGGGGATGGATATCCGGGCGGCGTTGACCGTGGTCGGCGACGGCCCGTTCGGACCGGTCGGTCAGGCACTGGACAAACAGTTCGGCCTCCCCGCAGGTCATCACCAGCGTGAATGGGCGGTGGGGATGAAAATGGTGGTGGAACTCCCCGAGAACTGCACCCTGCAGCCCGGCACGGTCATCCATACCATCGGCTACCCCGAACCGGAGATCTTCGGTTTCCTCTACGTCTATCCCGACCGGGTCGCATCCCTCGGCATTTTTGTCCCCTCCTGGCTCGACAGCCCGGTGCGGACCAGCTACCGCTACCTGCAGCACTGGATGATGCACCCCGCTATCTGGCGGCACCTGGAGGGGGGGACACTCCGATCCTGGGGCGCCAAGTCCCTGCAGGAGTCGGGGAAGCGCGGCGAGCCCTTCCTGGCGGGAGACGGCTATGCGCGCATCGGCGAAGGGTCGGGGAGCACCAACGTCCTCACCGGTTCCGGAGTTGACGAGGCATGGGCCACCGGGGTGCAGCTGGCCGAAGGGGTGATTGAACTGCTCAAGGCGGGGAAACCTTTTACCCGGGAAAATCTGGAAACCGCCTATGTGGCACGAAGGCGCGCCAGTTGGGTGGAACAGGAAGCGGATGAGGCAAAACAGGCCCGCGACGGATTCCAGCGGGGAGTGCTCACCGGCCTGTCCGGCATGGGGTTGACCGGTATGACGGGGGGAAAGGTAAATCTCGGCGGTGAGATCAGGCGCCCCTACGAGAGGGTACCCTCGTTAGAGGACTACTGCCGGGGGAGGATTGCTCCGGAAGAGATCAAAAGACTGCTCAACGAATCGACCGCCCATGGGACATCCCTGGCAGATGCCGTCATGGACCGCCTCGGCTGGCCGCAGATACCGCTCGACGGAAGGCTTCTCGTCTCGCAGCAGGATGCCCTGCTGCTGGGAGGGAAAGTACAGGCCCCGTCCGGTTACGCCGATCACGTGGTCGTCCTCGACCCGCAGTTGTGCGAACGGTGCAACCCGCAGCTCTGCGTCGAGATTTGCTCCGGCCAGGCCCTCACCTATACCGAGGGGGGGGGAGCTCCGCAATTCGACCGCGAAAAATGCGTGCACTGCGGCGCCTGTCAATGGAACTGCACCAAACCCCTCAAGGCAGGGGATGAACGGTGCAACATCGATTTCAGAGCCGGGACAGGAGGACTGCACTCGGCAGAGAACTGACGAATTCGATAAAAGTCCCTCTGCTGCGTTACGCTCATCCATCGTCACTGCCTGATGGTAGGGGCACAATCAGGGCAGCCACAGAGGGCCGCCCCTACAGAGCTGCGCCTCATTCCTCCGGACTCGCAAGCCTTGCATCTGGAGCTTTTCTCGAATTCGTCCACAGCTTGACTCAGCATTAAAATGAATTCAACGTAATGAGGAGATCTAGGAATGAACGGAGGATTTCACATTGTTGTCTTCGGGAGCATCGTTCCCGATCCCCTGCAGACCCTGACGCCGATCGAGGGACCGACGGGCCCGGCCCTGAAGAACGAGATGATGCTGCCGGCGGTCCTTGACCCCTGGGCCGGCCATGCCCTCTACGAGGCGGCCCATCTGGCGAAGAACTCACCGGGCAGCAAGGTCTGGCTGGTCAGCCTCGGCCCCAAGGCGAAGCTGCAGCAGCTGATGATGACCATTGCCCAGAAGGTCTCATTCGAGCTGGTGGTGCTCGATGGCCCGGCAGGCGGGTTCACCGACCCCTGCGAAGTTGCCTCCGCCCTGGCCGGGGCAGTCGAGGCTATTCCGGACCTGGACCGCTCCCGTCTGCTGCTGTTCGGCGGCTGCGCATCCGCATCCCGTGATGCGGGCGTGACCATGCAGATGATCGGCGAGCGGCTCGGCATCAGGGACCAGTTCCTCGGGGTGGACGAACTCAAGGTCCAGGATGACGGTTCTCTGAAAGTTCTCGAACGGATCGAAGGCGGACAGTACCAGGTTTCCGTCTGTGCCGGCGCTCCGGCGGTACTTGCCTGGGCAACGGGGAACCTCCCCGAGCCCCCCAACAACCCCCAGATCGGTATGATGAACATGCGCACCGTCATGCCGGCGCTGCAGAAGGCCCAGCCGGCGAAGGTCGGGGCGGAAGGGGTATCGTATCTCGGCGTAGAGTTACCGAGCCAGCGACGCGAGACCAGGATCGTCAAGGACCTTTCGGTTGATGAGATCGCCAGGGAGATCGTGGCGTGGATGAAGGCATAAATGTTACCCCCCTTTGGCAAAGGGGGGGCAAGGGGGGATTTCTCAACGGCAATCAAAGGCAAATCCCCCTAAATGCCCCTTTCATAAAGGGGGACTTGATCTATTCTGACCGCTTGCGGAAAACTAGTACTAATCGGTTTTTTTGATGGAGGCATCTGATGGAAAAAATTCTTTTTCTTGCTCATACCCAGGCCGACGGCACCTTGACGGGAGTGGCCCGCGAGGCCCTGGCCGCTGCCGTCGATATCGCACAAAAGCTTCCCGGAACGTCCCTCTCGGTCGCCCTTTTCGGCGGAGAGGTAAAGCCTGCCGCTGATGCCGTTGCGGCGTGCGGAGCAACCCGGTTTCTGGCCGTGTCCGGGCCGGACTTTGCTGATTCCCGTTACGCTTCGGACGTCGCGGCAGTCGAAGCCCTGGTGCGGGCATCCGGACCCACCTTGGTCATCGCGCCTACCACCTCCCGCTTTTCACGCTCTCTCCCCGGCGCTGTCCAGCGTCTCCAGGGACGCATCGAAACCCACGTCAGCGGGGTGGACGTGGCGGGAGAAACACTCCAGGTCCAGCGCTGGTACTACCGGCAGCGGATGGTGGCTAAGCTGACCCGGACCCAGCGCCCCTGGTTCCTCCTTATTGACGGGGGCGTTTTTGCCCCCTGGCAGGGAGCGCCCGGCTCTGCCACCCTTAACACTGTTACGGTAAATCTCGGAGAAAACAGCACCCGCACCCGGGTAATCGGGGTCCAGTCGCCCTCCGCGAACACCCAGACCATCCGCCCGGATGCCGACTTCCTGTTCGTCGCCGGCGCCGGCTGGACCAAGAAGCAGGCCGACGGGCAGATCCATCTCAAAGAAGCGGAGGACCTCATCCTCGGCTTCCTGCAGAACGGCAAGGCCTCCCTCGGCAGCAGCAAATCCCTGGTGGATCAGTCCACCGAAGGAGAGCCGGTCCTTCCCTTCATGAGCCACCTGAACCAGGTCGGACAGACAGGGTCCACCCCCCGCCACCCCAAGGGGCTGGCGACCTGCTGCCACGGCGAAGAGCCGCATGCGGTGGGGTGGCGCTTCATCAACGAACGTCGGGCGATCAACACCGACCCGAACTGCGGCTGGGCCCAGGGAAAGGCCGACGTTCTCTATGTGGCTGACGCCTTCCAGGTGATGAAGAAGGTGAATGAGCTGCTCGGGGAGTGACGGCCGCGCCGACAGTGATTGTAGAAAGGAAAAGCCCGCGGCAAGCGGGCTTTTCCTTTGTGATGTCCAGGAGTATCCGCTTGTGGGATCTTTTACAGGGCCAGTTCTGATTCTATGTCTGTCTCAATGAAAAGCTTCAATGCTTCCTTCGACTCCTCGGTCAAGGCGATGAATTCTATGCCGAACCCCACCGGCAGCTTGGTTTTTTTCCGCCCCTTCCTGCTGTTCAGCCAGGCGACTTTCCCCTTGGCCTGGATTAACGACCCGCTCTCGCCCGGCAGGGAAAAGACAACCTCCAGGACCGTACCTGTCGCCACCTCGTAATCAGCGGCTATGAAAATACCGTTTTGGCTTATATCAAGAATCTCCGCGGACAGTGTAATGCCGAAGGCCCTGAACTTGACCTTTGCCCGGCAGGGGATTCGGGAGTCCCGGCGGTCGATGGCCGGCAGGTATTTGCGCGCCGTCTCCAGGAACAGGATGCGATCCAGCGGCTTGGTCAGGAAGTCGTCGCATCCCGCACTAAAGCAGACTTTACGCTCCTCACCCTTCCCCTCGGAGGTGATCATGACAACCGGCAATGATTTGAACTCCGCATCGGCCTTGAGGCGCGCACAGCACTCGGCGCCATCCATGTTGGGCATATGGAGGTCCATGAAAACCAGTGAAGGACGCTCTTTCCTTACCATCCGGAGGGCCTCGACACCATCTTTCGCGGTAAGGACATGCACGGAAGAAAGTTTCAGGTACATCTTCTGCAGTTCCAGGAACATGCTTACGTCATCAACCAGAAGTATCTTGGAAATCATACGGTTTTTTCAGGTCCCTTTCCGAATGTAGCTTTGACCGGCGAGTATGGTCAGCCTTGAGCAACCAGCCTTTTTGCAATGATATCGTGATTGAGCCAGAAAACAGGAGCCGTAGCATCCCACGAGGCATCGAGCATGAGCCGCCCCACCCCGGTAAAAACCGCACGGGACAGGACAGCGCAGACGATCTCCTTGGGATTTGCATTCATGCCGAGGAGTTCCGTCGCACAGTTCAGCATGAGTTCGGCCTGCTCCACGGTATTGTGCCGGGGCCAGCTGTCAAAGTCCCTGAAAGCCGCAATGAGGGGCGAGGCAAGGTAAGCGTTGGCCCCGGACAGGAGCGCGTCGAGGGTAGCCCCCTCCCTGAGGAGCGCCCGGCACTCGGCAGCGGTCTCCCGGTATGCGGGTCCTCCCCCTTCCCTCTCCAGAGCTGCCAGGAGGGGATAGAGAGATATCTCCACCCCGAGGAAGAGTGCACTGGAATTGGTCTGGATCTCCGGGCAGTTGTAGACGGTCGCCTTTATACCTCTCTGCCAGGCGCCGCCGGCCGCCTGCTCCAGGCGCATCTTGGCCCACCCCGGCAGGTAGGGAATATAGGACTGCCAGGTGTACGACCCGTTGACCAGCACTTCAGTGCCATGGTAGCCGTACGCCGCATAGGATACCCTCCCTCCTCCGGCGGCGGTCCGCTCCCGGAAAGACGCGGTGGCATCGATGAGGTACGCAAACGTTTCGCCGCTCACCTCGTCGAAGTTGAGCGCGCACAGCTTCCCCAGCTCCGAGTTCCAGAAAGCCTCCGAAGAGAGGAAACGCTCCCCCTGTCCCTTGAAGACCCGGTTGAAGATCGGCATGTATACCCTGGCGCGGGGCATGCCTCCGGCCATGGTGTGGACAAACAGGACATTGACCCCTTGCGGAATTTTCTTCTCCAGAATGGCCGCAAGCTGGGCGATGGCATCGGTAAAACGTGTGATGCCCCGCTGCCGGGACTGCTCGATCCCGTTCCAGTCGAGACGCGCCTGGGCCCACTCGTCCGGCTTCACCCTCTTGAGCTGCTCCACCGGGGAACGGCCGTCATCGTCCTGCTCCAGATCAAAACCTGCCTCAAGGGGGACATTGATGATCCTGCCGCCGAGGAGCGTTTCCGCCTCTGCAAGTTCCACCGCGTTAAGGGGGCGGAGCTTCCCGTCGCTCGCCCGGCGACCAACCGTGGTGCCGATAATTGTCATCCCCCGGCTTTTCGCCTCTTCGACGATGCCGTTGGCGTACCCACGACCGAACAGCTCGCCGCACAGGACGAGGACGTCTCCTTCCGTATAGCCGGCCGTAGCGGGCAGCTCCCGCATCGGATTAAATCTGGTCATATTTTTCTCCAAGTCTAGACTAAATGGCAAAATTATCCGAACCCTTAGCCTTAAACCGAGCGGGAACGTCAATTTTTCGTCCGGGCAAGGCTGTCAAGTAATTGCGAGGAGGCGTAGCAGCGCTACGCCGCACGAGGAATTGCGAAGACTTACGCAGCCCGGGCGGAAAAGTGGCGTTCCCGTCAGTCGAAATCGGCGACGGGTGAACCCTCGCCGAAACACACCCCCCGCTTGGAATTTTTGATAAAGTCGAGAAGCTCCTGGACATCGTCGGTAATTTCGAGCTCCGCCTCAACCTGTTCCAGGGCATTCTGCATATTCAGCCCGCTCCGGAAAAGTATGAGAAATGCGTTCTTGAGGGCCCGCACCCGCTTGACGTCGAAACCGTTTCTCCTGAGCCCCACGAGATTGAGGCTTTTTACCGTATGGGTCTCATCCATGATGCAGAAGGGGGGGACGTCACGGGAAGTGCGTGACAGCCCGCGCATCATTGAGAACCGCCCGATGCGGCAGAACTGGTGGACGACACAGTTGCCGGAAATGATCGACCGGTCTTCCATTATCACATGCCCCGCCAGGAGCGCGCCCCCCGCCAGGATGACGCTGTTCCCGATTTCGCAGTTATGAGCCACGTGGGACTGGATCATGAGGAAATTGTTGTCGCCGATCACCGTTTTTGTTCCGGCCCGGTTGCCGCGGTGAATGGTGGCATACTCGCGGATAATATTGCCGTCGCCGATCTCCGCGTAGCTCTCTTCCCCCTGGTAGCCGAAATCCTGGGGGTCATGCCCCACCACCGCACCGAAATGGATGGTGTTGTTCCGGCCGACGGTGGTCCAGGGACCGACAACCGCATTGGCCATTATTTTCGTGCCGCTGCCGATCACTGCATGAGCGCCGACAGTCACATTGGGGCCGATCTCCACGTCCTCCGCAATTCTGGCGGTAGGGTTGATACGTGCTGTAGGGTCTATCATATGAACTCCTTAGAATCAGGCGCGAGGCACGAGGCGTGGGCTCTGGGGGTAAAACCCAGAGCCTGGCGCCTCGCGCCCAGAGCCTTGGTTTAGTAATCATCCCGGCTGCTCTGGTTTTCGAACTTGGTGTATTCACCCATGAAGGTCAGGTTCACCGTGCCGATCGGGCCGTTACGCTGCTTGCCGATTATGATCTCGGCATTCTTCTCGTGGTTGTCGTCGCAGTGAAGCTCTTTGTTCTTGCATTTTTCACAGTATACCGACTCGCGGTAGACGAACATGATGAGGTCGGCGTCCTGCTCGATGGCCCCCGACTCCCGGAGATCGCTCATCATGGGGCGCTTGTCGGTGCGGCTCTCCAGGCCCCGGTTCAACTGTGAAAGTGCCACCACCGGAACGCTCAGCTCTTTGGCCAGGGCCTTGAGCGACCGGGATATCTCGGATATCTCCTGCTGGCGGGACTCCGGATTGGAGCCTCCCCGCATGAGCTGAAGGTAGTCGACGATAATCAGGCCTACATCATGCTCCGCCTTGAGTCGACGGCATTTGGCGCGCATCTCCAGGACCGAGATGGCCGGGGAGTCGTCGATAAATATCTTCGCGTCGTGCAGGGTGCTTGCCGCCTTGATGAGCTTCGGCCAGTCATTCTCCTGAAAGTGCCCGGTGCGGACCCGGCTCGCGTCAACGCGCGACTCGGAGCAGAGCAGGCGTGTCACGAGCTGCTCCTTGCTCATCTCGAGCGAAAAGACGGCGACGGAACTTCTCTGTTCGCTGTGCATGCTCGCATACTGGGCCATGTTGAGGGCAAAAGCGGTCTTTCCCATGGACGGCCTGCCGGCGATGATGATGAGGTCGCCCCGCTGGAAACCGGCGGTCTTTTCATCCAGGTCCTTGAAGCCGGTCGGAACGCCGGTGATGTGTTCCTTCTTCTCGTAAAGGAGCTCGAGGTTTTTGATGGTATCCTTGAGGAGCGCCCCCACCGGGAAAAAAGCGGGACGCAGCTTGTTCTCCGAAATTTCGAATATCGTCTGCTGGGCTTTATCGAGAAGCTCTTCCACCTCAACCTGGTCGGCATACCCCCGGGTCACGATTTCGGTGGCAGCGGTAATGAGCTTGCGGGTAAGCCCCTTCTCCTTGACGATTTTGCAGTAATAGGCGATGTTGGCAGCGGTCGGTACGTAGTCGACCAGGGCGGCAAGATAGGAGCCGCCCCCCACATCCTCCAGTTCTCCCCTCTTTTTCAGAATGGACGTAAGGGTAATGAGATCGCACGGCTCACCCCGGTCATTGAGATCGATCATTGCCCTGAAGATTTTCCGGTGGGATTCCCGGTAGAGGTCGTCCGGAATGAGTATCTCCAGGGTCCGGTTGATCGCTTCGTTGTCGAGAAGGATTCCGCCGAGAATGGACATCTCGGCTTCGAGACTCTGCGGAGGCAGTTTTTTCAGATCTAGTGTCGACATGGGGCCTTGAAAAGCACTGCAGTTGAATTCAATGAAAAGAAGTAATATACCCCCCCTCGCGCTTCTGGTCAAGAAACTTTGGCAAGGCTTTTATCCGCCCATCTCTCTGAGGAAAGCGAGCGATTTCAAGGGCCTGCAGACGTGGGAAGCAATGGCCGGGTCGAGGATGTTTCCCGCCTCCGTCAACTCGGCAGGCAAAAAGCTTACTGCGCCGAACCTCCCGGTAGTGAGGGACGTTTCGAGAAGATTAACCGTCCCGTCGGATATGGCTCTGTCCCCGCGTCCGCACCGGCCGCAGTGGAGACTCCCTGTGGCACCCGCATAGCGCACCGGCAAAACGGCGATGTCGGCCCCGCAGGAAGCGCACTGCCCGAAGGCCGGACGGTAGCCGAGGATATTAAGGAGGTTTACCTCGTAAAATCTCCGGTCCGAGGGTGAGGGGGGGAAACGGTCGAGATGTTCCAGGTAGGCTGCCAGGAGGCGGAACAGGCGGGGGGTGGGCAGCCCCTCCGGGAGGAGGAGATCGGCCGCCTCGCAGGCATAGCCCGCATAGCCGATTTTCAGGAGGTCTGCGCGGATCAGGGGGAAGATCGTCACCGCATCCGCCTCCACGAGACGCGAAAGTCCGCTTCTTATGGCAATCTGCACGGAAAGCCGGGCAAAAGGCTCCAGGACGCCGCCGAACCTCCGGATGCTCCGCTTTGCCCCCTTGGCAACTCCCCTGAGCTTGCCATGTTCGAGGGTGAACAGGGTGACAAGCCTGTCCGCCTCGCCGTAATCCGCGACTCCGAGCAGTATGGCTTCACACCGGCAACTCTCCATCGATTGAAGATAGCATTCGTTCGTTAGACAGTCAATCCCGGTAGTTTTAGAAAAAAATAATTCTTTTCACCCTTGAACCTGACCGGCGGATTATGGTATTGAAATAGATATTCAATTTTATTTTCACCATACTGCACCGGGAATGCCACATAAAACATTTGGAGTACGGGCAGATCACAAAGGAGGAGTTATGAAACGAAGGACATTACTGGCGGGTCTGTTGGTCCTGGCCCTGATTCTGGCAGGTCGGAACGGACATGCGAAGAGCCTTGACAGCGCCGTACCGGCTGAGGGGAGCAACATTCCCCGGCAGGTTGCCGCGCCCGCGGCCCAGCCCCAGGCAGACCGCGGCTCCGACCGGTACTTTTTCAATCTGTTGGACCATCGCTCCCGCTACGGCACGGGCTTTTTCCCCGAGCATTTCCGTCAGACTTCGCTGGATGCCGAGCACGAACTGCGGGCCGACTACTTCCACGGCGAGCATAAAGGTCGCCGCGAGAGCGAAATCGAATCCGAGGTTGAATGGGCCATCGGCAACCTGACCCTCACCATTGAGGGGGAATGGGAGTCGGAACACGAGTTCAACGGGGCGGCCTTTGAACGCAAGGAAGGCTGGCAGACCGTCAAGTTCAAGGCCCATCACCCTGTCTACCAGTTTGTCTCCAAGGACAACTTCTTCGACTACACCCTTGTCGGCAAGGTCAGCCTGGGATTGCCGCTGGCAGGGAACATGCACACGGATGACTACGAAATTTACCCGCTGCTGGGACAGATGCTGCGCCTTGGCGAGCACTTCTCCGCCCAGACCTGGACCGGCGTGAATTTCGTAACCGGTTCGAAGGAGGGAGGCAATCATGAACTCCGGTACGGGGCGCTGCTTGGTTGGAACATATATCATCATGAGGTGCCGATTCCGGGGACACAGTCGTTCGCACCGCTTCTGGAGCTTGACGGCCAGAGGTTCCTGGCCGGCCCGGAGCGGGGCGAGAATCGCCTTTTCGGCGTCGCCGGGGTCCGGGTGAACTTCAATCCCATCGGACGGGTGCAGCCGCGCGTGGGGGTAGGCTACCTGTTCCCCATCGATCAGGGAGCGCGGCGCGAGTTAAGCTGGGGCATCCAGACGAGCCTTATTTTAGAGTTCTGATCCCGCTGCAGCCGGAGGCGCCCGGTCTGGCGAAAGATGCGGCCCGGTCAGGCGTCGACACCACGGACAGGTTGTTTTTCATCAGCAATGATAAGGGTTTTCACGGAAAGGGGAGATGAAATGAAAATGGATCGCCGGGCATTCATCAAGGGAGCGATCGGCGCAGTCGCCGCAGCGTGTGCGGGGTGTGTCTCCAGCGGCGGTGTTGGAGCCTTTCCTGCCGCACGCCCCAGCAGAGGCCCGGTGGACATCGGAACCGCCGCCGATTATCCCCGCGACGGGGTCTACGACCGGTTCATCAGCCAGCGGTTTTTCGTCCTGCGACGCGCCGGGAGCTTTACGGCAATGTCGAACGTGTGCACCCATCGTAACTGCACGGTCCGCTATGAAGAGGGTGACGGCTTCGTCTGCCCGTGCCACGGAGCCAGGTTCGATGCAGAAGGAAAGGTGACCGGCGGGCCGGCGCCCTTCGATCTGCCCCATTTTCGTGTCACGGAGGGAGCCGACGGCCACCTGTACGTACACCCGGGTTGAATATACCATCCCTTCTCCTTTAGCAAGCTGTTCGGGTCCTCAGGGAGAAGGTGCCCTGAAGGAGGGGATGAGGGACTTTGGGATGATGCAAATTTCTAACCGGACAACAGTGGAAAAAATTCAAAAGGGCGCCTGCACTCCAGGCGCCCCTGATTTTCTGACTGCCGGGGGAATTATATCCCGTTATCTGAAACCCAGCCTGTCCAGGATCAAGCCGACTGTTCTGTTCAGAAAATGCTTCCTGTCGAGAAAGGTGAAAACAGGCGGCTTCCTCGTCCCGAGGGAGTCCAGCTTCCGGATGATCCCGTCATCTTTCATGATGTGAAGCCCGTCCCTGAAAACCGCTATCGCTTCACTATTCTTCCCGGCAAGGAGCAGTACGCTTCCCAGATTACGATAATGGAATACATTGTCCGGCTCTAGGGAGACAGCCTCCCGGCAGAGGGACGCACCCTTTTCCAGCTCTCCCCGCGCCGCGGCGAGGCAGTAACCGAGGCCGGAGCGGATTGTCGGGTTTTTCTCGATCTCCGCGGCTCTCTCGAAGCAGACGAGAGCGAGATGTACATGGTCGTTTTCCAGGGCTGTAATTCCCTTGGCGACAAGATTT
>JBGPCQ010000053.1:0-16909 GCA_041481895.1 Geobacteraceae bacterium | reverse complement strand
GTTGAACTAAACCGCTTTGCGGAAACTTAAAACTTAAATAAATTCAAAGACATAAAGGCTAAATAAAACAAAAAGCGAATATAAAATCTAAGAACCAATTGGGCAGCTTCTGCGGAGGCTGCCTTTTTTATTGCCCAATCGAATTATCTCCTTTCATGCTCGTTTATGGCCTAAGGGCCGAAAAACCCATGAAAAGGAGAACAATCATGACCGAGTTAAGACGAAGGATGAGGGAAGATCTGCAGCTAGCCGGGTATGCGCAGCGAACTATCGACAGCTACATTGCCACCGTACGGGTGCTGGCGAAGTATTACCACCGTTCACCGGACCTGCTTACTGAAGATGAAATCCGCCGGTTCTTCGTCCACATGATCAACGACCTCAAGTCCTCCGGCAGCTCCGTTACCGTGTATCTGTGCGGCATCAAGTTCTTTTATGAAACCACCCTGAAGAGAACCTGGAAGATCTTCGATCTGGTCAGACCGCGGCGGAGCAAGAGACTGCCGGTGGTGTTAACTGCGGATGAAGTCCTGATCATCCTGAAAGAGATCAAAAGCCCCATCCTTCGCATGGCCCTGATCATCATCTATGCCTGTGGTCTGCGCATCTCCGAAGCGGTCTGCCTGAAAACTACCGACATCGACAGCAAGCGCCGTCTCCTGAAGGTGCATGGCAAAGGGAGTAAGGACCGCTATGTTCCTCTTCCCGATTGCCCTCTGGAACTGCTGCGTTCCTATTACCAAGTGCACGGCACCGGCTCCGGCTATCTCTTCCCCCATAAAGATGGCGGCCATATCTATAAGGATACCCTGCAGGTCGCCTTCAAAAAGGCGATCCGGCAAAGCAGCGTCAACAAAATTGCTTCAGTCCATACGCTGAGGCATTCCTACGCCACACTCCTTCTGGAGAACGGCGAGGATATCCGTGTTATCAAAGATATAATCGGCCATAGCAGCATTGTCACCACCGACATCTATACCCATGTCACCGGCAAGCTCACCACCCGGCTCCGTGGCAACCTCAACAAGATGATGCCCAAATTCCAGCAATGATCGAACTGGCAGAGGTTGTCAGAAAACATGGTCCGGAGTATCTGGAGAAATTCGGCGACAAGATGCCCCACAGCCACAAACGGGCTCTCTTCGCCATCACCGCCTGCCGTACCGAGGCCATGGGTGGGCATATCGAAGAGTGCGACAAGCACTGCGGCAACTTCGAGTATGCCTATCACTCCTGCAAGAACGGCAGTTGCCCCAAATGCCATGGCGCCGATACGAAAAGGTGGCTGGAAAAGCGGGAGACGCAGCTACTGCCCGTCCCCTACTTCCATCTGGTCTTCACCCTGCCGGCAGAACTCCGGGAAGTAGTCCGCAGCAATCAGAAAACGCTCTACGCCGTCCTCTTTGAGGCGGCGATAGCGGCACTGAACAAACTGGGACTTGATCGCAAATACATCGGTGGCCAACTGGGCATGCTGGCCGTGCTCCATACCTGGACCCGCGCCAAAGAGTATCATCCCCATCTTCATCTCCTCGTTCCGGCCGGCGGCCTTGATAAAAACAGGGTCTGGCGACCGTCCCGCCGGAAGTTCCTCGTGCCGGTCAGGGCGCTCTCGCCGATCTTCCGGGCCATCTTCATGAAGCTAGCCGGAAAGGCCCTGCCCAAAGAGAACTTCCCCAAGGAGGTCTGGGATAAGAACTGGGTCGTATTCTCAAGGCCAACCTTCAAGCAGACGAAAAAGGTGCTGAGTTACCTGGCCCGATATGTCCACCGGGTCGCCATCACCAACAACAGCATCATTGCCATGGAAAGCGATCATGTGACCTTCCGTTACCAGAATGCCACTACCAGAGAATGGAAGACCATGCCCCTGCCGGCAATGGAGTTCCTGCGCCGCTTTCTGCAACACGTCCTGCCCAAGGGGTTTCATAAAGTACGCTACTACGGCTTCTTGCACCCGACCAAAAAGGTAACCCTGAAGAGGCTGCAACTGCTGCTGATGGAGAGGGACCGAAAAAGAACGGCAGAGCTGGAGCAGGAAATAGCGTCCAGAGCCGAAACAGTGAAGATCTGCCCCTGTTGCAACGTGGGGATTATGGTGGTGATAGCACAGCTGCCGAAAAAGTCGAGGAGTCCGCCAGCTTAGAAGAGAATGAATAAAAGGAAGAGAGTAAACATAGGGCTCGGGAGCGAACGATTTGCCGGTGTCATTCTACACCTGCGCTCAATGAACAAAAAACAGAACAGATGGGTAACCAAGATGAGAAGAAATGCCATTCACCGAGTTGAAATTATGATCTTATCCCTGCCAACCAAGCATGATTCTTTAATTTTATCCATTGATATGGCTTCATATTAGCGTTATCATCCCCGCACCAAAACCCAAAAACCGGATAAATATCCAAGTGTGTGCCTACGCGGTTTAGTTCAACTACAGTTTATGCGGTGGCTCCGCTCCGCTCCGCACTGCATAAACTTTATTTGGTTAGGCATGAAGACATAGGATGAAAAATGACACAATCCTCTTACGCTCGTATGTTGTTAGAAAATTGGGGTATCACTGTTGAGGATATCCCTACGTCAGACATCAAACATAAAAAGGAAGCGGATTTCCTCGTTAGTTTTGGCAGGACTCGCGTGCTGATCGAAGAAAAGACGAAAGAAGACGGCCCAGAATACTTAAACAAACGTGCGAAGGAGTTGGAGCAATGTGATATTCATGAAGTAATGGTTCCACTTGTTCGCAACGAAACACTGTCAGGTATCATCCGGAAAGCATCGAAGCAACTGCACTCCTCTTCTGATAAGCCTCATGACTTTCGACTAATTTGGTTTACCGCAACCGGAGAGCATGCTCAAGCCAAGTATGAGCAGTTCATGGCTACGCTGTATGGTCGAACAAACATTCTGGAGATGAATGCAGAAGGATACAGGCGCTGCTACTACTTTCGGAACAGCGACTTCTTTCGCCGTGCAGCAATAGTTGACGGGGCGGTTGTCGCATACACCGATGGAAAATCGATTAGTGTCAAACTTTGCCTAAACTCACTGTCTCCGCGGTGTGCGGCACTACGACAGTCAGACGTTATTGCACCATTTGGCAATGCGGTGGAGGACCCAACGGAACTCGAAACCGACGGCACAGCATTCATCCTAGACTGCGATCTTGACCGTAATCAGGAAGGACCACTGCTGGCATATCTTCAGGCCAAGTACAACACAAGACCGCTCATGAAGTTCGATCTAAGCTACATCGGTGCATCAGTATTGGTGCGAAACGACGAGGCCTAACCAGGCCGGTGGAGTGGTGAAACGGACCCTGTTCACCGCCTACGACGTTGTGCGAGATAAAAAATGAATTTGTTACCCGATCCCTCAGTGTATTCCCAGCTTAAAATTGCCTTGCCTGCGCAGAGGTGGCATTTGGCGAACGAACTGGAAATAATAAAAGATGTTGCAAATAACATGGAAATAGATCTCCTTGAAAGATCCGTGACCTTCAACCTGGAATCACAAAAAAGGCTGAAAAAGACACCAAAGTACAGTCAGGAGGAATTAGAGGAGATCCTTGAAGAAGAGTACTTTGTCATAGCCGAGACCATGCCGATTATAATAAGGCAATCTCTTTTCATTTCGATATATGCTCTGTTAGAAATATATTTGAATGATGTCTGCGACTTGTTGCAGCAGGATCAGAAGTTAAATGTAACTGTCAAGGACATTGCTGGGAATGGAATATTCAGAGCTAAGGATTACTTGGAAAAGGTGTTGAATGTTGATTTTCCCGCTTTAAATAAAACGTGGCAAAGAATCAGTAATTACAACCGCCTCAGAAACTGCTTCGTTCATGCCGGGGGTCAGATCACAACCGACACCAATAAGCAACTCTTGAAATTCGCAAAAGATAACTCTCACCTTGACGTTAGCTTCATCAAGCGCATCGAACTCAGACAGGGATTTGTAGGAGAAGCGTGTGATTCCATCATTTCCTTTGCGAATGACCTTACTGACCGACTACTAAAGCGTTTTGACGCATAACCAAAAGGCAGCAGCTACTTATTATACGGAGGGAACATGTTCTGTAATATTGATATTGATTTAACTGCAAAGGCAATGGGCGCATGGATTGCCCTAGGAGGATTTTTATTCGGTGTTTATCAATACTATAAAGCGCAAAGGTGGAAAAAGGCTGAATTCGCAGCTAAGGAACTCGACAAGCTCATTGATGATCAAGTGTTATCGCTTGCTTGCGTCTTTCTAGACTGGGAAGGCAGGACATTAAATACTCCTGATAGTTATAAAGAAAAGGCAGGATCGCCTGTTTTTATTCACTCCTGGAAAGTAATGGAAAATGCAATGGTAGGCGCTCTCGAACCACCAGATGGCCGAGGTGGCTTTTTTTGGCAAGAAGTTCTTTATAGGGATGTTTTCGATCGATTTTTTTCATATTTGGACATGTTAAATCACTACCTGAATATTGGTCTGATAGAACAAAAGGACATATCAGCAATAAGATACTGGCTAGAACAGATAAGTGGGTCACGACTGGCAAATGAAAAACCAGTTTTCAACGATTTCCTTGTCTTCTTTGGCTATAAAGGTGTCATTGAACTCTTCCATAAGTTCAGCATTGGCACACCTGATAAATAAGATGCCTAACTCGCACTACCGGCCAAGAAACCGCCGGTCAGGCTTTTGGCGTCCGTTGGCCGACAAAAAGGAGGGCAGCGGGACGTTGTTGATTTGTTGACTAACGCACTATAACTCACTGAATTTACAATTGACTTGGTCTAGATACTGAAGAGGTCAGAGGCAGTCCGCATGAACACAAAAAAGCGAATCTTCATAAGCTCCGTGCAGAAGTAACTGGAACTGGGGTGGGCCGCCGTGGCTGGCCTTATTTCGACCGACCCATTCCTGCTGCAATACTGCACGCCGGTGCTGTTCGAAAAGGAACCACCACCTCCGCTTCCGGCTTCTCTACAGGCAATTCGGCATCAGCTAGGCGCATACGTCTTGAGTCTTTACAAAAGATGGGCAAAGACTTCAGAAAGACATTACTCACGCAACGACGCGACGACGCAACGAAAAGCATTTAAACAAATCAAAGATTTTGGTTTTAAAACGTCGCGTCGTTGCGCCGTCGCGTGAGGCAATTTTTGGTTTCCGGCTTGTACGGCTGACAATTCCGTTTCATTCATTACGTCCTTGCCGGCCGTTAATCGTCAGACAATCGTCAGATGAAATTGTGTAATCGTCAGATTATTAACCGATGCTTTATTGTAATCATCCGATTTTGTTGGAGTCAAAGGGGTATACTAAGGTTACCAGTGGCTGGTGTCGAAAAGAGTTCGTGGTTACCTATGATACCGCCAATCGCGACCTGCTGGAGCTGGTAGAATCAGGCTTATTGGTTCGTGTTGGCAAAGGACGAGGTACCCGTTTTTATTTCACCCAGCTAAGATCATGATCTTCCGAAAATCTTCCGATATTTTGAGGAAATCTTCCGATAAAGGAATTTTCTTGGATGGATGAAGGAAGCTGGACGGGCCGCCGGCTATCTCCTCATTTGCGACCATGCTTAATCATCCGATAATCATCTGATGGGTTTCCGTAATCATCCGATTTTGGGATATCGGACCGGGGAGATCTCAAAGAGTGACACCATTGACCGTTATAATCTAAATCAGTATTAAATATTGCCAAATTAATATTTAATCGGTAATATTTATTACCGATTAAATATGTCCACACACCCCGGCTAAACGGACTGTCTATGCTTGAGACTATCAAAAGCATCATTCTGGACTTCCAGGAAATCGCCTTGGAAACAGGAGTAGCGCGGCATTTACGCATCGAGCCGCTTCCCGGCAAGGCCACGGTCTGTATCGGTGTCCGCCGTAGCGGCAAATCGACCTATATGTACCAGCAGATGCAGGGGCTGGTGTCTGACGGGGTGTCGCGACGCAACATCCTCTACCTGAATTTCTTCGACGACCGTCTCCATAAGCTGCAACATGACGGGCTGGGACTGATCGTAGAGGCCTATTTTTCGCTGTATCCCGAGAAGAAGAACAGTGAAACGGTCTACTGCTTCTTTGACGAGATCCAGGCGGTTGCCGGTTGGGAGCCGTTCGTAGACCGGTTAATGCGTACGGAGAAGTGCCGGGTCTTTCTTACCGGTTCCTCGTCGCGGATGCTCTCTAAAGAGGTCGCCACCCAGATGCGCGGCCGGGCTGTGGCATGGGAGATGTTCCCCTTTTCGTTCCGGGAGTTTCTGGACTGTAAAGGGATCGAAGCGGGCGGTTCGCTCTCCACCAGGAAGCGGCTGCTGGTACAAAAAGCATTCGAGGAATACTGGGAAACCGGCGGATTTCCCGAGATAACCGATGTAAGCCGACAGCTTCGCATCAAGATTCATCAGGAATATTTCAATGCCATCCTCTTCCGCGACCTGGTCGAACGCCACGATGTCTCCCACCCCAGGGCGGTGAGCGAGCTGGCCCATTGGCTGGCGGATAATATCGCCTCCCTCTACACGCTCAACAGCCTGACCGGGTATCTGAAGTTGCTGGGGCACAAGGAGCCCAAGGCGTCGGTCTCGGATTATCTTGAATGGTTTGAGGACGCCTATTTTCTCTTTACCGTGCGGCTCTTCGATGCCTCGCTCTCCCGCAGTAACGCCAACCCGAAAAAGATCTACTGTATCGACCATGGGCTTGTCAGGTCGGTTGGCTCCGGAATACTTGTCAACAGCGGCCATCTGTTGGAAAACCTGGTCTTCACCGCCCTGCGCCGGGTATGCCCCGATATATTCTACTACCGGACCAGAAGCGGCCGGGAAGTAGATTTCATTGTGCAGTTGCCGGACCATAGCCGGCAGTTGATCCAGGTCTGCGAATCCATGGCCGAGCCGCAGACACGAAAACGTGAGCTGGCAGCCATAAATGAAGCCATGCAGGAAACGGGGCTGGCAAGCGGATGTATTGTCACCCGCACCGAGAGTGAGCAGATAGTGGCGGATGGTAAAACGATAGCGATTGTGCCGATCTGGCGTTTCCTGCTTGATCTGCCGGAACAGCTTGAAAGCGCTGACAGTAGCGGGCGGACATAAAGTGGGTAGGGATGTCCGTATCAATACAAAATGATCATTCTCAGGAGTATTCCCATGAAACGTCTTTTGTGCGCTGCACTCATCTCCCTCAGTACTCTTATGGTCCTGCCGGTTCAGGCCGCCGACGTCTGCAAGGCACACCTGGCGAGCTATCATGGCATCGCGCAGGAAGCGGTGGAAAGCTCGCTGAACGTGGAACTGGCCGCGTTCCGCCGCCTGGCGGAGCAGGCCCTGACCCTGCGGGCCGAGACCATCAAGGTCGGCATGGCAATCAAGGAGAAGCTCGACCGGGGCAAGCCGCTCAGCGGCGACGACATCGCCCTGATCAATACCGGCATCAACGAGCATCTTGCCCTGCGCAAGGAGCTGCTGGCGGTGGCGGAAGCACATGAATGCTGGCAGGACGGCTCGGACAAGGAGCTGGCGAGGAAGGGCATCACCCCTGAAACCCGCTTCAAAGGGGTCATGCTTTCCCTCTCGTCAGCCATGCTGCTCTACGACAACTACCTGATGGCCATCTCGCTCTTCGAGGGGGACGGCAAGTTGCGCCGCATCCTCAACGAGCGCGACCCCGGCTATGCCGTTACCAGTGACGCCCTGGCCAAGATTACCCTCAACTATAACTCCATCTCCAACCGGGCCCGGGTGCGCAAGGCAATCAAGTTTTACGAAAAGGGGACGGAACGTTTCAAGGATACACTGGCCAGGAGCCCGGAGGCCGACTACCTCAACCTGCTCATAGCCCAGAGCCCCTCTTTCTCCATGGTCAAAAAATGGTCGCCTTACTACGTCATCAGTCGCAAGATCGGTTTCCTCGGCGGTATCACCACCGACTCCATGACCGGTCTGGAGCGCGACGGGGTCAGCCTCTTCAGCATGGTCTTCGGCAATGCCGTGGGGCTGGTGGAAACGCGCAAAGGGAAGCTGTACGAGAAGAAAGAGGTGCTGACCGACGTACGCGGCAGCCTCAAGGCCGGTGACATCCTGCTTGAAAAGACCCCTTTCCGCCTGACCGACAAACTCATTCCCGGCTACTGGGGGCACGCCGCGGTCTGGATCGGCAGCGAAGACGAGCTGAAGGAGCTGGCGATCTGGGACAACCCGTTGGTGGCCCGCTACCGGGATGAGATCCGCGAGGGGCGCATGGTGGTGGAGGCGCTCCGTTCCGGGGTCGAGATGAATACGCTGCAGCATTTCCTCAACATCGACAGTATCGGCATCCTGCGCAAGCCCGACTTGAGCCGCGAGGCCCGCGCCAACACCATCATTCAGGCCCTTCGCCAGGTGGGCAAACCCTATGACTTCAACTTCGATGTGGAGTCCAAGGAGCGGGTTTACTGCTCCAAGCTGGTCTATCTCAGTTACAGCGGCATCGACTGGCCCACCAAAAGATCACTGGGGCGCACCACCTTCACCCCGGATGATGTGGCGATCAAAGCGGCGAAGGAAGGCATCCTGCAGCTGGTGACCTTCTACCACGACGGCCAACGGGTCAGCGACGCACCTGTTGTGCGGATGGCCGAACTGATGGGCGTGGCTGCCGGAAATTGAATTGTTTCCGAATCAGGGACTATAGCAGGTGATCGTAGGAGGAATAATGTTTCGTACCTTATCAATAACTCTTCTGCTTTTTCTGAGTATCTGCACCGGTGATTCATCTGCCCGGTCTGCCCCCGATCCGGCATTCCGGAAGCAGATTGCCACAGATATCAGAATATTCGACCTCCTGCGCGGTAATCTGAAACAGGCAGCAGATTTTGCCCGTTCCCGTCCGGAACTGTTCAATCCCCCTAGGGAGAAGAAGAACGGGCTGCTCTCGCGCCAGGACAAGATGGCCGTCTGGACCACCTGGAGTGGTGTGCTGGACAGCCTGGCCGGCCTGGACGGTATTCGCCGCGAGCACCGGAAATTCGATCTGTTCAAGGACAAGGATCGTCGCAGCACCTCCTTTGCTCTGGCCAATGCTTCGTTCCTGTCCAGCTACCGATATGCCCTGGAAATCATTGCTCTGGCCGACAGGAATCCAGCTCTGGATACGATCCTGAACGAAGAGGTACCGGAGCTCGGGATTCCGTCCGGTACCTTCAACAGTTTCAAGTTCCGCTTCCTGAACGTGGCCATAGCCAGCGAGTTTGCTGCCCTGCAGGTGATCGCATCGACTTACGGTAATGGCCCAGCGGAGCTGCAGAGTGCCATAGCCGAGGATAGCCGGATCATCTGGGACATGGGGAAGGGGAAAGGTCCTGCCCTGACTTTAAAAAACGCCCTGGCAGTGGTGCAGAAGACCGGCTTTGCTGCCTGGTTCCCGCTGCAGAAAGGGGTTTCGGAGTGGATGGGGGATACCAAGGTTGCCCGTCCCCATAAACACCTGATCTCGGCACGGCAGATTGAAGAGATGGGGAAACGGCTCCAGCCGGGGGACATTCTCTTCGAGCGCCACGAATGGTACCTTTCCAATCTGGGGCTCCCCGGTTTCTGGACCCACGTGGCGCTCCACATCGGCACGGCGGACGAGCGGCGGGCGTTCTTCAATGATATTGAGGTGCAGCAATGGGTCAAGGAACAGGGGGTAGGTGATGGCGATTTCGAGATCCTGCTGCGGCAGCGCTATCCGGTCGCCTATGACAACAGCAGGATTTCGAAATTCGACAACAGGCCGGTACGTATTCTGGAGGCGATCTCGGAAGGGGTCTCATTTACTTCCCTGGAGTACACCGGGTCTGCCGACTCCATTGGCGTCATCCGGCCTCGGCTTGGCAAGCTCGAGAAGGCGAAAGCCATTGTGCGGGCCTTCCACTACAGTGGACGTCCCTATGACTTCAACTTCGATTTCCAGACCGATTCCTCACTGGTTTGTTCAGAACTGGTTTTCAAGGCTTATGAACCGGGGGACGGTACGAAAGGAGTGCGCTTTCCCGTCAGCGAAGTCATGGGGCGCAAAGTCAGCACCCCCAATGGCATGGTCCGGCAGTTTGACGAGCAGGCGGGTACCGCTGCGGCTCAGGCCGATTTCGTCCTCTTTCTGGACGGGTTCGAGAAAGAGAAACGAGCTGTCGAGTCAACTCCGGAGCAGTTTCGCACCAGTTGGCAGCGGCCCAACTGGCACATCCTGATCCAGGATGCGCCGGTAGAGGCGAAGAGACAGTGACGATCTTGCGGCAAAAAAATCAACGGAGATTTGCATGACGCTGAAACTCACTCTAACTACACTCTTTCTTCCCGTTATGCTACTGCTGGCAATCACAGCCATCAGTCCCTATGATCGGAATACCTGGCTGATGGAGGTGGCGCCGGTCCTGATTGTCATGCCGGTTCTGCTGCTGACCTGCCGCAGCTTCCCCCTCACAACGCTCCTTTACGTTCTTATCGCGCTCCACGCGGTCATTCTTATCTGTGGCGGAGCCTATACGTATGCACGTGTACCCTTAGGCTTCTGGTTGCAGGATCTCTTTTCCCTGAGCCGAAACCCCTACGACCGGATCGGCCATTTCATGCAAGGTTTTGTGCCTGCCCTAGCCGCACGTGAAGTGCTCTTGCGGAGGGGTTATGTCACCAGCCGGCGGATGACAGCGTTTCTCTGCCTCTGCGTTGCCACGGCAATCAGTGCCTGTTATGAGCTGATCGAGTGGGGGGCGGCCTTGGTACTTGGTCAGGCTGCTGATGATTTTCTCGGCACTCAGGGCGATCAATGGGACACGCAATGGGACATGTTTATGTGCCTGATCGGCGCCTCAACAGCATTGGTGGTGCTGGGTGGCGCTCATGACCGTCAGATGGGGAAACTGGAGAACTCTTCCGAGATCGTTCCTGTTCCCGAAACATAACATGGCACTTATTCGAACGTTCTGAGAATTGGAGTGTCGAAGAAGGGGGCACGCGTATTGGACAGCCAGTTTGAAAAAGCTGGCTTTTCCATTATGGGGGACAGAAGGGCCGGAACTTGCGGTCTGCGGCACCAGCAAAAGGACAACTCGGGCCCCCCGGACAACCCTGGTGCAAATTGTCATCTGGTTGACTGGTGGTATAGTAATGCGTGAGCTCAAGGGAAGGACGGGATAGGGGAATTTCATCTGTCGGGGAGGATCATGTTATGAGTAACGAACTGAACGGCAGAATTGCCCTTGTCACCGGGGCAAGCCGGGGTATCGGCGGGGCGATTGCTTTGGCGCTCGCGCGCAGTGGTGCTGACGTGGCAGTAAACTACCACCGTAACGAGAGCGCGGCTCTCGACGTATGCGCTCAGATCCGGGAAATGGGCCGGCGCGCACTCCCGGTCCAGGGGGACGTTGCCCAGGCCTCCGACGTGACCCGGATGGTGGAACAAATCCATGCGGAACTGGGTCCGATCACGATCCTGGTGAATAATGCCGGCATCGGCATTGTGCGGACAATCGAAGAGATTACCGAAAAGGACTGGGATGAGACGCTGGCGGTCAATCTCAAAGCACCTTTCCTCGTCACGCAGGCGGTGGTGCCGGACATGCGAACCGCGCGCTGGGGCCGGATCATCAGCCTTTCTTCCATAGCCGCCCAGTTGGGAGGGGTGGTCGGCCCGCATTACGCTGCTTCGAAGGGAGGGATCGTAGGGCTAATGCACTATTATGCCGCCCACCTGGCCAAAGAGGGGATCACTGCCAATGCCATCTCTCCCGGTCTGATCAGCACCGACATGTCCGCAGGCCTCCCGCAGCAGCAGTCGTTTCATATTCCTGTGGGGCGGTTCGGCACCACCGAAGAGATTGCCGAGGTGGCGGTCATGCTGGCGTGTAACGGCTACATCACGGGGCAGACCATCAACGTCAATGGCGGGCGCTACCTGGGTTGACGGGTGTTAAACGATGAGTATGCCGAGCTTGATTCTTAGCAAGTTGGAAATCATTTTCTGCGTTTTTTATGATGCACTTATCCTTTTTATCTGGGCCGGGGCTTGTAAGTGCCTCAGAACAGCAGCAGTTATCGCGCCGGCGGTTTTATTCTGGGGGTGCGGAACCGCAAACAACGATGCCCCCAGCTTGAACACGTCGGGTAAACATCCGGCAGGCTGGGTTGCTGTCAATGGCGGAAATCATAGATCGGCTTTTAACGCCGAGCCCGGTCAGTGTCCTCAGTGCCACGGGAACAATCTCCTCTTGACAGGTGGCAACGGAGGAATCGCCAGGGTGAACTGTTCATCCACAAGTTTTGCCGGTTTGACCTGCCATGCTGATGGCCATCTTCCGAGAATCGCTCCGCATGCGGTCCCCTTTACCGATCCGGCCCTGCACGGTCCGGCAGCCAAGAAAGACCTGTCCTTCTGCCAGGGGTGCCACGCGATCCCTTTTGCGAGCGCCGCCGGCAGCAATCCGCGCTTTCGGGCAAATATCGGTTCGTTGGTTAACGGCTGTGAGGACTGCCATGACGTCAAAGCTGCTCACCCGGCGATATTTCCACCCGATTCCGTCCCCTGGCGCGGCCCGGTTACCCATCGCGACGCCGCCAACCTGGCCGTTGCCTGTGCTCTCTGCCACGGAGTGAATCTGGACGGTATCGGCGGGGTCGGCCCGGCCTGCTCGTCCTGCCATCTGGCCGGTTCGCCCCTTACTCTGAAGAATTGCACCTCCTGCCACGGCAGTCCGCCAACAGGTGCTGCCTTCCCAAACATCTCCGGCAGCCACCGGGTGCATAACTCCCTGAGTCTCGTCAGCGGAGTCTGTTCCACCTGCCACACAGGAGCGGGGATCGGTTCGCTGAAGCACTTCAATCAAGCGGTCGATGTCTCTGTCTCCCCCGCCTACAATGCCAAATCCGGAGCGTTTACGTTTGACCCGGCGACATTCACCTGCACAAACGTCAGTTGCCATGGCGGCCAGACAACACCTTCCTGGCGCAACGGAAGAATCGATGTAGATACACAGTGCTTCTCCTGTCACCGCTCCAGGGTTCTGCAGCCGCCAGACCAGTTCAACAGTTATTTCTCCGGCAAACATGATTTTCACGGCAACCAGGGTGGCCTGGGCCTGATCTGTCCCGATTGCCACGATACGGGAAAGCTGTCCCCGGGTCATTTTCTCAACCTCGATACCCATGACTTCGACCAGGCACCGTCAACGACCATCAGGGATGTTGTCCGTTATGTCGGCGGTTCATGCACTCCGGTCAATGCCCCGGGTAACTTCAGCGTAACCTTCAGCTGCCATCCGGCCGTGCCATTGACAAGGGTGTGGGCAACGCCATAAAATGAATTAAGAGGTCAGTATGGAGGTCAGTATGTAAATATCTTCGCAACAATTACCTTTCGGATTGTTTCGAGAGGAGGGTGTCATGAAAACAATCAACAAGCTAGGGTTCAGGTCTATGGCCGCTTTTGCCGTTGCCTGCCTTTTTGCCCTTATAACAGCAGGATGCGGAGCAGGGGGAGATAGAGCTGCAACCCCCGCCCAGTCAATAACGGCTGCAAAAGCCGGTTTATCAAGCTTTTCATTATTAAATGCCTCACTAAGCGGAGCTCAGGAAGTTCCGGCTGTCATCTCCGCTGCAACCGGCACTGCCACGGTCACGATTGACGCGGCCAGGACCACGATCAGCGTAACCCTGACCACGCAAGGATTTGCTACCCCGGTCACGGCATCCCATATCCACTTCGGCCCGGCCGCTTCGAACGGCGGCATTTTGTTCTCACTCTTCGCCGCGCCGGGGATCTTTCCGGCCACCTTAACCAAGACCCTGACCAGCGCCGATTTTACACCTGATGCCGTAAACGGGATCATCACCTTCGCCGACGCGGTGAACGCCATTCTGGTCGGAAACACATACATCAACGTTCATACCCAGGCCAACCTTGGCGGCGAGATCCGTGGACAATTGATGCTGCAGTGATAATCTTTTTCGTGCAGGGTGCATAAATGAAAGCCCTGCCGGTCAACTGGCGGGGCTTTTCTGCAACCCTCACGGAATATATTCCCTGTCAGTCGCACGGAACAGCAAGACGAGGAGGGAGAGCATGACCGCCAATCAAACACTTAAATTCCAGCCCCGGCCTATCCAATCCGAAGACCTGCTGGCAATAAGAACCGTCAGCGATGTCCAGACGTCTCCCGACGGCAGACGGGTTGCCTACGTGCTATCCGAGATCGACGCGGAGAAGGACGCATACCGCACGAGCATCTGGGCCTGCCGCACCGATGGCAGCGATCCGGAACAGTTCACGAACGGACCGGGGCGCGACTCCGCACCGCGCTGGTCACCGGACGGTTCGCGGCTGGCATTTCTGTCCGATCGCGAGGGGGAGAGCGCACAGCTATACGTGATGCCTTCGGGTGGCGGCGAGGGGCGCAAGCTGACCTCTCTGGAGTTGGGGGCCGGCCCGGCAGCCTGGTCGCCCGACGGCACACGTCTGCTCTTTGCGGCAGCGGTGTTCATTGATAGTCCGCCGCAGGACAAGGATGCGCGGGCGCGCTGGAACGTGCGGCCGCGCCATGTGACCAGGGCGCACTACAAACTCGACGGCGCGGGCTATATCCTGGACCGGCGCACGCACCTCTTCGTCGTCCCTGTTGAAGGAGGAGAGCCGCAGCAGATTACCGATGACGATTGCGACGATAATATGCCGGTCTGGGCGCCGGATGGACGCCGGATTGCCTTCAGCCGCACACGCCAAGGCCTGGCGGATTTCATGCTCTCCGACATCTGGGTACTGGACCTGGAGAGCGGCAACCAGCGCCGGATCTCGGAAAACATCGGACGGGCCGTTTCTCCCTCCTGGTCGCCGGATGGCGCTGTTGTCGCCTGTTACGGCACGGACGAGCAGGAACCCGGCCTGGGCGATCCGCACAACCGGATATGGATCATTCCCCTGGCCGGCGGCGCACCCTGCCGGCTGACGGCCGCATACGACCGCAGCGCATTTGTGCTGATGTTTCCGCAGGTCACTCCCGCCCCGGTCTGGTCTCCGGCCGGGGATAGTGTGAGCTTCATTGCCTGCGCTGGGGGCAGGACTCATATCGTTCAGGCGCGGCTCGCGGACGGCTCGGTGGACTCCGTGGCCGGCGGTGCCCGCCAGATCATGAGTATGAGTGCGCAGGCCGGGGCAGGCCGCATCGCCTTCATTGCCAGCCACCCCGATAATCCGTGTGATGTCTTCCTGTGCAACCTGGACGGGACTGATGAGCGCCGCCTGACGGACATCAATCGCTCCTTGCTGGACCGGTGGCAGCTCCCGTCCATGGAACGCCGCACGTTCACGAGCCCAAATGGAGTGCAGTGCGACGGCTGGCTGGTGCGGCCCGTGACAGGTGGTGGGCCATCCCCGTTGCTGGTGGAGATTCATGGCGGGCCGCATGCATTTTTTGCGGATGCATTTCCGCTCTCCGCCCTGTACTGGTATGTTCTTGCGTGCCGGGGCTGGAGTGTGCTCGCGCTCAACCCGAGCGGTTCCGGCTCTTACGGCAAGACGTTTGCCCACAGCATACGCGGCCTTTGGGGAGAGTATGACCTCCCCGAGCAAATGGCTGCGATAGATGCCTTGATTGCCGAAGGGGAGGTGGATGCCGACCGTCTGGCGGTGACGGGATACTCCTACGGTGGCTATATGACTGCCTGGATGGTCGGTCACACTGATCGTTTCAAAGCGGCGGTGATCGGTGCTCCTGCCATAAACAACGAGTCGATGCACGGTACTTCCGACATCGGGATGTGGTTCTGCCCCTGGGAGCTGAACGGCGATATCTTTGCCGACCGGGAAACGTTCCGACGCCTGTCGCCGGCAAATTACATGGACCGCGTGACTACACCGACTCTGCTCCTGCATGGAGAGGCGGATGACCGCTGCCCCATCGGGCAGGGGGAAGAGTTCTACCTCGGCCTGCTGGCAGCGGGCAAGGCGCCCGTCGAAATGGTTCGCTATCCCGGCAGCAGTCACTCCTTCCGTCTCAATGGCCGTCCCAGTCACCGACTGGACTACTATCGTCGTGTAGTTGCATGGCTGGAGCGCTACACGTTGGGAGTGCCGGAGGGGAATCTTGTGCCTTAAATGAGGTGGTCTTTGGAGTATTACAGGTATGATGTTGATGTTGTCTGGAGGTATCTTGATTACTAGTTGTTAAATATCAGCATGTTAGCTGTTAGAGGTGTGTTGGCACGAAGAGTGCTATATAGAAAGCATAAGTTCACAATTACCCTCTAAGGAGATTCAAAATGAAAAAAGTTCTGTCCTCACTCGTTGCTGCTCTCGTTGCTGTTGCTTTCGCTGGTGTTGTTTTCGCTGCTGAAGTAGCTCCTGCTGCTGCTCCTGCTGCTGAAGTTAAGAAAGAAGAAAAAGCTCCGGTAAAGAAAGTGAAAAAAGCAAAGAAAGCTAAAAAAGCTGCCAAGAAAGCTGAAGTGAAGAAAGAAGAAGCTGCTCCTGCTGCTGCACCTGCTGCAAAGTAATTCCTCTTCACAGATGAAAAACAGAAAAGAGCATATCCTTAAGCGGGCATGCTCTTTTTTTATTCTCAATCAGCACTGAACGACACTATAAGCCCGGTGGCCGTAGCGGTTCTTTCAGCGGCCGGCTTTTATTATACGCTTGCAAGAATATTAAAAACAGCCTGTATTTTAATGAGCAGGATGCTAGAGTTAGATCAGCAAGAAGGAACTGGAAACTGCAGAGGGAGGGCAACATGATTGACAGTACTCCACCGCAAAGACTGGGCAAGAGATGAACACAGCATAGGTCCGGAGGCAGGAAGAGCCGGAAATAAAAGCATTACAGAGAAGGAAAGAATGAGGGAAGCCCACCAAATAACTGGTGGGCTTTTCATTTGTCCTGAAATATGTGAC
>JBGPCQ010000052.1:0-17180 GCA_041481895.1 Geobacteraceae bacterium | reverse complement strand
GGGATTATCGCGTCTCCTCCGGGTACCGCCAGGCTCCCCCCGGGACAAAAATCTATCTGGACATCAACGACAAGAAGGGCGGATCGTGTATCCATATTTTTAACTCCTCTGCAGCACCACTTCCATCAATCTGATTCTCAGGTCATTCAGCCCGCTGCTTATGGAAACCTTGTAGCGGTGCGGGTTGATGAGGCGGATGCACCCCTCGGGGAGCCGGTTCAACTGGTCGGCGCACCGGTCAGCCGATGCGTCCAGCGGCGGAGCCTGCCGGGAGATCCTTTTTCCCTTTGTCATCACTACCGAGCGCACATCCTTGAAGCGGGCGGTAATCGGTATGGTGACGTGCTGCAGGGAATTGGCCGGGTCGAATACCGTATCTCCCGGCTTTACCCCTTCGCCGGCCAGCGTGATGACGTCCTGGATGAATGAGCCGTCCGGGGCCACGGCTCGCACCAGAGATTTCCGATCAGGGAGGGTGGCCTTGGCGAGGTCGCTGGTCACCTTCAGTTTGGGACGGTCGCCGATCCGGACAAGCTTGTACACCCCCCCCAGGGCTCCGCCCCCCTCGCCCATGCAGGCTGCCAGCTTGGTCCCCACCCCGTAGATATCCACCTGTCCCCCCTGGTCCCGAATCGAGTCGATGATAAATTCATCAAGCTCGTTGGAGGCGACTATTTTAAGTCCGGGGAAGCCTGCCGCATCGAACATTCTCCGGACCTCCCTGCTCAAGTAGGCGAGATCGCCTGAATCTATCCGCACGCCACACAGTTCATGGCCATTTTCGCGGAGTTCCCGCGCCACGATGATTGCGTTGGGGATACCGCTCCTGAGGGTGTCGTAGGTGTCGGCGAGCAGAATGCAGCTGTCCGGAAAGACTTCCGCATATTTCCGGAAAGCGGTCAGTTCATCGGGAAAGGCCATGATCCAGCTGTGGGCATGGGTCCCCTTGACCGGGATGCCGAAGTTCTTTCCCGCCAGGACATTGCTCGTGCTCCGTACGCCGCCGACAAATGAAGCGCGGGCTGCCGAAAGCCCGCCGTCCGGCCCCTGAGATCGGCGCAGGCCGAATTCGATAACGGCTCCGCCGGCGGCTGCCTGATTGATGCGGGCCGCCTTGGTGGCGACCAGTGTCTGGAAGTTGATTATATTGAGGAGGGCAGTTTCGACGAACTGCGCTTCGGCCAGGTTCCCTTCGACGGTGAGGAGCGGTTCGTTGGCAAAGACCGCTGTCCCCTCGGGTGGTGCGGTTACTGTCCCCCGGAAGCGGAAGTCGCGGAGAAAATCGAGGAAGTGGGGGCGGAAGATGCCGAGCCCCCTGAGGTAGGCCAGCTCATCGTCCTTGAAGCGGAGCTCCTCCAGGTAGTCGAGGGCGGTGTCGAGACCGGCGAAGATTGCATAACCTCCCTGAAAAGGGTTATGGCGGAAAAAAAGGTCGAAGACTGCCGGCGTTTCGGTCATTCTTTCTTCGAGGTAACCGGCGAGCATGGTCAGTTCGTAGAGGTCGGTAAGGAGGGCAGAGTAGCGCATGGTTGCTCCCTGAACGGTTTATAATATGCATAGTATATCACATGCATGCTGAGTTGCGTCCAGAACCTTCCTGATACGGCCTTTTGCCGTTGACTTTAGTGTGCGAAAAAAGAACATTGGCAGAATCCGCTTTGAATGAGCTTTCCCGAGCGGTATTGTCCACGCTCCTCCCTCCGGTGCTGTGCAAATGTTGACCAGTCGGGGTTCCGTTACGTGCGTTAAATAACTGCAATTCCGGCATGTTACCTCACAAGCGCTGTTGGCATCGGTCTTGCTATCTAATGTTTAACGGTTTAACACAACAAGGGATCGGAGGTAATACATCATGGCAGTCTTTGTCTGGAATGAAAAATTCAGTGTCGGCATGGAAACTATGGATAACCAGCATAAGCATTTTCTCAATCTGCTCAATAACCTCGGCGACGAAATTCAACGGAAAAACAGCCCTGAGATGGTGGAGATGAGCATTAACAGGCTCTTCAATTATGCGATGATCCACTTTCGCGATGAAGAGAAGATCCTTTCTACATGCGGTTACCCGGAGATCGAACAGCAGCGCCGGGAGCACAGTTTCTTCGTGAAGCAGGTAAAAGAGATGGAGGCAAGCCATCAGGGAGGCAACCTGGTACGCCTGGAGAGCGTCGTGAGCTTCCTGCGGGACTGGTTCATTAACCACATCATGACCGAGGATAAAGAATACGCCTCGTTCATCAGCATCTATTCTCCCAGCGAGCGCCTTTTTGCTGCAGCAGGTTGAGCGAGAGCTTTCCTGCGGCGCCCACTCAAATTATTAAATGTTGCTTATTTATCATGCGGCTTTCGAATCCTGTTTCCCGCTCTATAAAATCAAACCCCGGTAGCTGAGAAGCTGCCGGGGTTTTTTACCCTGTATTATTGTGGTCTTTAATCTTGTCTTAGGTGGCTTTAGGAGTAATTTATTCAACAGGCCCTTCACTCCGCCAGCCTGCTACTTACAGACAGACATCCCGTTTAAACGGTTTCAGCTGCCCGTTCTTTACTTTCAAGATATGAACTTTTTAAGCTCATCAATGCAGTAGAGGCGAGGGAATAATCCGAAAACAACGAAGAAGGGGGACGTATGCCTGCAAGCGCAGTGCATGACGATAAGAGTTCACGCATTTTTTCGGCTGTAGAGGTGTTCCAGGCATTTTCATTTTTGGCATTAAACTCAATATAATCGCAAAGAATTTTTATAGTAGCAAAATTATGTAATCTTTCAATTTTCGGAACTTCTTCCATTGAGTCCAAGAGTGTTCTGATTGCTTTACATGCTGATTCAACATCAATGTATGCGTTCATGCGAGGCTCCTTTAGATATGGATTGCTGCTATTTAGTTTCCGTCCGGAAAGGGTGCTTTTTCGCACTGGCTGTGTCAATCTGCGGGCTAGCGTGTGCGGCGTACAGTCGTACGCCTCCGCGCAATCCCTTGATTCCCGTGCCAGAACAAAAAATCCCCGCTTTCCGAATCGGAAACCAAAAGTTTCTCATCTGGAGTTTCCGGATGGAAACTATTTAACAACATGGGCTGAGGATGTCAACTAATTGCAGTCATGCAGGTTGATATTTACGGGAATATGGACCGATGTGCAGTTCTCGCAGTAGATTCATTCCTAAGTCCGACAGACTCCTGGTATTGTTTCCGGTAATTTGTGCTGTAAACTATGCAGTAGAGAGCAGGGCAGACCGTGACACAGGACATTCAATAATGCGGCCTTATGGTCTTTAATGAGTGGTTTCCTGTCCGGTTTTCCCCGTGTACCCTAATGGTCGGGAGGAAGCAATGGAAACAGATATCCGCGACAAGGTGGTCGAAGCCGCAGCGAAATTATTTTCCGATAAGGGCCTTGCAGAGGTTTCACTGCAGGAGGTCGCAGAGGCGGCCGGGGTCGACAACTCTGCGGTAACTGCATTATTCGACTCAAAGGAAACGCTCTACGGGGAAGTGCTCAAAACCCGGTTCGGTTTTTTTGCGGAGAAGATGGAAACGGCTCTCAGGTCCGGCGATAAGCCGGTGAAGAAAATTGAGTTGTTTGCGCGGGCCATGTGTGAAGTTCACAGGCAGTCCCCGAGTATGTTCCCGCTGTTTTACCGGGAATTGTTGAATCCTTCTGCTTTTTTTGACTCGGTGGTAAAAAGAAACATCCTGCACGTGGCATATCTCGCGGACAATATCATCGTGAAGGGGATTCAGAAAGGAACATTTAAACGAGGGATAAATCCTGCCGTTGCGACGATGTTCTTTGCCGGGATTTTCCACTACTATTTTCTGGCGGGCCGCCTGACTGAGACCTTGCTGCCGGAATACCCGAACAACGATGAGGAGTACCTTGCCCAGGCCCTCAGGATATATCTGAACGGGTTAAAGAAGGGGGTGTAATGTGAAATTGAGAGAATATTGTTTTTAGGGAAATTCCGGGCAACTTGAGAAGGATTAATCCTATAAAAGGCAGTTGTCCACGAAATGCACGAAAAACACTAACAAAACCAAAATATTAAACTGCTTGAATACGTCACCTGCATGGTGAGTCGGCTATGCCGCGTATCTTGCTGATTTGGTTTCGATTATATCGTGTTTTTCGTGTACAAATGCTCTTTCCAGGTTAATTTGAGTCGGCGGCTACTTCGCCAGTACATGGGCCAGCTCCAGCAGCCGCAGGTCCAGGGACTTTTTATGGGCCACTACCTCGGCAAGCGGCGTGGCGGCAATCTCTCCTTTGACCATCCCCACCAGCACACCCTGTGCGCCCCTGGACAGCTGCTCCGTAGCTGCCGCGCCGAGCAGGGTTCCCAGCAGCCGGTCATAGGCGCCGGGGGCGCCGCCGCGCTGGATGTGACCCAGCCTGGTCACCCGCAGATCAAAACCGAGCCGCTCATGATGCTCCTGAAAATAGTGCGCCATCCCTTCCGCGTTGTTGCGGGCGCCTTCGGCAACCACGACGATGGCATGGGCCTTTCCGTTGGCGTAGGCAGCCCGCAGATCAACGGCCACACTTTCCGGGTCGGCCTCCTGCTCGGGGATGACGATGGAATCGGCGCCGCCGGCCAGACCTGCCATCAGGGCCAGGTAGCCGCACTTGCGACCCATCACCTCGACGAGAAACGCCCGCTGGTGAGATGCGCCGGTGACCTTCAGCCGGTCAATCGCCTCCAGCGCGACGTCAATGGCGGTTGTCACGCCGATGGTGACATCAGAGCCGCTGAGATCGTTATCAATGGTTGAGGCAACCCCGATTACGGGAAAACCCTGCTGAGACAGAGCAAAAGCGCCGGTCTGGGAGCCGTTGCCGCCAATTACCACCAGACCGTCGATCCCCCGCTGCTGCAACTGGCCCAGGGCTGCGTACTGCCCCTCCGCGGTCTCGAATTCACGGCAACGGGCGCTTCCCAGCATGGTCCCCCCCCGTTGGATGATGCCCCCGACTTCCCGCGCCCCCAAGGGAGCGATATCTCCGGCAATCAAGCCGGCGTAGCCATTGCGGACCCCCAAAACCTCCCACCCCTTGGCAAGGCCGGTCCGGACAGTCGCCCGGATGGCGGCGTTCATGCCGGGAGCGTCACCTCCACTGGTCAAGACGGCAATTCGTTGCATCGGTACCTCCATTCCGGGCCTCAGGAAGCATAGGGTGTCGCTGTTACAGAAGCGGTTAATTTCGGCTTGTTGGAACAAATCGAAAGGCCGGCAACGCATAGAATTTAACTCAACTTTATTTTACCAGCATTTCCGGAAATGGGGGGACATCCTTACATAATTTTTTACGGATGGAATCGCTCCAGTCAGCAGACAAAAAAAGAGGCAGGGTCTCCCCCCCCGCCTCTTTTCTGTTTCGTACCTGTAGTAGTGCAGCCGTTACTTCTTGATGTTATAGAAAACCTCTTTCCCACGAAAAATGGCGATTTCGTCCAGTTCGTCCTCGATGCGGAGGAGCTGGTTGTACTTGCAGACCCGGTCGGTGCGGCAGAGTGATCCGGTTTTTATCTGGCCGGCGTTGACGGCTACCGCGAGGTCCGCCAGGGTGGTGTCCTCGGTTTCGCCGGAACGGTGAGAGATGACCGTCGTGTAACCGGCCCGTTTGGCCATTTCGATGGCGTCGAGGGTCTCGGTGAGGGTGCCGATCTGGTTCAGCTTGATGAGAATTGAATTGGCAATCCCTTTTTCAATCCCCTGCTTGAGGATGGCGGGGTTGGTGACGAACAGGTCGTCTCCGACAATCTGGATCCTTTTGCCCAGACGCTCGGTCAGCTTCTTCCAGCCGTCCCAGTCGTTTTCGGCCATGCCGTCCTCGATGGAGATGATCGGGTACTTGTTGACGAGGTTTTCATAGAAGTCGATGAGCTGATCGGCGGTTTTTTCGGGCTGCGCCTCGTTCTGCAGGAGGTACTTGCCGTCCTTGTACAGCTCCGAGGAAGCTACGTCAAGGGCCAGCAGCACGTCGTCGCCCGGTTTGTAGCCGGCCTTGACGATTGCTTCCATGATTACCTGGAGGGCCTCTTCATTGGACTTGAGATTCGGAGCGAATCCCCCTTCGTCGCCTACCGAAGTATTGTACCCTTTGCCCTTCAGGACTCCCTTCAGGGCGTGGAAAATTTCCGCTCCCATCCGGAGCGCCTCGGCAAAGTTTTTTGCTCCTGCCGGCATGATCATGAATTCCTGGATATCCACGTTATTGTCGGCGTGGGCGCCGCCGTTGATGATGTTCATCATCGGGAGAGGCAGTTCTTTGGCATTGGTCCCACCGATATACTGGTAGAGAGGGAGACCCGCTTCGTCGGCTGCCGCCTTGGCCACGGCCAGAGAAACACCGAGTATAGCGTTGGCGCCCAGGTTGCTCTTGAATTCCGTGCCGTCCAGTTCGATCATCTTTTTATCAACTCCCACCTGGTCGGTGGCTTCCATTCCGATGACCTGGTCGGCGATCTGGTCGTTGACGTTGGCAACGGCCTTCTGTACCCCTTTGCCCAGGTAGCGGGATTTGTCGCCATCCCTGAGTTCCAGTGCCTCGCGCTCACCCGTTGATGCTCCCGAAGGGACAGCAGCCCTCCCCATGCCGCCTCCCTGGAGGAACACCTCAACTTCGATGGTTGGATTGCCGCGTGAATCGAGGATTTCCCTGGCGTAAACATCTGTGATCTGACTCATTAGTGCCCCCTTGCGTGGCGGATTCGAAAAAAACTATCTGCGGAGTTGATGTGGAGCATCTGGAGCTTTTTTCGCAGCCGTCTGAATAAAGAAATGATAACAGGTCGTGCGACCTGAGCAAAACAAACAAAATATATACCATACTCTGGCTAAAATGGAAGACATTTTGAAATATGGCCTGATCATCCGTGAAAGACACGGAGGCATGGTTTAGGTTGACACTGAAGGCCGATAAGGATTATATTACATCTTTAGCGCCAAGAGCGGGAATGCCTGTAAATCGCGACAAGATACTGGAATACGATATAACATGCCCTCTGAAAACGGCGACAAAGATAAAAATAACAGGGGATACTTGGCTGTCCCACTGATGCGCCTCCTGGATTCATTGACGGCAAAGTTTTCCTCCGGCAAGAACGAGAAACGGAACCGCATTATTCTTGTCCTGCTGACCGCCCTGATCCTTACCTGCCTGATCATACCCAACCTGCAGTTTATTCCCGTCGGCTACAAGGCCGGAGATATCGCCACATCGGACATCAGAGCCACCCAGGACTATCTCCTGGAGGACCGTCCGCTCACGGAAAAGAAACGCGCCGAAGCCGAGGCAGCGGCTCCCTTTGTCTATGTTTATAATGCAAACTCCGCCCTGGAAATAATCCAGCATTTCGAAAAGGCGCTTGCCCTGATCAGGGAGGCGAAAAGCGGAGATGCTTCAATCCAGAATGAATCTCTGCCCGGCGCCTTATCAGATGCCCTCGGGGTCTCCTTGACCGGCGCCGAGATCAATGCCCTGCACATGGTAAAATCGGAACGGGCACTCCTGACCGATATCGGCCGTGTTGCGGGACGAATCTACAGTCAGAAAATTGTCGGCGACCGGAAGGCATTTACGGCCGATCTGAGCCACGGGATTCTGGTTGTAAAGCCGGAGACGAAACAAGAAATTGCCGCGGGGGATTATAAATTCTACATTGATGAGGCGGATGCCCGGGATTCCCTGATCAGGGAAAAAATGGTTCTCGGGGGGGACTCGCGTGACCTCGAAACGATCAAGGTTTTGCTTTCCCGGATGACTAAACCGAATATTGCCTACGACCGGGAAACTACGGAGGAAAAGAGGCGGGAGGCGCGAAGCGCTGTCCGTCCGGTTCTATTCAAGCTGAAGAGAGGGGAGATGATTGTCCGCGTCGGTGAGCGGATTTCGGAAGAGCAGGCCCGCAAGCTTGAAAAAATGTTCGAGGACCGGCACGGGCTGAGCAGCACATTCGTAGGGGCAGGGATCTTCGGCCTGGTACTGGTTCTCTTTTATTTCCCCTATCGTTTTGCCCGGAAGAACATCCGTAAATTCAATCCGAGCAACAAGGACCTCCTGCTCCTCTGTCTCCTGACTCTCGCAAACTTCACTATCCTCAAGATCGCCTTTGTCGTGTCGACGGCCATGGGGAGTCCCCTGCCGTTTATCGATACGTCGAATTACTACTACCTGCTCCCCTTTGCGGTCGGCCCCATCCTCGTCAGGATAATCCTCAATTCGGAAGTTGCACTGGTGTACACGGCCATCTGCGCTCCACTCACCGGAATGATGTTCAACAACAGCCTGCCGGTAGTCGTTTATTCGATGCTCGGCGGGATCGTCGGCGCCCATGGCGTCCGTCAGTGTACCAATAGGGGTACGATATTCACCGCAGGCATGAAGGTCAGCGTCGTGAACCTCGCGATGGCCATGTCATTCCAGATATTCAGCGACAGCCTGTTCTCCATGCAGACGGTATACTGCGTCATCTTCGCCCTTGCCGGGGGGATTATCAATGCGATCATCGTAACCGGGACCATCCCGGTGATCGAAACCCTCTTTCACTATACTACCGATATCAAGCTCCTCGAGATGGCCAACCTGAATTCCCCCATACTGCGGGATCTCATGATCAGGGCCCCCGGAACCTATCACCACAGCGTCCTCGTGGGGAACCTGGTGGAGGCGGCTGCCGAGGCGATCAATGCCAACCCCCTCCTGGCGAGGGTGGCCGCCTATTACCACGATATCGGCAAGATTTCAAAGCCCCTCTATTTCATCGAGAACCTGCCCGGCAGCGATAACAAGCACGACCGGCTTTCTCCGAACATGAGCGCGCTCATTCTCATCTCCCATGTGAAGGAAGGGACGGAACTGGCAAAGGACCACCGGCTGGGGCTTCCCATTGTCGATATCATCCGCCAGTCTCACGGTACCGGGCTGATCACCTATTTTTACCAGAAGGCCAAGACCATGGCGACGCAGGAAGGGAAAACCGTGGATGAACGGGATTTCCGTTACCCCGGTCCCAAGCCTCAGACACGGGAGGCGGGTCTCGTGCTTCTGGCCGACTGTGTGGAGGCGGCCTCGCGGACCCTGACCGATCCCACCCCGGCCCGCATTCAGGGGATGGTGCAGAAGATTATCAATAGTATTTTCATTGACGGTCAGCTTGATGAATGCGAGCTCACCCTCAAGAACCTTCACGAGATTGCCAAAAGTTTCAACAGGATCCTTGCCGGTATTTACCATCACCGGATTGACTACCCGGAGCCGGCCTACAAGGAAAAAGGGAGCGGAGGGAAGAATCCCCTTGAATATAGCGATAGTGAACAGGCAAAGGCGCCATCCGGTCAGGACGAAAAGCTTAAAAAAGGGAGCGGAGAAGATCTTAAGCGCCTTGGGATATCACGATAGCGAGCTTTCGGTGGTCATCGTGGGGGACCGCACTATCCGCCGCCTTAACCGGGACTACCTGGGAAGGGACAAGCCGACCAACGTCATCTCTTTCGCCATGCAGGAGGGGGATTTTCCCGGGCTGAATCCACAGATTCTCGGAGATGTGGTCATCTCGGCGGAAACCGCCGCCAAGGAGGCCGGGGAGGGTGGGGTGGAGTTCGCTGCCCGTATCGTATTTCTCCTCCTCCACGGGATACTCCACCTCACCGGCTACGACCACGAAAGGAGCGGAGAGGCTGAGGCTGGGCGAATGGAAGAGAAAGAAAAAGAACTGTTTGCGCTCTTGGAGAGGGAAGGATATGTATAGCGCTTCCGCGCTGCGAACGGAGTTCGCATGAAACCGACGCGCTTCATAGACTCGGTCAACTGCGCAATCGAGGGGATCATTTATGCGGCCAGGACCCAGAAGCATATGCGGCGGCATTTTCTGGCGGCGCTTCTCCTTCTGCTGGCGGTTCTGCTCCTCAGGGTTTCCCCCCTGGAGTTCACGCTCCTGACCGTTTCGGTCTGCTTCGTCCTTTTTGCAGAATTGATCAACACCGCCCTGGAAGCGGTGGTGGACCTGGTTTCGCCTGAATTTCACCCTCTCGCCAAGATTGCCAAGGATGCGGCTGCGGGAGGGGTTCTCGTGGCTGCAGTCGGGGCGGTGGTCATGGGGTACCTGATCCTTTCGCACTACATATTCCCCCTGTACAAGGAGACGCTCGGCATGATGGGAGCTCCGTCGGAAATGGGAACGGTGGTGGCGCTCCTCGCCGTGGTTATCGTGGTGGTTATTCTGAAGGCCATGTCCGGGAAGGGGACCCCTCTGGAGGGGGGGCTTCCGAGCGGCCATGCTGCCATAGCCTTCGCAATCGCCACAATCGTCACCCTCAATACCCAGGACCCCATAACCTCCATCCTGGCCATTACCCTGGCGGTGATGGTGAGCCATTCGCGCCTTCTGCTCCGCTACCATACCATGCGGGAAGTGTCTCTGGGTGCCGTGACGGGGATATTGCTAACGCTTGCGGTGCTTGTGCTGTTCAGGCTGGCAGGATAAGTCAATCATAATTGCATCGGACATGACGGAGGGTGAAGTATCTTGGAAGAAGGATCAGGAAAGAAAACTTCTGGATTGATAGAGTCATTAGTCCGGTTCCTGTCGGGCCGGAAAAAGGTGACCGAGGAAGAGATCCAGGAACTTATGGACGCCGGTGAAGAAGAAGGGATCATCAACGAGGAGGAAAACGAGATGATCCGCGCCATATTCACCCTGCGTGATACGATGGTGCGGGAAATCATGGTGCCACGGACCGACATGGCTTACGTCAGCGCCGACGCAACAGTGAAGGAGGTCCTGGCGACGATCATCGACTGTGGCCACTCCCGCATCCCTGTATGGGACGGGACCCTGGACAATATTGTTGGTCTCATCTATGCCAAGGACTTTTTAAAATACTGGGGAATGGAAGATTCCGCCGTTGTATTGCGGAAGGTCATGAGGGCCCCGTATTTCGTTCCGGAGACCAAGAAGCTGGAAGAGCTCCTCCATGATTTCAAGAAAAAGAGGATCCACATTGCCATCGTCATTGACGAATATGGAGGCACATCGGGTCTCGTGACCATTGAAGATCTCCTCGAGCAGATTGTCGGCGACATCCAGGACGAATATGATCTGGAGGAAGATTGGCTCGAGGAGGAGTCTGCAGGGGCAATTCAGGTGGATGCCCGGCTCACGATTGAAGAACTGGAGGAGTACTTCGGCATAGAGATTGAGCGGGAAAAATTCGACACTGTCGGCGGCCTGATTTTCCATCTCACGGGACGGATCCCCCGGGCCGGTGAAGAAGTGGAGACAGGCGATATACGCCTTACCGTCCTGGAGGCCGACGAGAGAAAGATAAGTAAGGTCAGGATAACAAGAGTGCCTGAAAAAACCGAGGAGCCCGAAGAATAGTGAAACATCGGAATTTGGAAACGTCCGACAACAGCGCCGTTTCCCGTCGCGAGTATTTTTTTGCAGCCCTTTCCGGCGCACTTCTGGCACTTTCTTTTCCGAGGCCGGGTCTCTCCCCGCTGGCGTGGTTTGCCTTCGTTCCCCTGCTCATCGCCATGAGCAGGAAAGGCCCGTGTGCGGCCTTCAAGCTTGGTCTGGTCAGCGGGATTGTTGCCTATGGAGGGATACTCTACTGGATCAATATAGTCATGACCACCTACGGCAAGCTCCACTTTACGGTCAGTTTCTCTTTATACGTATTCCTGTCCGCCTACCTTGCACTCTACGTGGGGATAGTCACCCTGTTCACCCGCCGCGGGGAAGAGGTCGGCATTTCACCGCTCATCTCATTTCCACTCCTCTGGGTCGGCCTTGAATACGTTCGAGCCTTTATCCTGACAGGCTTTCCCTGGGCATGCCTGGGATATTCCCAGTACCGGACTCTTCCGCTTATCCAGGTAGCTGATATAACGGGAGTGTACGGCCTGAGTTTCCTGATCGCCTTTGCCAACATGGTCATCTACCGGATCATCAGGGGAATGGTCAGAAAAGAAGGGGCCGCCTACCCGGCCGGAAGCGCCCTGGTTCTCGTGCTGCTGCTTGTGGGAACCCTCGGGTACGGTTTTTACCGGTTGAAAACTCCGGAGCGGGGCGAGCCATTCAGGGTCGCATTGACGCAGGGGAACATCCCCCAGGACGTAAAGTGGGACCCGGCCTTCCAGGAAGCGACGATAGCCGTTTATGAAAAGCTCTCGCGGCAGGCTTGTGCAGGAGGGAGCGACCTCGTGGTCTGGCCGGAGAGCGCTGTCCCCTTCTACCTGCAAAATGACGTTAAATATGCAGGCAGAATCAAGTCTCTCGCCACCGAGTTGAAGACCTGCATGGTGGTCGGCAGCCCCGCATTCGAAATGGACAAGCAGCGGACCAGGTTTCTGAACAGTGCGTTCCTCCTCGCACCGGACGGTGAGATGCTGGGGCGGAGCGATAAATTGCACCTCGTCCCCTTCGGTGAATATGTACCTTTGGCCAGATTCCTCCCCTTCGTCAATAAGCTGGTGGCGGGTATCGGCGACTTCTCGCCGGGTGCGGCGCTGACCCCCCTCGACACGGGGAAGGGGAAGATCGGCGTGCTGATCTGCTTCGAAGGAATATTCCCCGAGCTGTCGCGTGACTATGTCCGGGCAGGGAGCCGCCTGCTCGTCAATATAACCAACGATGCCTGGTTCGGCAGGTCTTCTGCCCCCTACCAGCACCTCTCCATGACGGTTTTCCGGGCCGTGGAGAACAGGGTCCCCCTCGTACGGGCCGCCAACACGGGGATTACCTCCATCATCGACAGTCGCGGGCATATCCGCAGCATGACCCAGATATTCAAGGAGGCCTATCTTGCGGGCGAAGTGAGACTTGGTGAAAGGAGGACTGTCTATACTCGCGTCGGTGATCTTTTTGCGCTGATCTGTCTTGCCGGGGCAGTGCTGATAGCGGCGCTGTCGTTCAGGAAGAATAAAGGATAGTTCCGCGTTTAGAATTTAGAATTGAAACCATTAACCCGAAACGCGGAACTCGAAACCGGATATTTAAAAGGAGCCGTACATGTTCAGAGAAGAATCAGCCAGAATAGCAGCCCTTGCCGAACGGATCGCCAAACTCTGGGGGTCTCTTTGACATAGACAGTCTGCGGGAGGATATCCAGGAGCTTGAGGCGAAAATCGCCGAGCCGGACTTTTGGAACGATAGCGAGACCGCCCAGAAAATACTCAGGGAGCGGACCGTCATGGAAAAACTGGTTGAGGGGTGGGACAGGCTTACCCGGCAGATGCAAGACATCCGGGTTCTCATCGAACTCGGCTCGGAAGCGGAAGACGGAGAAACTCTAGCCGAAGTCGGCCGGTTGAACGATGATCTGGAGAAGGGGGTTATAGCCGCTGAATTCCAGAAAATGCTCTCCGGTCCCCATGACAGCAGCTCCTGCTTTGTCTCGATAAACGCCGGCGCCGGGGGGACCGAATCCCAGGACTGGGCGGAGATGCTGCTCCGGATGTACCTCCGCTATTGCGAACGGAAGAAATGGAAAACCGAAATTACCGATTACCAGGGGGGTGATGTCGCCGGGGTCAAGGGAGTGACCTTTTCGGTCAGCGGCGAGTACAGCTATGGATATCTCAAGGCCGAGGCCGGCATCCATCGCCTCGTCCGGATTTCACCATTCGACAGCAATGCCCGTCGGCACACTTCGTTCGCCTCGGTTTTCGTCTTCCCGGAGATCGCGGATGATATCGATGTAAAAATCGTCGAATCGGATCTGCGTGTCGACACCTATCGCTCGAGCGGAGCGGGAGGGCAGCATGTGAACACCACTGATTCGGCGGTGCGGATAACCCACATTCCGAGCGGGGTCGTGGTTGGCTGCCAGACGGAGCGGAGCCAGCACCTGAACAAGGCTACCGCCATGCGAGTCCTCAGGGCGAAGCTCTATGAACGGGAGATAAGGGAGCGGGAAGTCCAGGCGGCCGAGATCTCCGGTGAAAAGAGAGAGATCGGCTGGGGGAGCCAGATTCGCTCCTATGTGCTGCATCCCTACAAGATGGTAAAGGACCTGCGCACCGGGGTTGAGACCGGCAACCCCGATGCGGTGCTGGACGGCGACCTGGAGGAGTTTGTTGTCGCCTTCCTGATGGGGGTTAGAAGAGACGTGAAGGATATCTGAAACGGATCGGGATTTGAGGTTCGAGGATTCCTTCGTTCCATGTACCCCGGATCTCGTTCTGTGAGCATGTAAAAGGTTTTGGATGGTTCATAAAATCCTGCACATAGTGGTGATCATAAGTATTCTCTGCCAAGGTTGTGCCGGTATTACGGCCGAGGTCAAGAACAGAGAGGGAATCTCCAGGCTCGGCTATTCCATTCAGGTGGGGGCATTCGCCGAGGTGAAGAATGCAGAGCGCCTGACTGCGAAACTCCAGGGCAAGGGGATAGAGGCGTTTTACTTCAGGAAGGAAAGCGGTGTCTACGCAGTTCGATTCGGCGATTTCCCTTCTCATGAAGCTGCCCGGGGAAATGCCCGGAAGCTTGTCGCCGAAAAGATGATAGACTCGTATTTCATAGCCGAGCCGCAGCATGTCTTCCTGAAAAAATCAAAGGGCCCCGAGGTGCACAAAGGGGGCGAAAAGGTTTCCAGACCGAAACCCGCGGGAGAGATGGGGGTGATTGTCGCCCGCACCGCCGAACGGTTTGTCGGGATCCCCTATCGCTGGGGGGGAGACAACGTGGTTGAAGGAATGGACTGCAGCGGATTCGTCCGGGCCGTCTATAACCTGTGCGGCGTCAATATCCCCAGAACCTCGTGGGAACAGTTCCGGGTCGGCGAAAATGTCGGCGGGGACGATCTCATGGATGGCGACCTGGTATTCTTCGGTGCTTCTGCAGACCAGGTCAACCACGTGGGCATCTACATAGGAAATGGCCGGTTTGTGCATGCGCCAAGACGTGGCGACGACATAAAGATCTCCTCACTTGATGAGACGTATTTCGCGAAGAGGTTTGTCGGAGCTAAGCGGTATTTCTGAACACTTTAAACTCGAAACTTCAGCAGAGGTCCTCATGGCACGTATCAAGCCTTTCAGAGCGCTCCGTCCCCCGAGGGGGCTGGCGGAAAAAGTTGCGGCACTCCCCTACGATGTCATGAGTACGGAAGAGGCGCGGTCAATTGCGGATGGCAATCCGTGCTGTTTCCTCCATATCTCCCGCCCTGAAATAGATCTCTCCCCGGACACCGATCCCCATGCGGAGCCGGTTTACGTGAAAGGTAGGGAAAACCTCCGGATGTTCATCGAGGAGGGGTTCCTTGTCCAGGAACGATCGGAATGCTTCTATGTCTACCGGCAGAAGATGGGCGCCATTACCCAGACAGGGCTCGTAGTGTCTGCGGGGGTGGATGATTATCAGGGGGGGGTGATAAAAAAGCATGAACTCACCCGCGCTGACAAGGAAGAGGACAGGGTCAGGCACATCGATTGCCTGGATGCCAATGACGAGCCGGTTTTTCTGACCTGCCGGAATAATCCCGCCATCAGGGGCCTTATCGAAGAGATAACCGGCGGGCCGGCTGAGTATGACTTTACCACTGAGGATGGTGTGACCCATACGCTCTGGCTCGTGGATGACAGAGAGAAGATCGCTGTTCTGACCGGCATGTTTGCGGGACTCACCGCTCTCTATGTGGCGGACGGCCATCACCGAAGCGCTGCCGCAAGCCAGGTCAGGGATCTGCGCATGAGGGCGAACCCTGCCCATTCCGGCGAAGAAGAGTACAATTTTTTTCTTACCGTCATTTTTCCGGACAACGAGATGAACATCATGCCCTACAACCGCGTCGTGAAGAACCTGAACCAGCATAGCCTGGCCGAATTCATGGCGAGAGTGGCTGCCAGGTTCGAGATCACTCCATCCCCCTCCATTTTGGAACCGGTAAAATGCCACCAGTTCGGCATGTATATCGGGAGGAAATGGTACGAACTGCTGCCGAAGGAGGGCTCTTTCGACGGAAACGACGCAGTGGCGCGGCTCGATGTTTCGATCCTCCAGGACAACCTCCTCAATCCGGTCCTCGGGATCAGGAACCCCCGGACCGATCAGCGCATCCAATTCGTCGGCGGCATCCGGGGGACGGAGGAGCTTGAACGGCTCGTCGACGGCGGGGAGTACGAGGTGGCGTTCGCACTCTATCCGACATCCATAGGGGAACTCATGGACCTGGCCGATGCGGGCAAAATCATGCCCCCCAAGTCCACCTGGTTTGAGCCGAAGCTCAGGAGCGGGCTCTTCGTGCATCTGCTGTCGTAGGGAAGGGAAGTATGTCCGAAGAGCGCCGCTACTGGCTGTTCAAGACCGAACCATCGTGCTTCTCCTACGACGACCTGGAACGTCGCCCGGGTCAGACCGAGCACTGGGACGGTGTACGCAATTACCAGGCGCGCAACTATCTCCGCGATGAGGTGCAGGTGGGAGACGCGGTCCTCTTTTACCACAGTAACATCCCCGAGCCGGCCGTGGTCGGCATTGCCCGGGTGGTGCGGGGCGGGTATCCCGACGTTACTGCCCGGGATCCCCTGGGTGGGCACTTCGATCCGAAGAGCACGCATGGCAGTCCAATCTGGTACATGGTCGATGTCCGTGCCGTACGCCGCCTGTCCCGGCCGGTAACCCTCGCTGAACTGAGAGCCCACCCGCTCCTGGCCGGCATGGTGCTTCTGTCCCGCAGCCGCCTGTCGGTCCAACCGGTGACGGAAGAAGAGTGGGAGATCATCCTTGGGATCGGCGATGCCGGTTTATAAATAACTTTATTGCTGTTCTTCGATGTTGAACTGCTCGACGTGATAAAGTAGGTTTTTCATTCAGCTTCATAACGGGAGGGATCAATGAATTTGCTTGCGCCTCTTTGTATTGTGCTGTTGTTGGCGCTGCCGGCCGCTGCGTCTCCTGCAAAGGTCACGTACTACCTTGACGGAGCACGTATCGAGAGCGAGGCTGCCGCCGTGAATGGGCAGTTGGAAATCCGCCTCCCGCGGGACATGGCCGCCGATTCTCTCCGCTTGAAACCGCTTCAGGGAGCGTTCATAACCCGCGTGGAATTTGCAGAGGCCCGCTCCGACCGGAAGGTGGAAACAGAGATAGCCCGGTTGACCGGGCGTATGGATGCCCTTGCCGACCGGCTGAAAGCCCTTGAAGTCAAGGAGGAAATTTTCCGGGCTGCAGCAAAGTC
>JBGPCQ010000051.1:0-17610 GCA_041481895.1 Geobacteraceae bacterium | reverse complement strand
GGGAGAGCAGCTCGGGGCATGGGCTCTTACCGAGCCGGGGGCCGGCAGCGACGCCGGCGGCATCAGGACGCAGGCCGTTGCCGACAGCAGCGGATGGGTTCTCTCCGGGAGCAAATTCTTCATCACTAACGGCTCCCAGGCCGAAATCCTTATCGTCCTGGCCTCCACTGATCCCGCGCGGCGGACGAAGGGAATCTCCGCCTTTATTGTCGCGGGGGACTCCCCCGGCCTGAGCAAGGGGAAAACCCTCGACAAGCTTGGCTTCCGTTCGAGCGACACCGTCGGTCTGATACTGAAGGATGTCCGCGTGCCGGTCGAAAACCTCCTTGGCGAGCCCAACCGGGGGTTTGTGCAAACGATGGAGATCCTTGACGGCGGGCGGATCGGGATGGCGGCCATGGCGGTCGGGATCGGGCGGGGATGCCTCGAAGAAAGCCTCGCCTATGCCAGGAAGCGGCAGGCGTTCGGCCGTCCTATCGCCAACTTCCAGGCGATCCGGTGGATGCTCGCCGACATGGCGACCGAGCTCGACGCGGCCCGGCTCCTGGTCCACCGGGCGGCACGGATGAAGGCCGCCGGCAGAAAGTGCACCAGAGAAGCCGCCATGGCCAAACTCTATGCATCTGAGGCCGCCATGCGGGCCGCGGTAAAGGCGGTTCAGATCCACGGCGGCTATGGCTACACGCGGGCCTTCCCGGTGGAACGCTACCTGCGGGAGGCGAAGCTGTGCGAGATCGGCGAGGGGACTTCGGAGGTGCAGAGGATGGTGATCGCCCGTGAACTGTTGAAAAACAATGATACCGTGCTCGCTTAATTCCCCTTCCGTCGGGGGGATCAATCCATGGGAGGTAAAATGCGTCCTGTCTACATGATTTCGGGCGGTATCATGAAGCCCGCCAAAGCCCATCCGGACAAGGACTTCCGTCTCATGGTGAAGGAGGCGTTCGACTACGCCCTGGCGGACGTCCCCCTCCTCAGCCGAGAGAAGATCGACGGGAGCGTCTGCTCCTACTTCTCCGACCACTTCACCCGCCAGCTCAAGGCGGGGGCCATGGTCCAGGATTACCTGGGGCTCTGCCCCAAGCCCTCCCGGCGCATCGAGGGGGGAGGAGCCACCGGCGGCCTCTGCTTCCAGTCGGCCTGGGAGGCGGTCGCCTCGGGACGGATGGAGACCTGTCTTGCCATGGGGTTCGAAACCATGAGCCGGGTCAACACCTGGAAGGGGAACGAGTTCATCGCACTCGCCTCGGACACCAACTTCGACTACCCGGTGGGAGGGTTCTATACCGGCTACTACGCCATGATGGTACGCCGCCACATGTTCGAATTCGGCACTACGGTGGAACAGATGGCGAAGGTCGCCGTCAAGAACCACGCCAACGCCCGTCACAATCCCTACGCCCAGAGCCCGGCACTGCTGACTGTTGCAGATGTCCGTTCCTCCCCCATGGTCGCCACCCCCCTCACCATACGCGACTGCTGCCAGATGTCCGACGGAGCGGCCGTAGCCATCCTCGCTTCGGAGGAACTGGCAAAGAAACTCTGTGACCGACCGGTGCGGATCACCGGTCTGGGAAGCGGCACCGATGCCATGCGCATGGCGGACCGCCCCCACGGCCGGGTGATCCTCCTCCCCCATGAGTCGGAGGAGGACTACGCGGGGCTCGACTACCCCGGAGTCCACTCCTTCCGGGGGGGACGGATGGCGGCGCAGCTTGCCTACCGGATGGCGGGGATCACCGACCCCGGCAGGGAGCTCGACTTCGTCGAGTTGCATGACGCCTATACCTCGTCGGAGATCCAGACCTACGAGGACCTGGGGCTCTGCCGCTACGGAGAGGGAGGGAACTATGTCGACGCCGGCGCCCCTTTTATGGACAACATCGACTACGGTCTCCACTTCGGCGACGGCAGGTGGCGGCGGGTTCCGGTGAACCCCTCAGGAGGGCTTCTCGCCTGCGGCCACCCGGTCGGGGCGACCGGACTCATGCAGGCGGTCTTTGCCTTCTGGCAGCTTCAGGGGACTATAGAGAGGCACCTCGGGGATGCCGCCCTCCAGATTCCGGATGCACGGCGGGGGCTGATACACAGCCATGCAGGGACAGGAACGTATATTACGGTTTCCGTTTTGGAACGAGCATAGCGAACGCAGCAAAAGTCCATCTGCGGCGGTGCATTCCGGGCCGTGACGCTCAACGTACCTCCGGTACGCCTCGCATCCCGGTCCTCGTGTGCCTTGCAGCTGGAGCTTTTTCTGCGTCCGATAGGAAAGAGAAACAGTGAAGGAGAAAATGATGAAAGGTGCGAAATTACCGGAAAACGAGGAGGGGACTGTTCTCTTCAACGTCGATCCGATCATCGTCAAGGACCACTACGAGATCGATTATCTTCATTCCTATGCCCAGGACTCCCCCTTTTTTGCCGGTCTGGCCCGGAAGAAGCTGTTGGGGAGCCGCTGCACGTCATGCGGTTACACCTACGCCACCCCGCGCGGCCACTGCATGGAGTGCGGGGCCAGGACCGACTGGTGCGAACTGCCTCAGGAGGGGCGGGTTCACACGTACACCACCTGTCACTTCGGCGGAGAAGCCTTTCTCGGGGAAACACCCTTCACCCTCATCCTCGTCGAATTCGACAGGGTCGATACCCTGTTCCTCTCCCGCCTGGTGGGGGCGGAGCCAGACGAGGCGGTTATCGGCATGCCCGTCCGGGCGCGATTTCTGCGCAACTGCAAATTCAAACCGACTGACGTCTATTTCGTGCCGTCTTAAAGGCAGGGGAGATGAGGGGCGGGGATAGGTGGATGTATCAGGTGTCCCGGCAGAAGAAACGACGGCAGGTATCGGGACGGTCTTCGTAGATGGCGCATTTCCCTGCGGCGAGAAATTCACAGCCGTTCTCGATGATCAGTTCATGGCGACCTGTCAAGGAGAAGTCGAGGCGGCAGGCGCCAAGGTCCCGGAGCCGTTCGTACTCGGGCCAGGAAAGCTTCACGCTGGAGAACGAACGGCAGCAGGCGCCGTCGCATTCTTTGCAGCGGCTGTCGTCATCGACCGGACGGTCCATGAGCATGCCATGCTTGAGTAGTTTCGAGCGGTTGAAGAACGTCATTATCATGCGTCCTTGCAGCCGGCCGGCAGGTGGCGTTCTGCTTTCCCGCTCCGGCCGCTCCGGCCCGGGACAACTCCATTGTTCCCCCGATCATTGGAAGACTAGCAGGTTTGCGCCGCAAACACAAGTCCGCTCTGCCAAGCCTCTCCCTTCATAGTTTTGCAATTGTGCAAATCCGGGCCCGAAACCTTTGCATGGCCGCAAACCTTGCCCCTGTTGTTTCCGGTAACATCATAACATATCAAAATGATTGATTAAAACTGGCTAAGGATAATTCCGGTTGCGTATGATAACCACGTAATCAAGGGCGACAATCTCTTCCGATTTTTTGCATTCGTGCAAAACTGCTTAATTGTCTTCAGTGCCAATCTGCTCTGCTGCAGTTCTAACTGACCGTATTTCCAGGTTAAATTAATTAATCCCAAGAATTGGTATGGTGGTTGCTTTAACTATGTACTAGGTGCTGCTTACTGCATGGTCGAAGTCCGGGGGATGGTGACGACCTTCCCTTCCGGCTTCCCCGTGGAACTGTCAACCCAGCGGTTTTTACATATGAGGGAACCATGACACACCAGGTAGTTTGTCCGTTTTATGGAAAAAGTGATGACCACTGCGATGTGGGGTGCGGATATATATCTCCTTACGATGTCAACCTGATCATCCGATACTGCAGCCGCTGCTATAAGGAATGTCTCAAGTATCAGGAGTTGGCCGAACGATTTCCCGGTGAAATTCGCACCATGGTTAAATGTTGAACAAACAAGGAGGATGTCATGATCTATAACCTTTGTCTGCACTTGAACGGAATCTATGTCACATCCGCACTTTCCGTTGCGACGGTTTTCGTACTTATTTCAATCATAAAGGAGAAGACAGATGAGCGAAAGAGAGCTTGAACTTTTATCGCGTATCGAGGAGCTTGAGCGGCATACCTGGCGCAACAGCGCCATCCTCCGTTCCGTGGCAATGGTCGCCTTCACCGCCATGATCGGCATCGTGATTGCTTCAGGCGTGGTCGGCGGCGGCAGGGGGAGCCACTGGTCGGGCCCGGCATGGAACACCATGTGGCTGTACGGGTTGTTTGCGGCGAATGCGGTGTCGATGTTCTGGACAACTCATAAGGAATAAGAACAGATTGAGGTTTTCGTTCGCTTCGCTTACAGGTTCATGTTGAGTTCTTTCTCAGCCTCAACCTTAACCTTAATTTGAAGTTCAAGGAGGATACTAAAATGCCAATGAAAATATCCCAAGCAATACTGCTCCTGGTGGTGGTGACGCTCTGTGCCGCCTTCAGCATGCGGCTGTTCCAGGGCCTTGATGAAATGATGGGCGACCAGTACTGGGTTGTCGATACAACCCAGGGCGACCATGGCTGGTATGCCATGGGGCTCCTCCCCTTTGTCAAGAAGATGCCCAAGGACGTGGTCAAGGCAGCCAACACCGATCCGGCCGTAAAAGAGAAGTTCATCATCTATGCCCAGGCAGGAGATTTTGCCGGCAACTCCGTGTACGGCATCTGCTTCGGCATCCCGCTCATCATGTACCTGATCTGGTTCGCCTTTATCCTCGGTTTCCCTGACAGAGTCGATCCCTACCTGCTGCCCCGGCGGCTTTTCACCGTCGCCGTGATTATAGCCTGTTCCGTCATCGCCAACCTCTTCCTGATGAGAATCGCCGGCGATTTCGCCCGCGACCCGATGTCGCGGATCGCCAACGTGGCGGGAAACCATGCCTCGCTCCTCTTCCACAACGGCGGTATCTGGTTCGCCATCCTCTTTTCGGCGCTGGGCACCCATACCCATTCTTTCAAGGAAGCGCCCGCTCCGGACAGCCGCAACTGGCAGACCCAGGCCAATGAGAAATTCAACTGGATGTTCACGCTGCTGGCAGCAGTTACAATCCTTGAAATTGCCCTCGTCAAGAACAAGCTGGCCCTTCCCGACGCTGCCGTCGATTATTCGGTCTGGATCATCTGGGTGGTCATTTTCATGCGCATGTACGGGTTCTCCCCTAAATACTGGGTCAAGCGCGGGCGCGGGATCGCCATTATGGTGATCGGCACCCTCTTTACCCTGCCGGTCTTCTACCTGCTGGAAAGGGCCACCGGGACCCTGGGGGCGGGCTTCGCCTCGCCGATCCTGGCCAAGGCGCTCGGCCCGGATAACCAGAATATCGGTCTTTCGCTCATGATCTCCATCTACCTGGTATTCTGGATGGAATTTGCCACAGCCATCAGGATGAACGGCCCTGTCAAGAAAGCAGTGGAGAGAGCCTGATAGCTATTTTCACCGGGTGACAAAAAATCCATAAAAAAGGGGAGCCATGATCGGCTCCCCTTTTCATTGTGCATATCAGCTTCCCGTCCGTTCAGGGCGCGGAAGCGCGGAAGGAGAGGCTTGAAATGCTATTAACTTTCGCACTTCCGAGCTTCCGTGTTAGTCTCTATAACGCTTCAGCAAATCCTGGTAGGCATCGATGCGCCGGTCACGCAGGAACGGCCAGATGCGGCGCACGTTCTCGCTCCGCTCCAGGTCCAGGTCAACGACGAGGCCCGCTTCCCTGTCGCCGCCTGCCTGAGCGAGAAGTTCACCCTGGGGGCCGGCAACGAAGCTGTTCCCCCAGAAGAGCTGGCCGCTTCCCGATGCGCCGGGGGAGGGCTCGAAGCCGACCCGGTTGACGCTGACGAGCGGCAGCCCGTTGGCGATCGCGTGTCCCCGTTGGACGGTGACCCAGGCATCGAGCTGGCGCGCCTGCTCTTCCCCGGTATCGTGCGGGTCCCAGCCAATGGCGGTGGGGTAGATGAGGATATCCGCGCCGGCCAGCGCCATGAGCCGGGCCGCTTCCGGGTACCACTGGTCCCAGCAGACGAGCACGCCGAGCTTGCCGACGGAGGTGGGGATCGGCTCGAAACCGAGATCGCCGGGGGTAAAGTAGAATTTCTCATAGTAGGCAGGGTCGTCCGGGATGTGCATCTTCCGGTGCCGGCCGGCGATGGAGCCGTCCTTTTCCAGCACAACGGCGGTGTTATGGTAAACACCCGGCGCCCGGCGCTCGAACAGGGAGGTGACGATCACCACACCCAGCTCCCGCGCCAGGGCGCCGAAGAGTTCCGTGGATGGACCGGGGATAGGCTCAGCCAGATCGAAACAATGAGTATCCTCGCTCTGGCAGAAATAGAGGCTGGTGTGGAGTTCCTGGAGCACGACCAGTTCCGCACCGCATGTCGCGGCCTCCCTGATCCCCGCAATGCTCCTGCCGATATTCTCTTCCCGGTCAGCCGTGCAGCTCTGCTGCACGAGGCCGACTTTCAGGTGTTTCACGTTAACTCCTTATCTGTCCATTTACAAAATCAACGGGACGTGGATTTTTCGCAAGGTCAAGGCTGTCGAGAGATTGTCCGGAGGCGTAGCAGCGCTATGCCGTACGGGGAATCTCGAAGACTTACGCAGAGATTGCGGAAAAGCCACGTTCCTAGCGAAGCACGCCTTTCGGCAGCTGCATGGTCACGCAGTGCAACGACCCGTGCTGCAACAGCAGGGTCAGGCAGTCGATCCCGATGATCTCCCGGCCGGGGAAGGCTGCCCCGATGGCATTGAGGGCTGCCGCGTCATTTCTGTCCCGGTAGGTCGGGACGAGGACCGCGCTGTTGATGACGAGGAAGTTGGCGTACGTGGCCGGCAGCCTCTGTACGTCGTCGAATCGCGGCGCGGGCCAGGGGAGAGGGACCAGCCGGAACGGGGTGCCCTCCCTGGTCCGGAACTGCTTCAGCTCATTTTCCATCGTGAGCAGGGCCGGGTAGTGCTCATCGGCCGCGTCGTCACAACAGACATAGGCGATCGTGTCGTTCGGACAGAGCCGCGCCAGGGTGTCCACGTGGGAATCGGTGTCGTCCCCCGCGAGACAGCCGTGCTCCAACCAGAGGAAATGTTCGGCGCCGAGGAGGTCCCTGAGCCGTGCCTGGATCTCCCCCCGGGAGAGGTTCGGATTGCGGTTCGACTCCAGCAGACATGCGGCGGTGGTAAGGATGGTCCCTCTGCCGTCGCTTTCAATGCTCCCCCCTTCGAGGATCAGGCCGACGGACCGGCGCGGGACATTGCCGAATACGCCCGCCTCGTGCAGACGACGGGTCGCCTGGTTGTCCAGATTGGCGGCAAACTTGAGCCCCCAGCCGTTGAAGCCGAAATCGAGGAGGACCGGTTTCCCTTTCGAGCCGATGGTGATCGGGCCGAAGTCCCTTGTCCAGGTGTCGTTGGTGTCAACGCGGCAGATTCGGACGTTGTCCATTTCGGCGCCCGCTCCGGCGGCCAGGTTCCGCACCCGTTCCGGGTCGGGCGTCGCCACCAGTACGGTTTCGAAGCGGCTGATCTGCCCGACGATCTCCGCGAAGACCGGCTCCACCTGGTCCAGGTGGGTGCGCCAGTCGGTTCCCTCGTGGGGCCAGGCGATGAGCACGCCGTCCTGTTCTTCCCATTCCGCCGGGAGCCGTCTTTTCATCTGTAAGCCTTTCTCGAAAACCTGAAGAATAAAAGGTTTGATTTTCTTCTGCGCTCTTATCGTACAATACCACTGCCGGGGGTTAAATTCAAGCGGAACGGCCCTGTTACATGCTTGACTTTCGCGTGATGAATAACAATTGTCCTTTATTGTCTGATGGTTATATGGTATGTGGATGAACAGGTTCGCATGTCGGGGAAATGGCCGGCTTGCGTATCCCCAACAACCTCCCTGTCCTTTTGGCGCCTTCCGGGAAACCTGCCTGGCAAAGCGAATTGTCAATGAAGAGTAGGGTTATACCAAGAGAGATGATAATGAAAAAGTGTCCCTTCTGCGCTGAAGATATTCAAGACGAAGCGATAAAGTGTAAACACTGCGGTGAATTTCTGGATGCCTCCACCCGCCAACGCTTTGCAGAAGAAAAGCTTCAATGGTATTTCCGAAAATCCTTTATTATCATCGCAGTCTGCTCTGTGGGGCCCCTGGCGCTGCCCCTGATCTGGTGGCGTCCACGCACGACGCTGGCATGGAAGATCGGACTCACCATAGGAATCCTTCTCCTCAGTTGGTTCTTGTACCAGGCCACGATGGAATCGATTCGTTCAATCAAGGAGTATTACAAGCTCATTGAAGGACTATGAAATTAACTAGTTTTCATCCGGAAAGGGTGCTTTTCCGCCCTGGCGGTGTCAATCTGCGGGCTTACTTGTGACTCGGCCGAAGGCCTCGCCCTTTGGGCAGCCTGAAGCTGCCAACTTTCGCTGCCGCGAAAGTTGGCGGCGGATTTAAGGGAACGCCTCCGCGCAATCCCTTGATTTCCTTGCCAGGACAAAAAATCCCCTCTTTCCGAATCGTAAACCAGTAGTTTCTCATCCGGAGTTTCCGGATGGAAACTAACTACAGTGCCGTCAGAGGCCGAATACTGTCCATGCCATTTGAGAGTTTACCGCTTTCGGCTATGATAGATAGATGAAAACATTTATCCGTGAAACAATCAATATCCTGCTCATAATTCTGGGCATCCTTTCGGCGGGGATGGGGCTGAAGGGGTTTTTGCTGTCGAGCCGGTTCATCGACGGCGGCGTGACCGGCATCTCCATGCTGGCCGCGGACATAACCGGCTGGCCCTTGGCGATCCTGATCCTCTTCATCAATCTCCCGTTCATTGCCTTGGGCTACCGTCAGATCGGCGGGAAATTCGCACTGAAAAGCGCCCTGGCGATCGGGGGGCTGTCACTCTGCCTGGCCTTCGTCGACTATCCCGATGTCACGCCGGACAAACTCCTGACGGCTGTGTTCGGGGGGTTCTTCATCGGCGCGGGGATTGGGCTCGCCATGCGCGGCGGCGCGGTGCTGGACGGGACGGAAATCGCGGCGCTCCTGATCAGCAAGGGGAGCCATTTGCTGAAGGTCGGCGATGTCATTCTCATTCTGAACGTGTTCATCTTCTCGGCCGCCGCCTTTTTCCTCGGCGTCGAATCGGCGCTCTATTCGATTCTCACCTACCTGGCGGCCTCGAAAACCGTCGATTTCCTGATCCACGGTATTGAGGAATATACCGCAATTATCATCGTTTCCGATAAAAGCGACCAGATACGGGAATCGATTGTCTCTGTTCTGAACCGCGGGGTGACTGTCTACAGGGGGCGGGGCGGCATGACCGGTTCGGAGGTAAATATTCTCTACTGCGTGGTGACGCGGCTGGAGATCGGCAGGGTGAAGTCCGTCGCCCGGGAAATCGACGAGGCGGCATTCATCGTGATCCACCCCCTGGCCGATGCCAGTGGCGGAATCATCAAGAAACCGGTGCTGCATTAATAACGGTCCCGGACGGTTGTCATCACCTCCCGTCCGGTCAATAACCTGATCATGGAAGAGGCAGAATGCTCGTAGTCATCCAGAACGACCCTGAAGTCCCCCTGGGCGCATTTGCCGGCTACCTGGCCGAGGCAGGGACCCGGTACTCGACAATTTATCCATACAGGGGGGAAGTGCTTCCCCCGCTCAAGGATTTATCCGCCGTCATCGTCCTCGGCGGCGCCATGGGGGTGCACGACACGGACCGGCATCCGTTCCTCGTGGAACTGAAGAGCTTCATCCGCGCATGCGTGACGCAGAAAATCCCTTTTCTCGGCATCTGCCTCGGCGGTCAGCTACTGTCCGACGCGCTGGGAGGGGAGGTAACTTCCGGCTCACCGTTCGGGGAAAAGGGAACACTGCCCGTACGCTTGACTGCCGCAGGTCTTGCCGATCCGCTCTTTGCGGGGGTGCCGGAGGAATTCGTCACCTTCCAGTGGCACAACGACTCCTTTGCAATTCCGGCCGGCGCGTTCCGGCTGGCGGAGTCGGCCGCCTGCCCGAACCAGGCGTTCCGCTGCGGGGAAAAAGCCTGGGGAACTCAGTTCCACCCCGAGGTGGACCGGGCAATTGTCGACTGCTGGGCGCGCTGGAGCGAGGAAACCAGACCTTCCGCCGATGACTATCTGACCGCGTTCGCTGCCGGGGAAGAGGCCTACCGGAGCGCCTCCCGCCGGATGTTGCGGAATTTTGTCGCTCTTTCCGGTCATGATGGAAACAGGGTACGATGAAACGACGAATCAATCTCCTGCGTGAATTTTCGATCCCCCTGATTGCCGGGGTTGCCGTCGCCCTTACCTGGGCCAACCTCTCGCCCGGGAGTTACGATCGTTTCCTTCACGCCCCGTTCCTGGGTCTCTTTGATTTTCATTTCGTTGCCAACGAGCTGTTCATGGTGTTTTTCTTCGGGATTGCTGCGGCGGAGATAACCCAGAGCTGTCTGCCCGGGGGGGACCTCAACCCGCCCGGCAAGGCGGTCAACCCCCTGCTGGCCACTTTGGGGGGCGTAATCGGGCCGGTCGCCGTCTATGCCGTACTGAACCGCTGGTTTGGCGCGCCCTCCCTTGCCCATGGCTGGGGTATCCCCACCGCCACCGACATTGCTCTTGCCTGGCTGGTTGCGCGACTCGTCTTCGGCGCCAAACATCCGGTGATTTCGTTCCTGCTTCTCCTTGCCATTACCGACGATGCCATCGGCCTGGCCATCATCGCACTATTCTATCCGAACCTGGCCTATCCCGTGGAACCCGTCTGGCTCCTGCTGGTTGCGGTCGGGATGTCACTGGCTTTTTTACTGCGCCGGAGCAACATCGCAAATTACTGGTTCTACCTGGGGCTGGGCGGGGCGCTTACCTGGGCGGGGCTGTTCAAGGCTCATCTCCATCCCGCCCTGGCGCTTGTTTTCATCGTACCGTTCCTCCCCCACCCCCCCCGGGAGAGCAAGCACATCTTCGAGGAGGATACCGCCGATATCTCCACCCTGGCCCGTTTCGAGCACGAATGGAAGGTGCCCGTCGATTTTGGCCTGTTCCTGTTCGGCCTGGCCAACGCCGGCGTCCGGCTGTCCGGCGTCGGTACCGCCACCTGGCTGGTCCTGGTCGCGCTCCTGGCCGGCAAAACGGGGGGGATATTTGTTATGGGGGTTTTAGGGGAATGGTTCGGGTTTCCCCTGCCGAAACGAGTCGGGAAAAAGGAACTGCTCCTGGCGGGAATGATAGCCGGGATCGGCTTTACCGTGGCGCTGTTCGTAGCGGGTGAGGCCTTCGCCGATCCTGCCATCCGGGGAGCGGCCAAGATGGGGGCAATGATCAGCATTGCCATCGCCCCCCTGGCGGTTGTGGCGGGGAAGCTGTTCCGAGTCAGGAAAATAGATTAGCTGGTGTCCCTACGGAAATTCCGGATGGACACTAGGTATCTTCCCCGTTATAGCATCCCTCCGTGCGAGGCAGGTTTGCCTCAGGCGAGAAAAAGAGCTTGGGCGCGATTTCCTGAGCACCGAGTATCATGACGAGCTGTTCCAGAACTTCGGCTATGTGAAGAAGCTTTTCTTCCGGCAGCGGCTCGAGCCCCTTGACCAAAAGCCCCTGGGCTACCACGGGTGATTGGGCGACCAGAATCTTCCCTTTATCAGTTAATTCAATTTCGACTACTCTCCGGTCCTCAAGTGAACGTGTCCGCGTAACCAACCCGTGCCCTTCAAGCCGATCAAGAATTCCCACCACGGTTGCAGGGTGAAGGTACATGCGGCGCGCCAAGGCTGAAACTTTTATGGGAGCGCTCTCGGCAATTATCTTGATCGCCCAGAGTTGCGGCCCGGTCAGGCCGGTCTCCCGTTCAATTTTTTTCGATTGTTCATTGATCACCTGGAAAACCCTGCGCAGGTTGTCAATTATGTCCGCCACCATCTTGGCAGTGCCTATCATTGTGGTAGTTCTCCTTATCTGAAATAGCTGTTGGACATAAAATAGTACGTTGTTAAAAATAAATTACCATAAAAATCAGCAAGTTTAGAATTTATTTTCGTTTCTTAAAAAAAACTTGCATCCATAATAAAAAATTGTTATATTTCTTTGGAATACAAATTATTTGAATCCAAAATGATGCATGCGCGGCACGAGACGAGATCGTGAGCCGCCATGGTCATACCAGGTTTTCAGGTCATTCAATGAGGACATATACACGGTTACATTTCATGCAGCTGCGCTCTCTTCTTTCCGAGCCCCACCCTTTTTCTTCACACAACGCTCCTGAGAATCTTTGTTCCCGGGATAATGTATCAAGTTGTGCTGTATTCCCCTGAAGCATGACCTCTGACTGCACATGCTTTCTGCAGTACGATCAAGGCGCCGCTGTACGGGGATTCACTGCGCAACCGGCGATGTATCCACCTCTGCCTGGCATGAATTCATGGAGTATCTGCACCATTTTTGTAGTGAGAGGCTGTTATGATCCCTGCAAGGAGTACCATATATACCGTTCAGAACGTTAACAAGGCTTTTGAGTTGCTTGAAATTCTTGCGGACCATGCGACAAATCCATCTTTGGCCCAGCTTTCCCAAAGAGTTGGCTTAAGCCGCAACAAGACATTCCGACTGCTGTCTACGCTCTGCGAAAAGGAGCTCGTGGAACGGGAAGATGTCACCGGCACCTATCAATTAGGGATTTCATCCGTAGCTCTGGCCCAAAAATTCCTCATGAATTCGAATGTGGTCAATTATGCGCATCCCATCATGGAAAAACTTGCCAAAAAGCATGATGAGGCTGTTTATATGACCGTAATAAAAGGTGACGAAGTGCTGTTCCTGGATATGGTTGACTGCGAGCAGAAGGTCAAGGCTGCCCCACTGGTCGGTAAAAGTTATCCCTTTTTTTCCACTGCCGCCGGTAAAGTCATGAAGGCGCTCGATTCAACGGATTTACTGGAAAAATTGTTCAACAGGGGGGCGCGTAAAGGAGAATGTCTGGACATGGTGAGTCTCGCTTCGGAATTGAATGAGATTCGCACCACGGGGGTTGCGGTTGACAGCGGCGGCTTGGGTGAAGGTGTAATCAGCGTGGCTGTTGCCGTCAGGGATTACGCCGGGAAGGTCGTCGGCGCCATTACCATGCTTGGCCCTTCCGTCAGGATGTTTACAGAACGTCTGGAAGACGAGATTATACCCTCACTGCTGGAGGGGGCTGAAATGCTTTCGGAAAAGTTCGGTTTTGCACGAGCGTAGTTAACAGATTTTACTCCCAGGAAAGGAGGCGAAGTTAGACATCCAGAGGTATAACCCGAAAATGAAGGAAGCTGGACGCCGCTTCACCACGGTCTGACTATTTAAAGAAAGGAGTAACTACCATGGCAGAAAAGCAGTACGACTGGGCGGCGATAGCCAAGAACCCGAAATTTGTCGAACTCCACCGGAAAAAAACCGTTTTTCTTTTCGGCTGGTGGATCTTTTCCACCGTCTACTATTTCCTCCTCCCCATCGGCGCAGCCTATACCCCGGGCCTCTTCAAGATCAAGATAATCGGGGTCATCAATTTCGGGTATATCTTCGCCCTTTCCCAGTTCTTCGTATCCTGGGGACTCGCTATGTACTACGCCCATGTGGCCAACAAAGACTTCGACCGGCTTACCCGTGAGCTGGTCGACGAACTCAAGTAAAGGAGGCTCAGAGAATGAATAAATTATTTGCCGCCGTAACCATGGCCCTCTTCCTGGGCACCTTTGCCTATGCCGCCGAGCCGGCCAAAGCCCCGGCCGCTCCGGGAGCGCCCGCTGCCGTGACGGCACCTGCTGCCCCGGCCGCTCCGGGCGCGCCCGCTACCATGGCCGCGCCGTCTGCCAACCCGGCCCAGCCCGCCGCCGCGCCTGCTCCGGCCCCGGCCAAGAAGAAAGAACTCAAGGCGAACAAGGTCATCACCATCTCCATGTTCCTGGTCATCATCGGCATCACCCTGTGCGTCGTCGTCTGGGCCGCCAAGCGGACCAAGACCACCTCGGACTTCTATGCCGCGGGGGGCGGGATCACCGGCACCCAGAACGGCTGGGCGATCGCCGGCGACTACATGTCGGCCGCTTCCTTCCTCGGTATTTCCGGGATGATCTCCCTCTACGGCTATGACGGGTTCATGTACTCGGTCGGCTGGCTGGTCGCCTACATCACCGTGCTCCTGATCATCGCCGAGCCGTGCCGCAACGCGGGCAAGTACACCCTGGGGGACATTCTCTCCTTCCGCACCGAGCCGAAGCCGGTCCGCGCCGTGGCCGCAATCGCCACCGTGGCGGTTACCACCTTCTACCTCACCGCGCAGATGGTCGGGGCAGGCAAACTGATGGCCCTTCTCGTCGGCGTTCCCTACAAGACCGCCATCATCGGCGTCGGCATCCTGATGGTCGGCTACGTCGTCTTCGGCGGCATGATGGCGACCACCTGGGTCCAGATCATCAAGGCCGGCCTGCTCGTTTGCGGCGCGCTGGTCCTCTCCGTCCTCGTCGGGATCAAGGCGGGGATGAACCCGATGCAGTTCTTCAACGACATCGTCAACAGCCCGAACATCCAGGACCACGTCTCCAAGCTGGTGCTGAAGGACGGCATCATCCTGAACGGCGTGGACGCCGGCCAGCGTTTCCTCGAGCCGGGTCTCTTCATGAAGGCGCCGCTCGACCAGATCTCCCTCGGCATGGCGCTCGTGCTCGGCACCGCCGGCATGCCCCACATCCTGATGCGCTTCTTCACCGTGCCGACCGCCCAGGCGGCCCGGAAATCCGTCATCATCGCCATGTTCATCATCGGCGGCTTCTACGTCCTGACGACGCTCCTCGGCTTCGGCGCCGCCATCCACGTCACGCCGCAGGGGATAACCCAGGTTGACGCCGGCGGCAACATGGCCACCCTGCTGCTGGCCCAGCAGTTGGGCGCCGACATCGCCCCGGTTATCGGCGACCTGCTCCTCGCCTTCCTCTGCTCGGTCGCCTTCGCCACCATCCTGGCGGTCGTCTCCGGCCTGGTTCTGGCAGCCTCCGCGGCCATCGCCCACGACATCTACGTCAACATCATCAAGGACGGCCATGCCGACCAGCACGAGCAGGTCATGGCGGCCCGGGTCACCTCCATGATCGTCGGCGCCTGCGGCATCGTCATCGGCATTGCTGCCGAGAAGCAGAACGTCGCCCACCTGGTGGCGCTCGCCTTCGCCGTCGCCTCTGCCGGCAACCTGCCGGTCGTCGTCCTCTCCCTCTTCTGGCGGAAGATGAACACCGCCGGAGTTATCGCCGGCCTGGTGGTCGGCACCGTCACCTCCATCGGCCTGGTGATGGTCTCCCCGAACATGACTTATCCGAAGACCGTCGCCGCCGGCGCGATGAAAGTCGTCACGGCCATGGAGAAGAAGCAGGCCGCCCTGCCTCCGGGCGCGGTCCTCGACGAGAAAGATGCGAAAGCCCTCGACAAGGGCCGCAAAGACTACGAAGCGAACAAGGACGGCAAGTCGATCATGGGTCTGGACAAGCCTATTCTCAAGCTGAAGAACCCCGGCATCTTCTGCATCCCGGCCGGCTTCCTCGCTGCCATCCTGGCTGCCCTGGCCTTCCCGAGCAGGCGATCCGAGGAGATGTTCGACGAGATCTACGTCCGCCAGAACACCGGCATCGGCATGGCCAAGGCCATTGACCACTAACAATAACATTCTGTAAGCAGTTGTGATATAATTGGGGAAGGCATGCCTTCCCCTTTTTTTATGGAAAACCTATGACGAATCAGAACATTGCATCCCAATTCCCTGAAACAGCTTTCCTGGACGGTCTCATGGAGAAGCTGGGGAAGTTTTTGCCGCTTCTCGAGAGTGATGAAAGCCTTCGTCTGCTCCAGGCCCTGCGCAGCACCATCATCCAGGAGATCGATTGGTCTGAGGGGTTGGATCTCCGTCAGTCGGCTCTGCTTGAGAAGATATCCGAAGCCGGGGAATATCCGCTACTCCAGGAAATCCACGCCAGACTTAATGACCTGGAAATGGAGCGCTTCCTGAAAAGCCAGTCAGTCCCCTCGCTCCACAAGCACTGCACCCGGTATCGGGATATGCTGATTCACAAGGCTCTCGTGCTGGTGAATGACGAAATGGTGAAGGGTGGCAAAGGTACTCCCCCTGTTCCCTTTGCCCTCGTCAGCATGGGGAGCGACGGGAGGGGCGAACAGACCCTCATTACCGACCAGGACCATCTCATTGTCTATGGCGACGGTGGTGGAGCTGAAGCAGACGACTATTTCAGAGAGTTCTCTGAATTTCTCGTCGAAAGACTGGCAGCCATAGGCTTTAAAAAATGCACCGGTGACATAATGCCCGTCAATCCCACCTGGCGCGGATCATATACCCAGTGGAGGAAGAAGCTCCTTGCCATAGTACGTTACGAATACGAGGATTATGCCAAGAACCTGATGGACCTCATTGTCCTCTCCGATGCTCGCTATGTCGCCGGGGACAGGCAGTTGGCGGATTCGCTGATCGAGCTAATCCGCGGTCTGGAGCGGGACTATTTCCAGGTGTTGTGGGGAATGGCTAAAGCTGCAACTGAAATGAAACTGGCCCTCGGTTTTCTTAAGCGCCTCTGGACCGAGGGGTCGGGGGAGCATAAAGGGGAATTTAACCTGAAGCTTCTTGCCTGGGCTCCGCTGGTCATGAACGTCCGCATCCTGGCGATCAACCAGGGGATTCCCGCCACCAACACTGTCAGTCGTATCGAGCTCCTGCAAGAGGAGAAAAGCTTCTCGGCGGTTACCGCCAGCGACCTGAAAGATGCTTACCATATTTTGACCAAGCATCGAATTCTTCTGCAAATCAAGGTTGTCAAGGGTATCCAGAATGATTCCTATTATCTCAACCCGTATAACCTGTCTGCCGACGAACGTGAGAAAATCAGGCAGGCCCTCCTGCGCATAGAAGAGCTGCAGAAGATTATCCACACCAATTTCTCCATCATGTAAATTGAGTCCTACCCAGTTTCGTCACACCTTGTAAAACCCCATAAACAAAGAATATAAACCTTGAGTTGTTTCTTGTGGTATTGCCTAATTTCTTTTATTGTGGTACCTATGTGGTACCTGCAACGTGAAAAAACAAAATAGGTACCAGGGAGGCGACGATGCCGACGATCAAGATAACCAAGCTGGCTGTTGAGAAACTTCCCCCCGTGGGGATCGGGGAACAGGTGGATTATTTTGACACCGCGTTGAAAGGCTTCGGGGTCAGGGCGAGCGCTGCGGCAAAGACTTACTTCGTCATGACGAGGGTGAACGGTCGCAAGGTCCGTTATACTATCGGCAAACATAACCCATGGACCGCCGAGACGGCCCGAGATGAAGCAAAGGGGAAGCTCAGGGGGATGGGGAAGGGTGAGAACCCGAACCGGCAGAAAAGAACAGCCAGGGAGGCAGCTGTCACGCTCAAGGAGGTTTTCGAGAAGTACCTAGAGGTGAAGAAGCTGGCGATGAATACGATCGACGGCTACAAGCTCAACATGAAAAACCATTTTGCCGACTGGCAGAAGCTGCCGATCAACGAGATCACTACCGAGATGGTTGTGAGGCGTCATACTGAGATAGGCGAGAAACCGGCAAAAACTGCACACGATGGGGGCGAAAATCGGCAGAAAGGGGGCACAACGGC
>JBGPCQ010000050.1:0-18083 GCA_041481895.1 Geobacteraceae bacterium | reverse complement strand
CACCAGAATAAAGCCCCCTGTTCGGGGGCTTTTTCTATTCCACTCCTCCTAGTGTCCCGTGCGGTTAATTCGTTCCTTCAAATTACGGTGCTTTTGGCCCCTGGCTGTGTTGCGGCTCCTCGGCTTAAGCCCCCCTGCTAGGCCTGCGTCACCGCGCCTTGCCAGGAACCGAAATCCCTCGTAATTAGTGCAGCGAACTAACCGCACGGGACACAAGCGAGTTCGGGGCCTGTCTTCGCCACCGGCACAAAAATAGCCCCACGGTCATCCAACCATGGGGCTATTCACATTCTGAAACGTATATCAAGTCGCAATCAAACGATTGCTTTGTTGGCGTCGTCGTAGGCTCCTCAACGTACTATTATTGTACGTCTGCGTCGCCCCCTTCTCGCCGCCTAGTACTCATTTTGATTGCAACTCGGTATTATTCTTTTACCTGTCTCACATATGCGCTGCTTCTCTGCTCGGCAAAGGTCAGATGGGTAATCATCTCGTCCTGCGCTTTTTGCGGGTTTCTGTCGCGTATTGCCTCGAATACCGCTCGATGGTGCTGGAAAAGATTCTCGTGGTCTTCCTGCGTCAAGTAAACAGCTCGCCAGACACTCTGCTGAAACTCTTTCATGGCGTCGAAAATGCTCTGCATCATGTGCAACCAGACTATATTATGGGTAGCCTGCGCAATGACGATATGAAAATGTGCGTCTAGGTCCTGCGACGGCTTGTACCCGTCAAGATTTCGCTCCATCTCCGCAACGATGCTTTCGAGCCTTCGCACATCATCGGGCAGGGCTCGTTGCGCCGCATAATATGCGGTCCAGCCTTCCATGCACTTGCGCACCTCGATGACATCCTGCGCCCTTTCCTGCTCAACCTTGATCAGCTCGGAGAGAGGCGGACCTGTAATCGTCTCTACGAGGGATTTAACCAATGTACCGCCCCCCTGGTACGATTCAACCAAACCGGCTGACGAAAGAATATTCAGCGCCTCCCTGACGGACGGACGGGAAACGCCGAACATCTCGGCCAGTTCCCTTTCAGGAGGCAGTTTGTCGCCCGGATTGAATTCACCATTCAGTATGGATGAGCGGATCTGTTCCGCTATCTGCGAGGATACTTTTTTCGGTTTTATAGGTTTAAAAATCATTTTCGTCTCAACTTATGGATTAATTACAATCTTTTACATATACAATTATTTTATTAGATATGCAATTAATCTTTACTCTCCGGATAAATCTAGATAATGAATGATTTCATTTCCATGTTCAGCAGTTCCACCTGTTTTGCCAGAATTGTTGCAGCCTCATGCATAATTATATCGAGGTTTGTTTCCGCAGACAACTGACCCCGCTTGACTCTTTTTCGGTTACGTCAGTTGCATACTTCCTGCAGCTGCCGCTAAACGATTCCCATGCTTTTCGACAGTACTTCCGTCAGGTGCATGATTCTCACCCGGGGGAGATGCTCTGCAAGCCCTTTCTTCAGTTGCAAGAGGCACCCCGGGTTGCCGGTCACCAGCACCTCAGCGCCGCTGGCGGCAATGTTGTCCAGCTTACGCTGCAGGATTCTGTCCGACATCTCCGGTTTGGCAATATTGTAGGTGCCGGCGCTGCCGCAGCAAGCGTCGGCCTCGCTCAGCTCGACGTACTGCAGGCCGGGAATCAACTCTAGCAAAGCTCGCGGCTCCCGCCGGATCCCCTGGCAGTGGGCGATGTGGCAGGGATCGTGCCAGGTAACCTTAATGGGGAGAGGCTTCAGCATTGCACGCAGCTCGTCGGCATGCATAGCAAGCAACTGGGAGATATCCCTGGTTCTGGCGCTGAAAGCCTCAGCCGCCACATCGCCGGACAGGTGATGGCCGTATTTTTTCAGCTCGGCCCCGCAGCCGCCGCAGTCGGTGACGATGAAGTCCACCTGGTGGCCGCCGAAGATCTCCACGTTGGTACTGGCCGCCTTCTTCAGCCCCTCCAGGTCGCCGCCAAGCATGTTGGGGGCGCCGCAGCAGACCTGGTTCCGGGGGGTGATGACCCGGTAGCCGAGTGAGGAGAGCAGCGTGATCGTTGCGCGGCTGGCTTCGGAAAAGACCAGACTCATCACGCATCCCAGGAAGAACCCGACCGTCCCGCGCTCCTTCCCCACAGCCGGTGTTACCTCCTGTATTTCCTGGCGTAACGGTCGAGGGGGCAGGTCAGGCAACAGCCCTTCCATCCGTTCCAGCTGGCTGGGGAACATCTTGAGCATACCGAGTTTTCTGACCAACTTCTGCAGACCGATACGCTGGTACAGGCGCATCGGGGTCATGGCCGCTTCGAGCCAGTCGGGATGCGGCACCAGCTTGCGCAGGATCAGGTCTTCCATGAAGGAGAGCCCCAGTTCCCCCTTGCGCTCACAGGTAAACTCAGCCACCAGTTCGCCGGCATTGACCCCGCACGGGCAGGCAGACGCGCAAGCCTGACAGTCCAGGCAGAGCGCTAGATATTCAAGAAGGCGTTCCGACTGATCCAGTTCACCTTCCTGCAGCTTGCGGACCAGGGCGACCCGACCACGGGGAGAGGCGGTTTCAAGGAAGGTTTCCCTGTAGGTCGGGCAAGCGGGCAGACACATCCCGCAACGCATGCAGTTGATAAGTTTGACGTAGTCCATGTTAATACCTCGTGCGATGTGTAGCGTGCAACGTAACCGGCTAAGTATCAGCTAAATGCCGAATTAAGCTCATAAGAAGCCGTGACCAACCGGGTGTGGAGTTTCGGGTTCTGGCAAGGCAGACAAGGAGTCCCGCGGAGGCATAGCAACGCTACGCCGCACAAGAGGACTCCGCTGGCCAACGCCGCCAGGTTCCGGAAATCCGCACCCGTATTAAAATATTTTCCCCGGATTCAGTATCCCTTTCGGGTCGAAGGCCTGCTTTATGCCGCGCATGACCCGGATACCCGACTCCCCGACCAGCTTTGGCAGATACTTCTTCTTGGCCAGCCCGACGCCGTGCTCGCCAGTGATGGTGCCTCCCATCGCGATGGCGGCGTCGAAGATCTCCCCGAAGGCGGCGTGGGCCCGTTTGATTTCGTCCTTGTCGCGCTCGTCGGTCAGGCAGGTGGGATGCAGGTTACCGTCGCCGGCGTGGCCGAAAGTGCCGATGGTGACGTTGTATTTTTTTGCCGAATCCTGGATGACCTTCAACATGGCGGCGATACAGCTGCGCGGCACGGTGGCGTCCTCCAGGATGGTAGTCGGCTTGAGCCGGGCCAGGGCTGAAAGGGCCGTACGGCGGGCAGCAGTGAGCTTGAGGGCCTCGTCGGCATCTTTCGCCGTCTGGAAAAATGAACAGCGGTGTTTTTTGCAGATCTCGGCCACCGCAGCGGCTTCCTCTGCAATCACGACGGGATGACCATCCACCTCGATCAGCAGCACGGCGTCCACATCCAGCGGCAATCCAACATGGGCGTAGTCCTCAACGCACTTGATGGTAACTTTATCGAGGAATTCGAGAGTGGCGGGGATCACCTTGGCGGCAATGATTGCCGAGACCGCCAGGGCCGCATCCTGCAGCACCGGGAAATGGGCCAGCATGGTGATCTTGCCCTGCGGTTTGGGGATGAGCTTGACGGTGATGCCGGTGAAGAACCCCAGCGTGCCTTCGGACGAAACCAGCAGAGGGTTGAGGCTGTATCCGGCCACGTCCTTGACGACCTTGCCGCCGGTTCGGAGCAGTTCGCCGTCAGCGAGAATGGTTTCAAGTCCCATGACATAGTCGGCGGTGACCCCATACTTCAGGCCGCGCAGGCCGCCCGAATTCTCGGCCACGTTACCGCCCATGGTGGATATGTTCATGCTGCCGGGATCGGGTGGGTAGAACAGGCCGCGCGACTCTACCTCGCGGTGCAGGGCACTGGTGATGACACCTGTCTCGACGGTGGCGGTAAGGTTCTCCTCGTCCACCTCGATGATCCGGTTCAGGCGGCTGGTCTGTACGACGACCCCGCCGGCAGAAAGCGAGCCGCCCGACAGGTTGGTGCCTGATCCGCGGGGCGTGACGCTGACGCCGGCACCGTGGCACAGGCGCATGATGCGTGCCACATCTTCCGACGTGCCGGGCAGAAGCACTGCACCGGGCAGGCTCTCCAGTTCCGGTGTCGAATCGTACTTGTAGCAGGCCAGTGACTCCTTGTCGGTAAGCAGATAAGGCCCGCCGACTATTCTGCGCAATTCATCGATGAAAGTCTTATCCATCAGCTGTTCCCCTCTCCTGTTAACAGTCTTATGAAACGCATGCACTCACCAGAAAAAGATTATTCTATCCGAGTTCGTCAGAATAATAATCCATATCCGGTTTCAGATGGTGGAGCGCCTCCCTCATGATATCAGACAGACTCTTCCGGGTGGTGCACATGATTTGAACGAGCATCTCCTTCTCTTCATCGGAGACCCTCATGGACACAACATTGTATCTTGGATGTTGTTTCATAGCTCCCATTTATTACTCTCCCCTACACTTTCCAATAACCGGCATTCAGTCCCGGTACGACTTCTTTATTTTCCCCGGCAGATTGTCGAGGGTGTGTATCTTTGTCTCTTTGTCCTGAACTTTAGAGAGGGGGCGGCTCAATGGGCCACCCCCTCTCTGCCATTCTTCTCTCTGCACTACGGGATCATCCAGGGAAGAAAGTACGCCTGAAGGTAGACTATTATGCCGACAATGACGGTAAGAAATATTGAATGTTTAAGGGTAAAGCGGAACAGGGTCCCCTCTTCGCCCACCATACCGCAGGCGGCGCAGGCTACGGCGAGGGACTGCGGGGAGATCATTTTGCCCATGACCCCGCCGCTCGTGTTGGCCGCGCCCATAAGGATAGGGTTCAAGCCGAGCTGCTCGGCGGTTGCCTTCTGCAGGCCGCCGAAGAGGACGTTACTCGAGGTGTCGGACCCGGTCAGGAAGACACCGAGCCAGCCAAGGAACGGCGCGATGAACGGAAAGATATGGCCGGTCTTGGTAAAGACGAGGCCGAGGCAGTTGGTCATTCCGGCGGCATTCATGACATAGGCGAGGCTGAGCACCGAGGCAACGGTGATTGCCGGGAAACGCATATCATAGAGGGTTTTCCCGAGGATTTTGAAAGTATCGCCGAAGCCGACGCCGCAGAGCAGCGCGGAGAGGAAGGCAGCGATCAGGATAGCGGTGCCGGCGGCGGACATGAAGTTGAAAGCGTACATGGCGGCCAATTTGATCGGCAGCTGGTCACCGAGGGCTTTATCGAGGGGCTTGAACTGGTCCTTGGCAATCGACGGCGCCGGGGCGGGGACTGCAGGTGCACCGGCTGTAACTGCCGGGGCCGCGGGAGCAGACAATTCCTTGGCCATTTTCACGATCTCGCCCTTCTTCTTGGCGATGGCATCAAACGCTTTGTTCCGCTCGTCGGTCAGGACGGCGCCTTTGCCGGCCAATCCCTGCTCCACCGGGATAATCTGATCTTCCAGAACTTTAAGCTCGGTCAGTTTGCCCGCCAGTGCGGCCAGTTTCGGGTCAGCCGGGGAGAGCACGGCAAGCTGCTTGTCTATTTCGGCCTTGACCGCTTCCGCTTTCTTCAGGCCGTCCTCGGGCTTGGAGACTTTCTTTACGATGCTGTTATGGAGGCCTTCGACGGTAACCATCACCTTACTTTTGTCGAGAGAGGCCTTGATGGAGGGAATCCCCCAGAGAAGAACCATGACGGTGAGGGCAAGGTAGGGTGACCAGGCGCGGAAAACTTCGCCGGCTGTGTAGTTGTGCTGCTCTTTCAGAGCAATGTCAGACTCATGGTCAAAGGTCCAGTTCTCTTTCGGATGCCATACGCGGAGCAGGAGGACCAGGGCCACCATGGCCACCAGTGAAGAGATGATGTCGGGGAGATAGGGGCCGAGGTAACTGGCGGTAGCCCACTGACAGACGGCAAAGGAAACACCGCAGGTGATGATAGCGGGCAGGACCTCGATGGTCTTTTTCCAGCCGACCATAATCAGGATCACGTAGAACGGTATAATTACGGAGATGAAAGGGAGCTGGCGGCCGACCATGGTAGAGAGCTTCATCAAGCCCTCATCGCCATACCCCATAACGCCGGCCAGGGCAACTACCGGGATACCGATAGCGCCGAAGGCGACCGGCGCAGTATTCGCAATCAGGCAGACACTGGCGGCGTAGAGGGGACGGAAACCAAGCCCCACCAGGGTAGCGCCGGCGATGGCCACCGGGGTGCCGAATCCGGCCGCTCCCTCGATGAAGGCGCCGAAACAGAAGGCGATGAGGAGCGCCTGCAGCCGCCGGTCGGCGGTCACCCCGGCAAGGGAGGCGCGGATGATTTCAAACTGGCCCCCCTTAACGGTGATGTTATAGAGGAAGATAGTGGTGACGACGATATAAAAAACCGGGAAGAGGCCGAAGGCAGCGCCCTGGAGGCTCGACAAAGCCGCCAACTTGGCCGGCATCCCCCAGACGAATATGGCGATAGCAATCGCTGAAGCGAGGGCAAGGGGGCCAGCCTTGTGGGCCTTCATTTTAAGGCCGGCAAGACAAATGCCGATGATGAAGAGGGGAATGGCGGCAACGAGGGCCGACAAACCGAGACTACCACCTAACAGTTGCGGGGTGTAAATTTGAATCCATGGCATGACTTCTTCTCCTTTCCTTGCGGGTTAATGTGAATTTCACCGATTCCGGAACTGCTGACCATTTTGAGTTACAATTTTATAACATGATGTTTTTGCGTGTATATTTTGTGTCCGGGGGCACGTTATCGACAGCTTTGAACGCTTTCGTATATCCTAAAATAGAATCAAGTTTTACTGACTTGTAATACCAATTATCCTATTCCATTTATATTGTCAAGAAATATTTTAGATTACACTAAAAAGCTTGACAGCCGACTTGTAACTGATTATTGTGAACATGTAAAGTGGTTTTACCTGTTACGAAAAGGGGGTTTTTATGCTCGCAGATTTCCAAGTGGCAGCAGAGGCGGTAGGGACAAGCGTAAAACGCTTTACCACAATTGCAGAAGCTGTTTCCTATGTGCAGGGGCTCGCAGGGGGAGATCCGGTAAGCGCCTCATACCTCACGCCGGAAATACGGGAAGCCTTCCACGGAACCGTATTCGCAACTCCCGATGAATATGCCGATACACGCCTGTGTGTAAGTTTTGCCCGGGCCGGCATCGCCGCGACCGGCAGCATCCTCCTGGATCTTTCCGACCCGAAAGAACGGAGCGCCACCGCCCTTCCGCTCATCCATGCGGTGTTCCTCAAAGCATCGACAATCGTTGCCGATCTGTACGACCTGCAGAACCTTATCGCCGAAGGACTCTCATCTTCCGGAACAGCATACCTGTCTCTTACCACGGGACCTTCCCGTACAGCGGACATTGAACGGGTCCTCACCATCGGGGTACATGGTCCCAAAGAATTACACGTACTTGTTCTGGAAGGAGAATAAAGCCATGGGAAAAGAGATCATCAACGAGAAGATACATGACACCTTTTTGCGCCGCGCCCTGAAGAACTTCGCCGCAGCCTACCCGGTGGCGCGGGCGAAGGCGTTCGACGGGGTCGATTTCGAAACACTGCGCAGCCGCATCTCCGAAGCCAAGCAGTCGGGTCTGAAAGAACTGCCCGATCTGGTGAGCCGCTTCAAATCGAGGGCCGAACAGACAGGGGCGAAAGTGTATGTCTGCTCTACTCCGGAAGAAGCCAATCGAACCATACTTAATATCATCCAGTCGAAGGGGGCCGATTTCCTGGTAAAATCCAAGGCCATGACCTCCGAGGAGATCGAGCTCAACCCCTACCTGGAGAAGAACGGCATCCGCTGCCTGGAAACCGACCTGGGAGAATGGATCATCCAGCTGGCCGGGGAACGGCCTTCCCACATGGTCATGCCGGCCATCCACAAGAACAAGGAAGAAGTGGCCGAGCTGTTCACCAAGGAAACCGGCCACGACTGCCCGCCCGACATCCCGTTCCTGGTCCAGACCGCCCGGGAAACGTTACGGAGCGGCTTTCTCGCCGGTCAGGTCGGGATGTCCGGGGCCAACGTGGCCATGGCCGATACCGGTACCATCGGTATCATCACCAACGAAGGGAACGGACGGCTCGTCACGACACTGCCGGATACCCATATCGCCCTGATCGGAGTAGAAAAGATCGTCCCTTCCCTCAAGGAAGCGCTCGACGTGATCAACATCCTTCCCAAAAACGCCACCGGGCAGAAGATTACTTCGTATGTCTCCTTCATCAAGGGGCCAACCGGCGACGGCCGCGAACTCCACATAGTGCTCCTGGACAACGGCAGACTGAAGCTGGCCGCCGATCCCGACTTCTCCGAAGCGCTGAAATGCGTCAAATGCGGGGCCTGCGCCAATGTCTGCCCCATTTACGAGATCGTCGGCGGCCACGTATTCGGCCATATCTACGTCGGCGGAATCGGCCTGGTCCTCACCCCCTTCTTCCATGGCTTCGACAAGGCGGAGGAAATTCTCAAACTCTGCATCGGCTGCAAGAAATGCAACGAACTCTGCGCTTCCAAGATCGACATCATGGGTTTGATCGTCGATCTGCGGGACAAGATCAGGAAACCGATCGGCCAGAAATTCATGTTCGGGACCATGATGAAGAACCGCAAATTGTTCCATGCTACCCTCCGGGCGCTCTATCTCGCCCAGAAGCCGTTCCAGAGCGAAGGGGGGCGTATCCGTCACCTGCCGCTGATACTCAACCGCGAAACCGCCAACCGTTCTCTTCCCCCCATTGCGGAGAAGCCGTTCCGCGACCTGGTTCTTGAATCATACTCGAAGCTCGAAGATCGAAGCACGAAACGGGAAAAGGTACTCTTCTACTCCGGATGTCTGGCCGACTTCGTTTATCCGGAAATGTGCATGGACACGAAGAAGAGCCTTGAAAAACTGGGATACGAGGTGATATTTCCCCAGAAACAGACCTGCTGCGGCATCCCTGCCCGCTATTCAGGGGAAATGGATGTAGCCCGGGATATGGCGAGAATCAATACCGATGTGCTCCTTGAGGAAGAGGCGGACTACATCGCCACCATCTGCCCCACCTGCACCATGTCGCTCAAGCATGATTTTCCGAAGCTCCTGGAAAAAGAACCGGAATATCATAAAAAAGCAGTAAAGCTGGCGGGAAAAGTCTTCAACTTCTCCGAGCTTGCCGCGCGGAAAATCGGGGAATCAGGGATAGTAAACAAGGAAGCGACCGAAACGGTAACCTATCACGACGCGTGCCACCTGAAGCGCGGTTGCGGGGTCTACGAGGAGCCGAGAAAGGTGCTGAAAGAACTGGTTGGGGTGGATATTGCAGAGATGACTGACTGCGACAAGTGCTGCGGCTTCGGCGGATCATACTCCATCAAGTATCCGGAGATATCCCAGGAAGTGCTGAAGAACAAGCTGGAAAACATCAAGCTGACGGGAACCGACATGGTCGCAGTCGACTGCCCCGGCTGCAAGCTACAGATAGAAGGCGGCCTGGAAGCGGCGGGAATCGGCATCAAGGTCGAGCATTCCGCAACGCTGGTGGCCCGGAGATTGAATAAATAAAGCGGGAAGGGGGATCGGGGAGCGGGGTTTTCAACTTCGCACCTCGATCCTCGCACCTGTTACAAGCTAGAGGTCTTAACCAAGTACAATTGCACGGATGCACACCCTGCCATGTGTGCTCCTTTCTTCAGCCGGGGGACGCTCCGGCTTTTTTTTGTATTTAATCCATGAGCTTTGCATCACACAGTTAGAGTTTAACATCAGGTAATTTCTTGGCAGGCCCTTAATACAAATAGCGGCATTTTAACCACAGAGGACGCAGAGTTTCGCAGAGAAATCAGTAGCATAATGAAGTGAGGCCACTAACCATTTGGATGAAATACAACAATGGTTATCTGCCCTTAACCCTTGGTATTGTTCTGCTTCCTCTGCGGTAAACTGCTTTTTATAGGTTATTTCTTTGCCAGGAAGGATAAAAATGGGGTTGTATACTTCGGGTTGTCGCCGATTATTTCGACCACCGGCCCGTCCTCCAGCTCTTCCAGAGCTCCCGTGTCATCCTCGTAGTCGTCCTCCCCCACCGCCCAGCTATACAATTTCTCGGCGTCGAGAAGTACCGGCCGCTCCGGGATACCGTAGACCCTGTTCTGCATCGTCTCGTCAAACAGACCGATGCACCCGTGTGACCCGGGACGGCCCGGAAGGTCCCGCGCATGGATCCAGAAGGAAACGTTGTCCTCCATGTGAAATCGGACTGCATAATCCATTGGATACTGGGCCTGCTGATCTTCAGTTTTGTAGAGGGAGGAGGTGTGGGTCCGGTGGCGGGCATCGATCCTGAACAGGCCGGTCGGCGACTTGTGATCGTCGCTGCCGGTTGCCGCAGGCATGGAGAACTTCAGCTTGCCATACTCATAGGCGCCGAGCCATTGTTCGTTCAGGCTGATAAGAATGTACTTCTCCTGGCGCCGTGCCGGTTCGTAGAGGAGCGGGAGAGGTGAATAATTCCTGATCTGCTCCATCTCCTTCGGCACCTTTATGGTCATGCCGGGATAGACGTGGCGCCGGTCAACACGGTTAAAGCGGGCGACATGGATCCAGTCCTTGCCGAAGAGCTTTTCAACGCTGTCCTGGGGGAGTATGAACCGGGAGGTCCATTCAATGGATTGCTGACTCGGGTATTCGACCCTAGACAGGTCTTCCTTTGCCTTGTCCGCGGGAGAGGCGGCGGGTTCCGACGTGGCGGCAGGCTTGTAGACGAGAATGGCGGCAAAAAAAACTGCAGCCAGAATAAATGTTATCTTGTGCAGCATGGTTCCTTTTCCACGATAGAATAGCCGGCGAGAAGCAACCTTGATATAGTACGTTACCATTTTCGAACCAAATGGTCAACAGAGGGGATCATCTTTGTGGCGATCACCCCTTCCCGATACCGAACCTTTCGGCCAGAACCTCCTCAACAGCAGAGTAAGGGTCCGTGCGCCGGGACATCATGCCTTCGATGATCTCACGGAACCTGCCGTTCACCCGGATATGGTCAAAGGCCTCGGCAAAAAGCCGTTCTTTTAATATCTCCATAAAAAGCGCGGCGTTTTTTTCCTCCAGAAGATGCTTAATCGTACCGGAAGTGTGGAGGTAGCCCCGATGTTCCTCCATTTCGACAACCACTTCCTCGATACCCAGGTTGCGGGTTGCTTCGGTTTTCAGGACCTTTGGCCGCCAGCCCCGGTCCTTGTCGGGGTTCATTTCAAGCATGATGGCCAGATCGCGCACAGTCCGGTCCGCTTCATCCCGGTCAGCCTTGTTGACCACGAACAGATCACCGATTTCGAGTATCCCTGCCTTGATTGCCTGGATGTCGTCTCCCATGCCCGGAACCATAACCACGACGGTGGTGTGGGCCATCCGGACAATATCGATCTCGTCCTGCCCCACCCCGACGGTTTCGATGATGACAACATCCATGCCCATTGCATCCATGACGTTTACCACATCCCCGGTCGAGCGGGAAATCCCCCCCAGATGTCCCCGCGTGGCAAGGCTGCGAATAAAAACGCCGGCGTCGTCTGCGTGACGGTTCATACGGATGCGGTCGCCAAGTATCGCTCCGCCGGTGAAGGGACTGGTGGGATCCACGGCCACTATTCCGACCCTTTTCCCCCGTTGACGGTAAACGGCCGTCAACTGGTCCACGAGAGTTGACTTGCCTGCCCCGGGAGGCCCGGTGATCCCGATGATATAGGCGTTCCCGGTATGGGGATAGAGGGTTTTCATTTCCGCGATGGAACTCTTCATTCCGTCGTCTATATCGCGCATCAGCCGGGCGGCAGCACGGACATTTCCCTGTAAAACCATTTCAGCTAAGGACATTGCGATTCCCTTCCAGAACTGTTTCCATCTCCCGCTGTTTCAGCGTTGTGGCGCATAGTGCCGCACAAGCGTTTGCTCCAGGATGCAGAGTTAACGTCCGTTCTTCCACCCTTCCCATTTTCCGCGCTGCTTTTATCCTGGAAACGGCACTTGACTCACCACTAAGACACTAAGGACACGAAGTTTAATCAGAAAGACACAGATGCATATTCCGAATCTTTCAAAATTATGATTCACCCGTTTGGTGCTTGCCGATATTTTCGCAACTATTTGGTTTCATAGTGATCTTAGTGGCTTAGTGGTGACTAACTGCTTTTTGCAGGTTATACGGCACGCGGATGGACGTTGTCCCTGACCCATGAGACGATGTCTTCGGTGGATGTGCCGGGAGTGAATACTTCCCTGACCCCGGCGCCTTTCAGTCCCGGGATATCTTCGGCGGGAATCACGCCGCCGGCAAAGAAAATGATATCGTCCGCCTGCTTCTCCTTCAACAGGTCGCTGACGCGGGGAAGCAGGGTATTATGCGCACCGGAAAGGATGGAGAGACCGATACAGTCGACGTCTTCCTGAATGGCCGACGACACGATCTGTTCCGGCGTCTGATGGAGCCCGGTGTAAATCACCTCGAAGCCGGCATCCCGGAAAGCGCGGGCAATGATCTTCGCCCCCCGGTCATGACCGTCCAGTCCCGGTTTACCAACTAATACACGCAGTTTTCTTGCAGACATAGCGATCTCCTTTTGATAGAACGGAAGTGCGGATGGCTTCCTTATTTTTCAATTCCGGTCCGGGACGTTACCCCGGCCTTGTAGTAATGCTTTATTTCCCTCATCTCGGTGACCAGATCGGCCGCCTCGATAATTTTTTCGTCGGCGTTTCTGCCGGTCAGCACAAGTTCAACCCCGGCGGGCTTCATGGTGATAAGTTCGAGGACCTCATCCACATTGAGCAGACCGAAGGAAACCGCCCCGTTTATTTCGTCGAGGATAACCAGGTCATATCTGCCGCCGGTCAACGCATTTTTAGCCGTCTGCATCGCCTCCGCAGCCAGCCGCTTGTCTTCCGGATCGGGATTGTCCTTGTTGACCCACCCTTCCCTGCCGGTCTGGATAATCGTCAGCCAGGGCGCCAGACGGGGTGCGGCAAGATGTTCACCGTAGGGCCCTCCCCCCTTCATGAACTGGATCATGCAAACCATCAGCTCCCGTCCTGCCGCTCTGAACGCCAGCCCGAGAGCAGCCGTAGTCTTGCCTTTCCCGTTCCCCGTATACACCTGGATGCAGCCTTTATTGAGCTTCACGATACCCCTGTGAACTGCCGTTTTTTACTTTCCCTTAAAATTTGCCGGTATTTTTTCGACAAGATGAAATATATCAAGTCAACAGATTGGCTGTCAAGGTCTATCAGCCCTGCCGTAATGAATTATTGAAGATATGTGGCTCGAACATCTTCATGCCCTGCATAAACGGGCTTGACAGAAACAGTGGCATTTGTTATCTCTAGTCTTACCGGGCGATTAGCTCAGCGGGAGAGCACTGCCTTCACACGGCAGGGGTCGCTGGTTCGAACCCAGCATCGCCCACCACAATTCATCAAGGGGTTAGCCATTACCGGCTACCCCCTTTTTTCGTAGGAATGTGAAATAAATCGTCCGCAGATAGAATACGGAGAAATTTCATACCGATTTCTCCGCAGTCGGATTATCGTTGTAAAATATTTGTTTTTGTGGAATATTTTACCCGTTTCCCAATCCGTCATTCAGGGTAGAGTCCCGTCATGTATCTCGATTTTTACGGCTTCACCGAAAAACCTTTCACCATAACTCCCAATCCCCGCTTCATCTTCTTCAGCAAAATCCACAAGGAAGCTTTTGCCCTGCTTTTGTACGGCATCAATAATCATTTCGGTTTCATTGAACTTATCGGCGAGGTCGGAACCGGCAAAACCACGGTCCTTCGCACTCTCCTCGGGCAGCTCGGTGAAGATGCCTGCCGGACCGCCCTGATTTTCAACCCTTCGCTGTCGGCAGTCGATCTCATGCGTGCCATCAACCATGAATACGGGATTCCCGCAACCTCGGGAAACATCGCCGAACTCCTCGACGAATTGAACCGCTTCCTGCTCCGGGAAAACGCGGCCGGCCGAACGGTGGTCCTGGTCATAGATGAAGCGCAGAACCTCGCGCCGGACGTGCTGGAGCAGATCCGCCTGATCTCCAACCTCGAGACCGAAGCCGACAAACTGATCCAGATTGTCCTCGCCGGTCAGCCCGAACTGGGCCGTCTCCTGGCAAAACCCGAATTGCGGCAGATCAACCAGCGGATTGCGCTTCGCTATCACCTCAAGCCCCTCGACCGGGAAGATTCGAGGGTATACATAGAACATCGTCTGGAAATTGCCGGCGGCCGGGGCAAGGTCCAGTTCACCGCGTCGGCGTGCAGATGGATATACCGCTATTCACGAGGCACTCCACGGCTCATCAATCAGCTGTGCGATCGGGCGCTTCTCATCGGCTATACGGAAAACAGCAGAAAAATTACCGGCCGCTTTGCAACACTGGCATTCAGGGACATCATGCTGAAACCCGCACGACCTTTCCGGCCGCTGCTCCTGGTGGGGGCGGTCATTATCCTCTGCGCACTTTTGCTGAGCATCATCTTTGGCTACCCTTCATTGACAGGCCGGAAAAGTTCGGCCACAACGGCAGGTCCGCCGCCGACCGCCATCCACCCGCCTCCCGCAGCGTCGCCAGCATTTCCCGCCCTGAGCAGCGCTGTTTCAATGAAGAAAACCCTGCAGGTCGAACTCTCGGTGCGGAGTGAATCAAAAAGTGCCGTACAGGCATTCAATGCGCTGGCGCCGCTCTGGCGCGTTCCGCCCGTCAGGCGTTTGAACGGGTACTCCCCCGTTATACCTGAAATCAGGCGGCAGGCGGGTAAAAGGGGGCTGGTGATGACCCCCTTCAGCGGGAGTCTCGATGAGCTCATCCTGCTCGATTACCCTGCTCTTCTTGCCATTTCGCCCGGGGATGACAAGAACAGCTGTCTTGTCGCCCTCACCGGGGCGCGGAACGGAAGCATCCTCATAGCTCCGCCGCTTCTCGGGCGCACTGCTTTCGCGAAGAGCGAGTTCCTCCCCCTCTGGTCGGGCCACGCCTGGATAATCTGGCGAAACAGCGAGAATATCCCCCCCACGCTGGACCAGGGTGCGGCAGGACCTGCTGTTAAAAAAATCCAGGGATTATTGCGAAAAGCCGGTTTTACCGGCCTCAGGGCCAATGGCCTCTACGACGCGGCAACGGTCAGGGCGATCAGGGACTTCCAGGTCTCCCGGCGGATAAAGGTTACCGGTAAAGCCGGGCCATACACCCTGATTCATCTGTACAAGGCTGCAAACAGCGCCGCAACTCCACGCCTGTCTGAAGCGGGGAAGGGAGACCGGTTATGAGCTTCATCCTTAAGGCGTTGAAAAAACTCGAAGAAGAGAAAACAGCCCGACGCTCAGGGCCGCATGATATCAACAGTGCACTCCTCACGCCGGATCGCGCATCATCCCCACGGATTTCACGCAAGACCCTGAAGCTGACGGCCATGCTCCTCGTGTTTGTTGCCGGATGCGGTATTACCTATCTTCTGCTCCGGCACGATCCCGCTTCCCCCACCCCGGCCCGCTCCTCCCTGCCGGGAGAGGCACCCCGGGCGGATCAGGCCGACCGGCCCCTGACCAATCCACCCCTCCCCGCTGCAGCAACTCCCACTCCGGGCGGAAATGCACCGGCAGAACAGGGTGACGCCGGCAACAATTCGGCCTTGCCCGCTCCCGGTGAAAAAAGATCAGCCGGTGAAGCGCCGCTCCCTTCCCGGAATTCGCGGGTGGCACAACTCCCCCGAACGCAGCACGTTAGCCGGGAACCTTCCGGTTCGCCGCCACCCGGCGTGAAAGTTAACGGCATCGCCCTGCAGGACGACCCGGCCGCGAGCGTTGCGGTGGTCAATGGCATTCTGGTTCGGAGGGGAATGTCCGTTCAGGAGATGCAGGTAGAGGAGATTTTCAGCGACCGGGTCAGGTTCAGCGGCAATGGATATACCTGGGAGGTGTACGTTTCGAAGTAACGGCCCCGTTCTCACGAGCCTTGCTCTATTTTCTGCCGGGTTTATCCATCTGAAGTCCTATGTGCGTCATCTATTCCTCCTGATTTCTGTGTCTGCAATCCTGCTGCCCGCAGATCCCCGCCGAGTGACTGGTAAAGCTTCATCAAGTTATTGAGCCTGTTCAAGCGATTTTCGGCCAGCGTCGTCTCGACAGTGCGGCGGCGCTCCTGCTCATCCAACCACGATTGCATACCAGTCGCACCTGCACGGTAACGAATTTCAGCCAATTGTTCGGCTTCCTTCGACATGGCCAGAGCCTGTTCCAAGTGGATTCTCTGCGCCTCATACTGGGCATGAGCAGACAGGGCATTTTCCACATCGCCCAGCGCCTGGTAGAGCGTCTGCCGGAAATTGACAGCAGACTCTTCATAGAACGTTTGCGAAACTTTGATGGTCAATTGCGTGGTGTTCCACTGCACGAATGGCAATACCAGCCCCACCCCCAAGGCGGCGATCGGATTCTGCACCACGCTCGTGAGGCTGGTGCTGCTGCCGCCCAGGCTGCCGGTCAGGGTGAACGACGGATAGGCACTGGCACGGCTTACATCGACGTTGGCCAGATATTCCCGCAGACGCAGCTCCGCAGCGCGAAGGTCAGGTCTCCGGCCCAGCAGGCTGGACGGCAAACCGGCCTCGACAGTGGGGAGAGGCCCATCAGGTAATTGCTGGCGTTCGGTTACACTATATTGCGGCGCCTGGTCAAACAGGATTGCCAGTGCATTTCGCGCTTCGGTCCGCTGCCGCAGCAACTGGGTCCGATTGGCTTTCTGGGTGGCAACTGCTTGTCGGGCCTGGACCAGATCGATAGACGAAACAGCGCCGGCTCGAGATTTCGCCTGGACCAGTTCGAGTGCTTTTTCCGCATAGGTAATGCTCGCATCGCTGGACGTGATACGCTGATTCAGGAAGGCAGTCTGCCAGTACGCAGCTGCGGTGGTGCCTATCAGCGACAGCGCCGTATTCTGCCGGTCAACTTCGGTGGCCTCCGCCTCCCAGCGACCGGCATCACGTGCGCTGGCGAGCTTTCCCCAGAGATCCACCTCGTAGCTGAGCGATCCGGTGATACTATGGGTCTGAGAACTGCTGCCATTTTTCAGATCACGTGTGTGGTTACTGTTGGCACCTGCAGTTACCGAAGGAGTCAGGTTGGTATCGATCAGTCCCGACTGCAATCTGGCCCGCCGGACCTTGATCGTTGCTGCCGCCAGGTCGTTATTGGTACGGAGTGCCCGGTCAATCAACACATCAAGCAGGGGATCGTTGAAGTTCTTCCACCATTTTTCCCCGTTTGCCATGGATGTGCCGGTTACCGCCTGGCCTTGCCATTTCTCCGGCAGGGAAACCTGCGGCTGCTTGAACTCGCTGCGCGGCAGCAGGCAGCAGCCGCACAAGAGGGAGCCTGCAAGAACCATGGTGATTGCGTTCCGGCTTCTATATCTGAATGAAATGGTCATGTTTATTTACTCCCTCGCCAGCGCTTCAATAGGGTCGAGTCCGGCTGCATTACGTGCCGGCAGGAAACCGAACAGGACTCCGATCAACGAAGAGCAGATAAATGCAGCTGCAATCGATGCAGTTGAAAATTTCATAACTATTGCGGTGACAAAGAGCGGAAAAATTAGCCCCACTCCATAGGAGAGGAGAATGCCGATCAGACCGCCAATAAGGCAGACCAGGACCGCCTCAATCAGAAACTGTTGTAGGATGTCGCTCTGCCTCGCCCCTACCGCCATCCGGATGCCGATTTCGTGAGTCCTTTCAGTCACCGATACCAGCATGATGTTCATTACTCCGATTCCTCCCACTATCAGCGAGATCACGGCAATGGCGGAAATCAGGAGCGTCAGCGTTGCCGTGGTCTTGTTCACGGTCTTCAGGATCGTGTCGCTGCTGCTGGTGTAGAAGTCCTTGCTGCCGTGGCGCTGGGTGAGGAGCCGGACGATGTTCTGCTCGGCAGCCTGATTCGACAGCCCGTCCTGAACGCGCACGGTGACGGAGTCCAGGTACTGCCGGCCGAGAAGCCGCCCCATGGCCGCGGTGT
>JBGPCQ010000049.1:0-18095 GCA_041481895.1 Geobacteraceae bacterium | reverse complement strand
CAGGTCAATCTTGGCCAGATCCTCCGGGAGGGGGACCCCATCGTCACCCTGCAGGCGCTGGACCCGATCTATGTGGACTTTACCCTGCCGCAGCAGCTGCTCAGCCAGGTACACCCCGGCCTGCCGGTCCGGGTTACAGGGGATGCCCTGCCGGGAGAGACCATCGAGGGGCGGATCACTGCCATCAGCCCCCAGGTCGACGCGGATACCCGTAATATCAAGGTGGAGGCGACGCTTTCCAACCGCGCCGAAAAACTTCGACCCGGCATGTTCGTCAACGTGGCGGTCGGTCTCCCCGCACGCCGGCAGGTGCTGGCCCTCCCGGCCACGGCAGTGCTCTATGCCCCTTACGGCGACTCGGTTTTCGTTGTGGAAGATAAAAAGGATGACAAGGGTGGGAAAGAGGGGAAGGCATTGCGCCAGCAGTTCGTCCGTCTCGGGGAGAAGCGGGGAGACTTCGTGGCCGTCACCAGCGGCATCAAGGATGGTGAGACCATTGTCAGCACGGGAGTTTTCAAGCTGCGTAACGGCCAGGCTGTTGTAATCGACAACAAACTCGCTCCCCCCTTCCAGAAGTCGCCCAAACCGGAAAACAACTGACCCATGAAAATCACCGATCTCTTCATCCGGCGCCCCGTCCTGGCCCTGGTGGTCAACCTGATCATCATCATTGCCGGCCTGCAGGCGATACGATCCCTTAACGTGCGCCAGTACCCCCGCAGCGAAAACGCGGCGGTCACCGTCACCACCGTCTACGTGGGAGCCAGCGCCGATCTCGTTCGGGGCTTCGTCACCACGCCGCTCGAGCGGGCCATTGCCGCCGCCGACGGCATCGATTACATGGAGTCGCAGAGTGCGCTCGGTCTCTCCACAATCAAGATACGGCTCAAGATCAATTACGATGCCACCAGGGCGCTGGCCGAGATCAGTTCCAAGGTGGACCAGGTGCGCCGCGATCTCCCCCCCGAAGCGGAAGTGCCGATCATCAATATCGAATCGGCAGACAGCCAGTTCGCCTCCGCATACCTCAGCTTCACTTCCGACCTGCTCAAACAGAACGAGATCACCGAATACCTGGTGCGCGTTGTCCAGCCCCGCCTGTCGGCCATCGAAGGGGTGCAGCGGGCCGACATCCTCGGCGCCCGCACCTTTGCCATGCGGATCTGGCTGAAGCCCGAGCGGATGGCCGCCTTCAACATCAGCCCGGCCCAGGTACGCCAGGCGCTGGCGGTCAACAACTCCCTGGCGGCTCTGGGGCGGAGCAAGGGGGCCTACATCCAGGTCAACCTGACCGCCAACACCAACCTGAGCACGGTGGATGAGTTCAGGCGGCTGGCGGTGCGCGACCAGAACGGCAGCATCGTGCGGCTGGCGGACATCGCCGACGTGGTGCTGGGGGCGGAGGACTACGATACCGAGGTCCACTTCTCCGGTCAGACCGCCGTTTTTATAGGGGTCTGGCCGCTTCCCAACGCCAATTCCCTGGATGTCATCAAGCGGGTGCATACGGAGATGGCCGCCATCCAGCGCGATCTTCCGAGCGGCATGCAGTCCCGCGTCGCCTACGACGGGACCAAATACATCACCAACGCCATTCATGAAGTCCTGAAGACCCTCGGCGACACGCTGCTGATCGTCATGATCGTCATCTTCCTCTTTCTCGGCTCCTTCCGCGCAGTCCTCATTCCGGTGGTGGCCATCCCGGTCTCGCTGATCGGCGCCGTCTTCCTGATGCAGGCCTTCGGCTTCACGGTCAACCTCCTCACCCTGCTGGCTGTGGTCCTCTCGGTCGGTCTGGTGGTTGACGACGCCATCGTAGTGGTGGAGAATGTGGAACGTCACCTGGGGCTGGGGAAATCTCCCATGGAGGCGGCCCTGCTCGGCGCCCGCGAACTGGTGGGTCCGATCATCGCCATGACCATCACCCTGGCGGCGGTCTACCTTCCCATCGGCCTGCAAGGGGGGCTGACCGGTTCCCTGTTCCGCGAATTCGCCTTCACCCTGGCCGGAGCGGTCACCATCTCCGGCATCGTGGCCCTGACCCTGTCGCCGGTGATGTCGGCCAAGCTGCTGAAGCCGGGCCTCGAAGAGCACGGCCTGGCGGGCCGCATCTCCCGCGACTTCAAGCGCCTGAGAAACTTCTACGGCCGCCTCCTTGACGTCACCCTGAAGGCCCGCCCGGCGGTCTATACGGTCTGGATCGTGATCTCTCTGATGACCATCCCCCTGTTCACCATGTCTGCCAGGGAACTGGCGCCGACCGAGGACCAGGGGGTTATTTTCGGCATCCTGGACGCCGCGGCCAACTCGACCCTCGACCAGAACAGCCGCTTCGCCGCGGCGGCCAACCAGATCTTCATGGGTGTGCCGGAGACCGAATTCACTTTCCAGATAACCTTCCCCAGCTCCGGTTTCGGCGGCCTGGTCACCAAGCCGTGGGACAAGCGGAAACGGACCATCTTCCAGATCATGCCCGAAGTGCAGCAGAAGCTGCAGGCGATTCCCGGCATCCAGATGTTCCCGGTGACGCCGCCGGCCCTCCCCGGCGGCGGCCAGTTCCCGGTGGAGTTCATCCTCGCCTCCACGGCCGAGACCGGCGAGATCCTCGATTTCGCCCGCCAGATCCAGATGAAGGCGATGAAAAGCGGCATGTTTGCCTTCCCGCCGCTCATCGACGTGAAGATCGACCAGCCCCAGACCGAGTTTGTCATCGACCGGGACAAGGTTGCCGACCTGGGGCTCAACCTGCAACAGATCAGTGCCGACATGGGAGGAATGGTGGGGGGCGATTTCGTCAACCGCTTCGACATCGCCGGGCGGAGCTACAAGGTTATCCCGCAGATCGAGCGGATCGGCCGTCTCAATCCGGACCAGTTGAAGTCGGTTTACGTTACCGGACCCAACGGCAAGCTGATCCCCTTGAGCACCATCGCCACTCTGAAAGAATCGGTCGTCCCCCGCTCCCTCAACCGCTTCCAGCAGCTGAACGCCGTCAAGATCAGCGGTGTGGCGATCCGGCCGCTGGACGAAGCGCTCCGTTACCTGGAGGGTGAAGCGGGCAAGATCCTCCCCAAGGGATACAAGCTCGACTACACCGGCGAGTCGCGCCAGCTCCGCACCGAGGGGAACAAATTCCTCCCCGCCTTCGGACTGGCCGTCATCCTGATCTTCCTGGTGCTGGCGGCCCAGTTCAACAGCTTCCGCGACCCCTTCGTCATCCTGGCCGGCTCGGTGCCGCTGGCCATGTTCGGCGCACTCATTTTCACCTTCCTGAAGATGCCCGACCCGAACGTCGCCTTCTGGACCAAGGGGTGGACCACCACCCTCAACATCTACTCCCAGGTCGGCCTGGTCACTCTGGTGGGTCTGGTTTCCAAGAACGGCATCCTGATCGTCGAGTTCGCCAACAGGCTCCAGCTTGACGGTCATCCCAAGCTGGAGGCGGTGCGCGAAGCGGCCATGACCCGTCTCCGGCCGATTCTGATGACCAGCGCCGCCACCATCGCCGGCCACTTTCCCCTGACTCTGGTTTCGGGAGCAGGCGCGGCCGCCAGGAACTCTATCGGTCTGGTGCTGGTAGGCGGAATGTTCGTCGGTACCCTCTTCACCCTCTTCGTCGTCCCCTCCATCTACATGCTCATTGCCCGCGACCACAGTAAGGATAGGGAGCGGGAGGCGGCGGTGAAGGTGGCGGCTTCCTGACGTCCCCCGGGAATTGGCCCATTTTTTGGGGTGTCTGATTTATTCGAACGATATGAAAAAGGCCGCTCCCGGCAGGGGGCGGCCTTTTTCAAGGGAGTTAACGCGCCTTATTCAGCAGCAGTCGCGATCTGAACGCCATCCGGCAACAGCTCTTCATCCATTGCCTGTTCGGGCTCTTCCGCCTCCAGGTCCGTTTCGTTGTTGAGCACCCTTGCCATGCGGTTCATATCCAGTTCGTTCTCCCATCTGGAAACGACCACGGTCGCCACGCCGTTACCGACCAGATTGGTCAGGGCGCGTGCCTCGGACATGAAGCGGTCGATGCCGAGGATCAGGGCCAGGCCTGCCACCGGGATGGTGGGGATCGCTGCGAAGGTGGCCGCCAGGGTGATGAAGCCGCCGCCGGTGACTGCAGCAGCTCCCTTGGAAGTAAGCAGCAGCACTGCCAGGATGGTGAGGGTCTGGGTCAGGGTAAGCGGCGTGTTGGTCGCCTGGGCGACGAACACCGCCGCCATGGTCAGGTAGATGGAGGTGCCGTCCAGGTTGAAGGAGTAGCCGGTCGGGATGACCAGGCCGACCACCGACTTGGTGCAGCCGAGGTTTTCCATCTTTGCCATCATGCGCGGCAGCACCGACTCGGATGATGAGGTGCCGAGGACGATGAGGAGCTCTTCCTTTATGTACTTGATGAATTTGATGATGCTGAAGCCGCACATCTTGCAGATGGAGCCGAGCACCAGGAAGATGAATATGAGGCAGGTGGCATAAAAACTTCCCATGAGCATCCCGAGCTTGGCGAGGGAGCCGAGGCCGAACTTGCCGATGGTGAAGGCCATGGCGCCGAATGCGCCGATGGGGGCCACTTTCATGATGATGCCGACGATCCCGAACAGGATGTGGCTGAGTTGGTCGATGAGCCTGGCGACCGGTTTTCCCTTTTCGCCGAAGGCGGACAGGGCAAAGCCGAAGAGGAGGGCGAAGAAGAGCACCTGGAGGATGTCTCCCTTGGCGAAGGCATCGACCACGCTGCTGGGGATGATATTCATCACGAAGTCGGTCGTGCTGAGGGACTTGGCTCCGGTAGTATAGGAGGCCAAGGCCTTCGTGTCGAGCTTGGTCACGTCGGCATTGAAGCCGACGCCCGGCTGCACGATGGTGACGATTGCCAGGCCGATCACGAGCGCCAGGGAACTGACGATCTCGAAGTAGAGCAGGGCCTTGCCGCCGACCCGGCCCACCTTCTTCATGTCCTCCATGCCGGCGATGCCGGACACGACGGTACAGAAAATGATCGGGGCGATGATCATCTTGATCAGCTTGATGAAGCCGTCACCAAGGGGTTTCATGGCCGTGCCCGTTTCCGGGGCAAAATACCCGAGCAACACACCGATGGCAATTGCCACCAACACCTGGAAATACAAATGCTTGTAAATCTTTTTCCCTCTCATCTGCTACTCCTTTCACAGCACATAAAGTATGGTGTTTACAGACGCAAACAGTGATTTATATTTAATTACCTGCCTTTTGCGGAGGGGTATCTTCAGGTCTGTCCAGTTGCTCTATAATTCTTTAGCAAATGCAGTGCCATATCGTTACCGTTTTTAACGCGGTGATAATACAATGTTTTACCTACGTGTTACACGCCTTGAAGCTTTTATCTCAATGGTGATTGGCAGAAAACCGCCACAAGGTGGTGACCAAAACTCGCCACTTTCAGTACAACAAAGGCGATAACCTGCATTAAAATTAAATTTTTTCGGCCGTGCATGGAATTGTTGGGAATGACGGGGAAAGGGGGCATTGAAATGGATAACGTTTCCTTAGTAACAGGAAAGCTTCGAAGCAGTGACGTTACTACTGACCGCCCCCTTTCAGCAGGGCGGCACGTTCGCGGAAATCAGCATCAGGTCCTCGGGTCCTGTATTCTCATAGGAGTGCGATTCACCGGGCGCCACGCGGACAACCAACCCCGGCCCGGCCTGCGACTCCCTCTCCTCGACACGGACGATCCCTTCACCGGCAAGGAAGTAGAACAGGTGACCGTAAGGGTCCCGGTGTGGTGAAAAGCTGCCGCCGGGTGCTACGCGGGTCAGCACGATCTTCACCCCCTCTTCCAGAAGGGTCTTGCCGTACACGCCGCAGGTCACTTCAGGCCGCACCGGCCGCCAATCAAGAACATCCACCGCAAAAATATCACTCATGTACGGGAACTCCTTTTTTTGTGAATCTTAGATTAGCACTCATCTTCCGATAACAGGCCGAGTCGATCAAGTCCCCCTTTGGCAAAGGGGGATTTAGGGGAATTTGCCTGTGATTGCCGCAGAGAAATCCCCCCCGCCCCTTTAGGCCCGCCGTTGGGTCCCCTTTGCCAAAGGGGGGTAACACTTGGCGGATGATTGGTGCTAATCAGTTTACGCAATAATTATGCTTACGTGTCGTCCACCCCTTAAGGCCTGAGATAGCGGGCTACCCCCGGCTCGAACCGTTCCGGCTCGAACCGGAAGGTTTCCCGCCAGCTCCCGTCGCAGATGTTTTCTTCGGTGAGCATGAGGATCTGGTCCATGGTGACGGGAAAGAAGGAGAAACCCTGCAGAAGGGGGACAATAGCCTTCATGAGGGGGAGTGGATTGAAAATCTTCGACACATGCCGCTTCCCCAGCATCCGGCCGATGATATCGAGCATGTCGTTGTACGGCAGGCGGTCGGGACCGCACAGCTCGTAGGTCCGGCCCACGGTCTCCGGCATTTCCAGGGCCATGGTAAAGCAGCGCGCCACGTCGTCGGCGGCAATCGGCTGCAGCCGGTATTTCCCGTCGCCGATAACCGGGGTTACCGGGTAGGACCTGATGAACCCCGCGAGCTTGTTGACGAAATCGTCCTCCGGACCGAACACGATGGAGGGGCGGAAAATGGTCCAGTCGAGCCCCGAATTCCGCATGTCCTCTTCGGCGCGAAATTTAGAACGATGGTAAGCGGATACGGCGCCGGGCCTGGCGCCGAGGGCCGACATCTGGAGGTGGCGCGGCACTCCTGCCTCCCTGGCGGCCGCGATGATGTTCCTGGTCGCCTCCACGTGGAGCCGCTCGAAAGTAACTCCCCTGCCGGAGAATTCCCTGATGATTCCGACGAGATTTATCGTCGCATCGCACCCTTTGACCCTGTCTGCAAAAGTTTCGGGCCGTGTCACATCACCCTCGATCTGTTCCACCCCGTCTCCCCGGGCATCCCCCCTCCGGTGAGTGAGCAGCCGTATCTCGTGACCCTTCTGCAGCAGTGCCGTGCATACATGGCCGCCGATAAAGCCGGTGCCGCCGGCAAGAAAAATTTTCATCGTTGCCCCCCTGGAACTGTGGCGATCTCACTGACCAAATTTACGACCGCACATGATTTAAATTTATGGTTAAAAAACATTCGTGTTTATTCGTCTCATTCGTGGCCAACCGTCGTTTTTGGATGTATAGAATTGTACCCTGAAATTGGCAGATTGCCAGCGGCAGGGATGTGGGCTATAATCGCCGCATGTCCGAAACTCTCCATATTCTTCCTTCTGCAGCAGCTGTCGAAGCATTCAACCGGCAGGCCATCGAGGAGTGCGGTGTCCTATTCGGGGCGCCAGCCCTGACACTCAGGCGACTGGCCGAAGATATCTGCCGGATGACCGGAGATCTGCTCAGACCGATCTCCAACGTCGGCCGCCGGCTTCTCCTGGAGGAGATCGTGCAGGAGCGCTACCGGGACGGTGCGGGCCATTTTGCCGCTCTCAAGGAGTTCCCCGGCTTTATTCATGCCCTCGATGCCCTCTTTACCGAACTGAAGCAGGCGATGATCGAGCCGGACAGTTTTGCTGCCGTAATCCGCCGCATGCCGGACTCAGGCAGGCTTTCCGAGCTTGCCGTCCTCTATGGGGCGTTTTCCGGAATCCTGGCCCAAAAGAGGCTCATTGCCGGTTATGACACGGAATCGGCGGCTCTTGCGCACCTCAGGAGCGGCGGCGCACTCCCCCCGGTCTGTGCGGGAAGAACCTCAGTCCTCTGCAGCGGCATCTACGATCTGACCCCGCTGCAGCTTGCCCTGCTCGCCGAGTTGTCACGGCGTCTTCCCGTGGAACTCAGGCTTCCCTGGAACCCTGAACGGGAGCCCCTGTATGCCTATGTTTCCCGGACGGCCGAGGCCGTGGAAGCCCTTGATAACAGCGACCTGCAACTGGAGCCCGCTTTCGCGGAGCCGGCGGGGACTTTTCTTTCGCCGCTTCTTGCCGCGGTTTTCGTCGACAACGGGGAAAGCGCTCATAAGCTTGAACCGCCCGGAGGAATGGCCCTCATTGCCGCTCCCGGACCCTACCGGGAGTGCGAGGAGATTGGCCGGCGCATCAGGACGCTTCTTGAAGAGGGGACCGACCCGGCCGATATTGCGGTCCTTTTCAGAGACCAGCAGGGGTACGGTCCAATGCTGGAGGATGTCTGCCGGCGCTACCGGATACCGGTCTCCTACCGCCGCGGCGCGCCCCTGTTCACCTCTCCGCTGGTCCAGGCATGCCTTGCCCCCTTCGCCGCGGTCCGGTCCCGATTCGGCCGCGAGGAGCTGCTCGGGCTGGTCAAGTCAACCTACCTCGACAGTTCCCGGTTCGAAGTCTCCCCCGACATGATCGAGGAGGTCCTCGTTGCTGCCGGCTACATTGACGAGAACCTTGGCGGAGTTGAGGAGGTCATCGGGAAGAGAATAACTTTCCTGAAAAACCTCGGAAAGAGCCCGGCAAAAGAGGAGGCAGCCTGCAGGGTGCTGCTGGCCATTACCAGGGATATCAGGAAGTTCGGCGGAGAAAAGACCCTCCGGGAATTCACCGAGCTCCTGGAGCGCTTTATCGAGCGGCGGCTCATCTACCGGCGCGGCATCGACGCCGCCGACCCGCGGGCGTTGAAGCGGGATGCCTCGGCAATCATCCTGTTCCGGCAGGTCCTGAACGATCTGGAAGGGGACATGCGGACCCTCGGCCTGGCCGACGAGCGACTTTCCTCCGCCGACTTCGTGGCGCTCCTCGGGCAGGGGATGGAAGGAGTCTTCCTTTCCGGGGAAAGGAGCGCCGGGGTTGCCATCCTGAACTTCCATGACGCCCGGGGACTCAGCTTCGCGCATCTCTTCATGGGAGGGCTCAATGAAGGAGTCTGCCCCGTCAGGCATGACGGCCATCCCCTCTTCAAGGACAGCGACAAGCTCCTCTATCAGAGGATAAGCGGCACCCGTCTGTTCCGGACTGCCAGGGAGAAGGGTGAGGAAGAGCCGCTCCTCTTCTTCCTGGCGATCGGCTGCGCCAGACAATGCCTCACCTTTTCCTACAGTCATGTTGACGGGCGGGGCAACGCAATGCTCCGCTCCCCGTTCCTGGAAGAGCTCCTTATGAAAGTGGCCCTGGACGAGACGCGTCTTCCGGTAACCGGCGCAACACCTGAACCGGCGTCCTGCCTGGAGCGGGAGGAAATCCTCAACGCGCTGGCGGCCAAGCGTCATTTCTCACTGTCCCAGGACGAGGCCCTCCCGCTCAGGGAATCCCTCGCCCGGATCGCCGCCAATGCCGGGATGGAGGCAGAGCGGGAGCGGTTTTTCCAGGCCGAGGGGAAAGCCGTCCGCGCGGCGCTCTCCACCCCGTATACCGGCAGGCTGCTGAGGGATGACATCACCGCAGAACTCCGTGCTTTTTACGAGTCTCCGGAGGGTAACCGCTTTGCCCCGACCATCCTCGAAGAGTTCGGCTGCTGCCCGTTCCGCTATTTTCTCAGGCGGATTTTGAAGCTTGTGACACTGGAAAAGCCGGAGATGGAACTTGCGCCGAAGGAGGAGGGGACCGTGGTCCATGAAATCCTCCGGGAACTATTCACGAGGCTCAGGGACGAGGGGCTGCTCCCCCTGACGGATGCTGCGGCAGCCAGGGAAATCCTCCATGAAGAGGCCGGGTCGGTCTTCGCTCGGTGGGAGAAGGAGCACACCACCGGCGAACCGCTCCTCTGGGAGATCGAGAAGGGGAAAATCCGGACAGTTCTGGACAAAGTAGTGGAGATGGAGGCGGAGGACGATTCCGGTTTTGTTCCCACCCTGTTCGAGCATTCCTTCAATGATCTGGAAGTGGCAGATGAGGACGACTCACGGATTTTCCTGGCCGGCACAATCGACCGGGTGGATCGCGGGGGGGGCGACGGCAGGCTCAGGGTGGTGGACTACAAGCTGGGGGGGGATAGCGGCAAATACCGGGCTTTCCTGAAAAAGGAGCAGCTCGGCGAGACCTCTTTCCAGATGCCGGTCTATCTCCTGGCGGCGGCCCGTGCCTTGGCAGGGCAGGGAGAAGCGCCCTGTGACCGCTTCACCGCCCGCTACTGGCTGCTGCGCAAACTCGACCCCCTCGACCGGGACTTTACCGATGGCAAAGAGGACTTTACCGGTTTTTTCAGCACCGACCATGGGGAGCGACTGCTCCTGGGGGATGACAATTTTATAAACCGCCTGTGCGGGAAGGTTCGGTCAATGAAAACGGGGGACTTCCAGATCACCCCGAAGGAGTGCGAGTTCTGCGATTTCGGGAGTGTCTGCCGGTACGTGGAGGGGGGGCTGCGGGAGGAAGCGTAATACAATGCCAGCTTGAGTGCTGTCGGCGTTTGCTGGTCGTCGGTTTTTCCTTTAACGCGGAAGCGCTCACGTCTGGAAGGAAAGTCAAAACTTTTATTTCCGCGCTTCTGCACTTCAGGTCTACGCGTTAAAGATATTGTTTGGTATACTGTATACAAGAGACTTGTGCTTATCTCGCCGCTGTGGTAAAAGATTATGATAATCCGTTGAAACAGGAGGGTGAACCGGATGAACGAGCAGGGACAGGTCTGCTACACGTTTGAGGCCGCCATCGAGATGGCCGTGAAGATGGAGGATGAGGGATTCAGGCACTACCTGGCAGCGATCCGCACGGTGAGCAACAAGGGGGCCAAGGAAATCCTGCGGGACGCGGCCCTGGATGAACTGGAACACAAGCACCAGCTGGAGAAAGCCCTCCTGGACGGAAACATGGGGGGAGACGCGGAACTGAACCGTCCGGTCCCGACCATGAACCTCGACTATACCCTGGCCAAGAAGGTGCTCACGTCCGAATCGGATACCCGGGAAGCCTTGGCCTACGCCATTCACCTGGAGAAGGGGTCCATCGATTTCTACAAGCGGATGTCCCAGGGGTGCGCCGGAGCGCCCATGGCCCCGGTCTTCGACCGGCTGCTGGCTGATGAGACCCGCCACCTCCAGTCCCTGGAGGACCTGTACGAGCAGCACTTCCTCCCCGAAGGGTAACAGTTGCGCGAACATTCAGATTCCACCCCCCTTTGGCAAAGGGGGAAGAAAATCACCATATAAAAAAAGAGGAGGACAGGTTGTCCCCCTCTTTTTTATTGCCGTCATGGTGTACTTCGTCTCAGCCGATCTCCACAAGCCGGAGATCGAAGGTCAGCTCCCGCCCGGCCAGGGGATGATTGGCGTCGAGGGTCACGGTCGATTCAGTCACTTCCGTGATGATAACCGGGAAAGCGTTGCCGTCCTCCTGGGTGACTTCCAGCTGACTGCCCTCTTCGAGGGTAAGGTCCGCCGGGATGTCCTTCCGGTCGACCACCGCCACCATTTCTTCAATCCGCTCACCATAAGCCTGGTCGGCGGGGATGACGACAGTCTTGGAATCGCCCGGGTTCATCCCGATGATTGCCTGATCGAACCCGGGTATGACGTTCCCGTCGCCGATGGTGAATTCCAGCGGCCCGGATTCGCAGCCGCAATCGTCTTCGCGGCAATCGGAGGAGTCGAACACTTCGCCCCCTTCCAGCCTTCCCGTATAATGGACCTTGACCTTGTCCCCTGTCTTCGCCTGTGCCATATTTTCCGCCTTTCGCCGTATGTTGGTGTATTCACACGACAATAGCAGATACGCGGGAAATATTCCACCACATTATGTTCCTACCCTTTATCAGGCTTTCTCTTATTCCTTGAGCTGGAATGACACCTTCAACACTACCTGCCACTCCTTGATTTCCCCGTCATCCCCCACATGGCCCCGGATATCTCCCACCTCGAACCAGGAGAGCTTCTCCAAGGTCTTGTGGGCCTTGCTGACTCCCGCCTGGATCGCCTCCTCGAATCCGTTTTTGGAAACCCCGACTATTTCCACCTTTTTGTAGACCCTGTCCTGACCGTACATGATTTCCTCCTTCTCAAGCGGATAGTTTACCTTAATCATAGCACGCGGTCTGCCTCTGTAAAGAGCGGCTACCGTAAATCACCTCTTCCCATACCCGCAGGATAATGTTATTTAGTTTCCATCCGGAAACGGTTCTTTTCCGCCCTGGCGGTGTCAATCTTCAGGGTTGCTTGTGCGGCGTACCGATGTACGCCTCCGCGCAACCCCTTGATTTCCTAGCCAGGACGAAAAATCCCTCGTTTCCCAAATGGAAACTGCTAGTGTCACATCCGGAGTTTCCGGATGGACACTAATTATCGCAAAGCGACAGTGCACAGGGAGAACCGATACCATGGAAACACGCAACAGGGCCATTCTCTTCGAGGGGCTCGTGGTGGATCTGGAACAGATGGACGTCAGGATAGGGGAGAAGGGGTGGCATACCTACCAGGTGGTGCGGCATCCCGGAGGTGTTGCGGTGCTGCCGCTCCACAGCGACGGTACCGTCACCCTGATCAGGCAGCTCCGCCCGGCGGTGGACTCCGTCATGATGGAACTCCCTGCCGGGCGCCTCTCCCCCGGCGAGGAGCCGGCCGCGTGCGGCCTGCGCGAGCTTGCGGAGGAGACCGGCCTGATTGCCGGAAGTCTTGTTCCCCTCGGTTTTATTCATCCATCGCCCGGGGTGTTTGACGAAATGATCCACCTGTTTCTCGCCACCGGCCTGATCCAGGTCGACGCCAGCCAGGAGGATTACGAAGATATTGAGTGCGTGCGCGTCACCTTCGCGGAGGCTTTGGCCATGGCCCGCGATGGGCGGATCAGCGACGGCAAGACCATTGCGGCGCTGTTCCGCGCGGAGGGGCTCCGGTCATGATCCTCAGGGGTGTCGTAGGACCGGAACAGGTGGGGATGCGGCTGGACGACGGCGCCAAGGCCCTCTTTCCCGAGCTTTCCAAAACGAGGATCAGGAAGATCATCGATTGGGGCGGCTGCGCCGTTTCCCTGGTCATGGTCCGGGTCGCCTCCCGCCCCCTCCGGGAAGGAGAGGAGGTCGCGCTGGGCCTCCAGGAGTCGGAGCGGTGTGTTGAATTCGCCTTGACCGCGGGCGATATCCTCTATGAGGACCCGGACTACCTGGCGGTGAACAAGCCGGTCGGGATAAATTCCCAGCGCACCCCTTACCAGTTGAAGGGGACCATGGAGTATGCGGTGGATGTCTGCCTCCGCTCCCGGGGGATCAGGGAGCCGGCGCGGGTGATACACCGCCTCGACAAAGGGACCTCGGGGGTCATGTTCTTCCCCAAGTCAGGCCGGCCGGCCACCCATATCTCGTACCTGCTGAAGACGGGGGGGGTGGAGAAGGTCTACTGGGCCGTTGTTCCGGGGAGCCCGGATGAAGATGAGTGGACGGTGGATGCGCCGATCGCAAAGCTGAACAAGTTCCGGTACGGCGTGGCGCTCCCCGGCAAGCCTGCGACGACCCTGTTCCGGGTGATCGCCCGGGGCTCGGGAGCGACCCTCCTGGAAGCCCGCCCCCTGACCGGCCGCACCCACCAGATCCGGGTCCACCTCGTCCACGCGGGCTTTCCCATCATCGGCGACACTACCTACGGCGGCGACCCTGCCCCCCGTATGATGCTCCACTGCCGCGCCATGGCGTTCCGGACGCGGGACGGACGGCCGGTAGCGGCGACGGCACCGGTGGACCAGGAGTTCGCAGAGGTTTGCGCGGCTTTCGGGATAGATGTGACGGAACCCGGAAACAAGGTCTGACATGGAATGGTCCTCAACAAAACAGCAGGTCTTCGCCTTCGAAACCGACATCGTGGTTTCCGCCGGGGCAGGCTCCGGCAAGACGGCCGCGCTGGTGGAGCTCTATCTCCGCCTGCTGGCCGGAGAGACCAGCTTCTCCCGCCGGTTGGCGGTGGAGGAGATCGTCGCCATAACCTTTACCGACAAGGCGGCGCTGGAGATGAAGGAGCGGGTGCGGAACGGCATGGCAGAACGGCTGGCGCGGGGGGACAACCCCCTGCTCTGGAAAGAAAATCTCCGGGCGCTTCCAACCTCCTCCATCTCGACGTTTCACGCCTTCTGCGCCCGTCTCCTCAGGGAGAATCCGGCCGAAGCGGGCGTCGACCCCGCCTTCACGCTCATGGACGAGCTTGCCGCCTGGGGAGAGCTCAGGGGGGCGCTCGACGAGGTGATCGAAGGGGAATTGAAGGCCAAAACTCCGGGGATCAGGCTCCTCCTGGAACAGTATCCCCTTTCCGGAGCGGGCCGCGGGAAAGGCCTCAGGGAGCATCTCCTCGATCTCCGCCGGAAGCGCTCCGCCAGCGGCATGGATGACGAAGAACTTCACCGGCTGGCGGAGCAGTGGGATACCGCAGCCCGGGAAACATTCACTGCCCTCCCCGGAAGGCTGGCCGCCATTGCCGCCTGCCTGCGGTCGTCAATAAAGGGAAGGGAGACCAAAGGGGGGAAAGAACCGGTCTTTCTCGGGAAGCAGCGGGTTCTTCTGGAACTGTGCGAATCCGCACCCCTTGCGGCAGATAGCGAGAAAACCCCCGAGCTTTTGGGAAAGATGCTGGAATGCGTGAAAGGGAGCTGGGGGAAGGAGGATGGCGGGTTACGCGAGGAGGTTAGGGATTTCCTTGAATCATTGGGACTATCCTTCCATCAGCTAAAAGGCACCCCCTTAGCCTCCGCCCTTCTCGTGCTCTCGGGGGGGCTGGAACAGGCCTACCGGCTCCGCAAGGCGCGGCGCGGCGCGCTCGACTTCGACGATCTCCAGGGCAAGGCGCGCAATCTGCTGAAAATCGATGCGTCCATCAGGGACGACTGCCGGCGGCGCTTTCCGGTGCTCATGGTGGACGAGTTCCAGGACACCAACCCGCTGCAGAAGGAGCTTCTGGAGCTCCTCTGCGGGGAGGGGCAGCGGCTCTTCATCGTCGGCGACCCGAAACAGTCCATCTATCTGTTCCGGGGTGCCGACGTATCCGTGTTTGGCCGCGCCCAGGCTGAAACGGCCGCACGAGGGGGAGAGAACCTCTACTTCCAGGAATCGTTCCGCTCCCGGCAAGGGATCATCGCGTTCGTCAACCAGCTCTTCAGCGAAGTGATGGGGGATGGGACCCGATTGGGCCCAAAGGACCGGGAAATTCCCACCTTTGAAGTCCGCTACGGAGAGGGGGACCACCTCCAGGCGCAGCGGCTGGACTGGGACGGCCTCCCCTGCGTCGAGCTTTTGACCGTGGAATCGGGCGAAACCAGCGGGGAGCGGCGGAGAGCTGAGGCGAGGGCTATTGCGCGGAGGATCCTCCGGCTGGTGTCGGGTGAGAAGGGGGTGCGGTTCGGCGACATTGCGCTCCTCTTTCGCCGCTTCACCAACCTCAAGCTCTTCGAGCAGGAGTTGAGAAGATGCGCCATACCCTATTATGTGGTCAAGGGGAAGGGCTTCTACCGCTGCCAGGAGGTGCTCGACCTCCTCAATTTCCTCCGCTACCTTGAATTCAGCGGCGACCTCCCTGCCCTTGGCGGTGTTCTCCGTTCCCCCTTGTGCGGCGTCTCCGACGAGACCCTCTACCTGATGTCAAGGTTCAACGGCGGGATTGGCTACTGGGAAACGGTTGTAGCTCAAAACTCAAAACTCAAGACTCAAAACTCAACCTGGGACCGCATCGACCCCCTTGACCGGGGCAAACTCCATTCCCTTGCCCTCTTGATGGAACGCTTGCGCCCTCTTCGCGACCGGCTTACCCTGGCTGAGCTCATGGAGGAGATCCTGACCGGCACCGACTTCGCTTCATCCCTGCTCGCCACCTTCCAGGGGGAACAGAAGGCGGCCAATCTCCGGAAGCTGATCGAGTTCTCCCGCTCCTTTACGGGGGAGGGGGAAGGAGGTCTGCGCGGTTTCGTCGCATATCTCGCCGAACTGGTGGAAATGGAGCCGACCGAGGCGGAGGCGGTCATCTCTGCCGAGGGGGAAGATGTAGTGCGCCTGATGACGGTCCATCAGAGCAAGGGGCTGGAATTCCCCGTGGTCTTTATCCCGGAACTGGGCGCTGGTTCCCCTGCCGATCATGCACCGGTCCAATATGACGATGCCTGCGGCGTGGGGGTAAAACTTGCCTCGATCGGAGGCGCCTGGGAGCCGACCCTCGCGTCCCGGGCCATCACGGAGATCAGAAACCGCAAGGAGGCGGCCGAGCTCAAGCGCCTCCTCTACGTGGCGACGACCCGTGCCCGCGATTACCTGGTCCTCTCCGGAGAGCAGGGAAGAAACAGGAGCGGACCATGGCGGGAATGGGTGGATGCCTTCCTCGAGGGAGAGGGGGCCTCCCTGGTAAAAGTGACGAGGGAGGAATCCCTCCGGGAGCGGGACCCAATTGGGCCTAAAGGACCGGGGACCGGGGACCAATTGGGCCTAAAGGACCGGGAATTGGAACAGGCGGTTCCACTCCCCCCTGATCCGTCCGTGCAGCGAGCGGCGGATGGATCATGCAGATATTCACCCGCAGACGTTGCGGAGGGGGTGCGTCGTTCGCTCCATGTTGCTGCTCCCCTCCCGTCGTCCATGGTCTTCTCTCCCACGGCGCTGGAGGATTACGCGAACTGCCCGCGGAAATACTTTTACAAGGCGGTCATGGGGCTTGACGAGGGGCTCTTTGCCGAACTCCTCGGCAGTCCCGTCGCGCGGGAGAAATCCGCCGGCAGGGGGATGACTCCCCTGGAAAAGGGGAACTTTGCCCACCTGCTCCTGGAGCGGATCGATTTTTCCGCCGATGCCGCGGCGCTGCGCGCCTGGTCTATCCGGGTAGCCGCTGCGGCCGCTTCCGACCCGGATGATGCGGGTGTCGCAGAGGTGATCGACAAAGTCGTCGCCTTCGCAACCTCTCCCCGTGGGCGGGAACTGGCAGGCAGGCAGGTGATGCGGGAATGGCCTTTTATCCTGAAACTGGCGGGCGAAGCCGGTTACTACATCCGGGGGGCGATGGATCTGGTGGTGGCGGAAGCAGGACTGGTAACGGTCTACGATTACAAGTATCTTAAAAAAGACGATGCGGAACTGGAGGGTTACCGGTTCCAGCTCCGCACCTATATGCTTGCCCTGACCAGGGCATGGCCGGGGCGGAGGATAGAAGGGAAGCTGCTCTTCCTCAAGGGGGGAGACGAAGAGGCCGTGGAGTGTAACGTCCCGGCCTTCGAGTCGCAGATCCTCCGGATCATGGACGCCATCAGGCGAAGGAGCGTTGAAGAGGACTTCGGCTTGCGGGAGGGGTGCGACGGCAGCCACTGTCCGTTCCGGCAGCGCTGCCTGCTGAAGGCTGAAGGCTGACGCCCGGTCACTCCAGGTTGTCCCAGACCGTCACGCGGTTTCTCCCTTCTTCCTTGGCCCGGTAAAGAGCCCGGTCCGCCATATCCACGAGTTCCCTGGAACCGGCCGCATCCTGGGGAAACGTGGCGATCCCGATGCTGATGGTGAGACGTCCGTCAGGCTGACTCTCTTCAAGCGGGAAGGAGTATTCCTCGAATGCTTTCCGCAGTTTTTCCCCCACCAGCAAGGCTACTTCCTTGCCGGTTTCCGGCATGATCACGACAAACTCTTCGCCGCCGTAACGGGCCGTAATGTCCGAATTGCGGATATGTTCCCTGAATATTTCCGCGGCCTGCTTCAGGACTTCATCCCCCTGAAGGTGGCCGAAACGGTCGTTGAACTGTTTAAAATAGTCGATGTCCAGCATGGCGAGCGAACAGAAACGGTTATAGCGGCGCGATCTCTCCAGCTCCCGGTTGAGGTCTTCCCAGAACCGGCGCAGATTGTAGAGCCCGGTCAAGGGGTCGGTGCGGGCCTGGGAAAAGGCGATGTCGTAGCTCTTTTTCAGGTATTCGTAGTTGAGCTTCTGGGTGATCAGGTACCGGATCTTGAAGAGAATCTCACCGATGTCGGGGGGCTTGGCAAGAAAGCCATCTGCGCCTGCCCGGGAGCTTTTCACCTGTTCCATGCGGGAGAGTGAAGGGACGACAAGCAGGACCGGCACATTACCGGCGCCGGTATGGGCTTTGAGGCGGAGGCAGACGTCATAGCCGTCCATTCCCGGGAGCGTCAGGTCGAGGAGAAAGAGGTCCGGCGGCTGGGCACCCCCCCTGTTGAGGGCTTCCAGACCGCTGGTTGCCGTTGCTACCTCGTAGCCTTCTTCCT
>JBGPCQ010000048.1:0-18209 GCA_041481895.1 Geobacteraceae bacterium | reverse complement strand
GCCTTATCGTCGCTCACCTCAATCATGCCCTGCGCGGGCCTGAAGCGGACGGCGACGAGGCGTTCGTCCGTCGGCTTGCCGTCAGCTATGGACTCCCGGCAGAGGTCGCCCGCGTTGACGTGCGGGAACTCGGCCGCGTGAAAAAGCTTTCCCTGGAAGAGGCGGGAAGGGTGGCGAGATACGCTTTTTTCGACGATGTCGCCTGCAGGTATGGTGCCGCTGCCATTGCTCTTGGCCATCACGCCGACGACCAGGCGGAAACGGTCCTGATGAGGCTGTTGCGCGGGGCGGGCGGGACCGGCCTCTGCGGCATTTCCGCAAAAAGCTTCGGGAAGCTCGTGCGGCCCCTCCTCGGCGTAACCCGCCGTGACATCGAAGAATATATCCGGCAGCGCGGATTGAGCTGTCGCCATGACAGCACCAACTCCGCTACCGATTTTCTGCGCAACCGGGTCCGCCTTGGACTGCTTCCGTACCTGGCTACCTATAATCCCGCGGTGAGCGGTCGGTTGGTAGCTGCCGCCGAAGCCCTCGCCAGGGACGAAGAGGTCATGGAGGGGATTACCGATGCCGCGTTTGCCCGTCACGGCCGGGACGGGCACGGCAGAGTGACCATCCAGGTGGCCGGTTGCGCAGCGGAGCAGGCCGGTGTCCGCTTCCGACTCTACCGGCGGGCGGTTTTGCTGGTCAAGGGAGGCCTCGAGCGGATCGCTGCCGCTCATTTGCGCGCTATCGACACCATGGTGTTTGCCCGGAAGCCGCAGATGGTTCTTTCCTTGCCGGACGGGCTGCGGGTTTCGAAGAGCTACGCGGAGCTCTGCTTCTTCCCGGCAGCGGTGGAGAACAGAACGGCGCCCTGCGAAACGACAGCCGACGGCCCGGGCGTCTATATCCTTCCCGGCGGCTACAGCCTGGTAATCGAGGAATGCCCTCCTCCCGAAGCATGGGGAGGGCTTTCTCCCGCAACCGCCTGTTTCGACGCCGACGCCGCTCCTTTCCCCTGGCTGGTCAGGACGTTCAGGGCGGGGGACCGTCTTGTTCCGCTCGGCATGACGGGGCATAAGAAGGTTAAAGACCTTTTCATCGACGAAAAGGTCCCCCTTCGGGAAAGGCGCCGCATCCCCCTCGTGTTCAGCGGGGAGAGGCTGATCTGGGCGGGCACCCTGAGAACCTCCGCCGAAGTTTGTATTACCGGGCGGACCCGGAAGGCCGTCCGTGCCGAAATTCTCGATATGGATTCTTTAATGGACTTGTAAATCAGGCATATGTATGATATTTTTTTAAATTTTAGACATCGGTATTTTACCTGGGCCGCGCCGGAGATTCCGGCGGGCACCGACTACGGGGGTATCCTTGAATCAATTTTATAAGAACATTGCGCTCTGGCTGGTCATAAGTCTCATGATGATCCTTCTGTTTAACCTCTTCAACAAACCGAAAGCGGTTCAGGAGAAGTTGAGCTACAGCGATTTCATCACCGCGGTGGATGCGGGGAAGGTCGCCTCCGTCACCATCCAGGGGAATGACGTCGGGGGGAAATTCACCGACGGCAAGGATTTCAAGACCTACAAGCCGGCCGACGCCCTCCTGTCTGAGAAGCTTCTCGAAAATAAGGTCGCCATTTCAGCGCGGGCGGAAGAGGAAAAATTCTCCTGGTTCTCGATTTTCATCTCCTGGTTCCCGCTGATCCTGCTGGTCGGTGTCTGGATATTCTTCATGCGGCAGATGCAGTCGGGAGGCGGTAAAGCCATGGCCTTCGGTAAAAGCCGCGCCAAACTCCTCACCGAGGCGCAGGGAAAAATTACCTTCGAAGATGTACAGGGAGTGGATGAGGCGAAGGCGGAACTGGAGGAAATCATCCAGTTTCTGAAAGATCCCAAGAAATTCACCAAGCTGGGGGGGAGAATCCCCAAGGGGGTACTCCTCGTCGGCCCTCCGGGGACCGGCAAGACCCTCCTTGGCCGGGCTGTCGCAGGAGAGGCGGGCGTCCCCTTCTTTTCCATTTCAGGCTCCGACTTTGTGGAAATGTTCGTCGGTGTCGGCGCGAGCCGCGTGCGCGACCTGTTCGTGCAGGGGAAAAAGAACGCACCCTGCATCATTTTCGTCGATGAGATAGATGCAGTCGGGAGGCATCGCGGCGCAGGCCTGGGGGGCGGACACGACGAGCGTGAGCAGACCCTGAATCAGCTGCTCGTGGAAATGGACGGCTTCGAATCCAACGAAGGGGTGATACTGATAGCCGCCACCAACCGCCCCGATGTCCTCGATCCGGCCCTGCTCCGTCCCGGCCGGTTCGACCGCCAGGTCGTGGTACCCCGCCCCGACGTCAAGGGGCGGGAGATGATCCTCAAGGTCCATGCCAAGAAGACCCCCCTTGCCGCGGATGTCGACCTGGGGGTTGTCGCCCGCGGCACTCCCGGCTTTTCCGGCGCCGACCTGTCCAATGTGGTCAATGAGGCGGCCCTGCTGGCGGCGCGCAAGGACAAGAGTATGCTCGACATGCAGGACTTCGACGACGCCAAGGACAAGGTGCTCATGGGCGTGGAGCGCCGCAGCATGGTCATTTCCGAGGAGGAGAAGAAGAATACCGCCTATCATGAGGCGGGCCACACCCTGGTGGCCAAGCTCATCCCGGGCACCGACCCGATCCACAAGGTATCCATCATCCCGCGGGGGATGGCGCTCGGCATTACCATGCAGCTCCCCACAGAGGACAAGCACAGCTATTCCCGGGAGGTGCTCCTGAACAGGATCGCCGTGCTCATGGGGGGCAGGGCTGCCGAGGAAATCATCTTCAAGAGCAAGACGACCGGAGCCGGCAACGATATTGAGCGGGCCACGGAGATCGCCCGGAAGATGGTCTGCGAGTGGGGAATGAGCGACACACTCGGGCCGGTTACTTTCGGGAAGAAGGATGAACAGATTTTCCTCGGTCGCGATATGGCTTCCCACAAGAATTACAGCGAGGCCACGGCTGTCGAGATCGACGGGGAAATCAGGCATATCGTGGATGATTCCTACAAGCGGGTCCTGTTTCTCCTGAATGATAATATCGAAGTGCTCCACCGCCTCTCCCTCGAGCTCTTTGAGAAGGAAAATCTGAGCGGCGCGGAGGTGGATGTGATTGTCAAGGGGGGCGATTCTTCGGGAACTCCCGTATCCGGAGAAGCCGCACTCTAGCGATGGCCTATTCCATCAGGGCATTAACGGTCAAATCCCCGGGTGATGCAGAGCGGGAACTTGCGGCACTCGCTATAGACCCCTTCGGTATCCGCAACATGGGCCCGAAGATGCTCCACCGGCTGCTCCTTATCGAAAAGATCGGCTCCGGGGAAGCCGCTCTCCTCAAAAAGGAGCTTCTGTCGCTAGGGGGTGACGCCGCTGTTGCCGGCGGGAGATCGGGCCGCTCCCGTCCCGAGACGTCCGTTATCCTGATGGGGACGATCAAGCAGTTGCACAGTCTCTGCGCCAGATTGCTGAAGCATGCTTTCGGGCTCCCTTCCCTGGCGGCGGATATCCTCCGTTTTCTCGATATGGAAGCCGTTTCTGGCCGCTCCTGGGTGTTCGGCGGCCGGATTATCGATATGTCCCGCCGGGCCTGTATCATGGGGATTCTCAATGTTACCCCGGATTCCTTTTCCGATGGGAACATGTTCTTCACTACCGAGAGGGCTGTCGAACGCGCACTCGAAATGGAGGAAAAAGGCGCCGATATGATCGACATCGGCGGTGAGAGCACCAGGCCCTGTGCTCAACCTGTCGGCCCTGATGAAGAACTGCGGCGAGTGATGCCGGTTCTCGAAAGCCTGTCAGGAAGATTGAAAATCCCCGTTTCCATAGATACCTTCAAGTCGGCCGTGGCAAAAGAGGCCCTTAATGCCGGGGCCGAAATAGTGAACGATATCAGTGCGCTGACCTTCGACAGCCGGATGGCTGAAGTAGTTGCTTCGGCAGATGCCGGCCTGGTGCTAATGCATACCCGCGGCCGGCCCTGCGACATGCAGAAGGACACGACGTATTCTTCTATCGTACTGGAAGTGTCGGATTCGCTGAGGAAATCTCTCGCCTTGGCACGTGAAGCGGGTATAGAAGAAGAGCGTATAGTTGTCGACCCGGGAATAGGTTTCGGGAAAAGCGCGGAAGGGAACCTTGAAATCCTCCGCAGACTTTCCGAATTGTCGGCACTCGGTCGCCCCATCATGGTCGGCACTTCCCGCAAGTCTTTCATAGGGGCTGTCCTGGGGCGCCCCGTTGAAGAAAGGCTGTTCGGCACAGCGGCGACGGTGGCTATTGCCCTGGCGAACGGCGCTTCCGTTTTCAGGGTCCACGATGTTGAGGCGATGCGTGACACCGTCGATATGGCAATGGCTCTCATGGGGCCTTCTGACGGAACAGTATAGAATATGTTAACCAAAATGAATGTTGAAATCTATTTTTCCTGCCGGACCCTGAAACGCTGCGGTGACACGGATGACGGATTTTATGCACACTATCAGCTGGCTCATCGACCTGCTGGATATATTTCTGGTGGCCTTCATTATTTATCGCGTTCTTCTCCTTTTTAAAGAGACACTTTCGCACCGTTTTGTCATCGCCCTGGCCGCACTTCTCCTTCTCTCCCTTGTTTCCCGGGCAGCCGGGTTTCGTGCATTAAACTGGATATTTGACAATCTTTTCGGGTCCATAATTCTCATACTGGTAGTCATTTTCCAGCACGATATACGAAGAGCGCTTGTTACCATGAGACGTAACCGCCTTGGCGACCTGCCAAGCCGCGATGAGGCTTACGAAGTCATAGATGAGCTGGCTTCTGCAGCTGAGGCGCTTGCGCAAAAGAACATCGGAGCCCTGGTCGTTATTGAAAGAGAGATGTTGCTCACTAATTTTATTGCGGTCGGGACCGAAATCGATGCGAAGGTCACCAGCGAACTGATAACATCAATTTTCCTTCCCTATTCACCGATTCACGACGGAGCCGTCATTATTCAGAAGGGTAAATTAACCAAGGCCGGCTGTTTTCTCCCTCTTACCCAGAACCCTTCCATCAGCAAATCCCTGGGTACCAGGCACCGGGCCGCCATAGGCCTGACCGAAGTCGTGGATGCCGTGGTTCTGGTGGTTTCCGAAGAAACCGGCAGAATCTCGGTCGTGGTAGACGGGCGCATAACCCGCGATCTTGAGCCTGCCGTACTGCGCAAGGTGATGAAGAGGCTTATCGAACCCCGGTGGCTGAAATGAGTCTGACGGATACCTTTAAGAGAAATTTGGGACTGAAGGCCCTGTCACTTCTCCTGGCGGCCCTGCTCTGGTTTTCTCTGACCTTCGGGCATGATGAAGAGGTGAGGCTCACGGTGCCCGTCGTGCTTACAAATATTCCACCGCAATTGTCGGTTGCCGGCAGACCGCCAACGGCTGTTGAGCTTGACGTCGCCGGGCCTAAAATCCTCCTTGTGAATCTAACTCATGAGCGTTTGACGGCGACGCTGGATTTTGGCGGAGTCGGTGAGGGCACCGTGTCATTCGTCAATCTGGACAGAACGGTCCGACTGCGGAGCGGCCTCCGTGTCACCCGCGTTCAGCCGGCAGCTCTGGAGCTGAAATTGGTGAAAGCTGAAACAAAGCAGCCGGCGCACCCCGGATTATGATGTAACGAGATAATCTTTTTTGCAGACGGAATCACCTAGGTTGCTGTATATCAGCAGAACACGACCAGGAGCGGATGATGAAGAAGCTTTTTGGAACCGATGGTGTCAGAGGGGTGGCCAATGTCTATCCCATGACGTCGGAAATGGCCATGCAGATAGGGAGGGCCGCCGCCTATATTTTCAAGAACGGCCATAGGCGGCATCGCATCGTAATCGGCAAGGATACCCGGCTTTCCGGGTATATGATCGAAAACGCCCTTGTCGCCGGCATCTGCTCCATGGGGGTCGATGTCCTTCTGGTCGGGCCTCTCCCCACGCCGGGAATTGCCAATATCACCTCGTCAATGCGCGCCGATGCGGGGGTTGTTATCTCTGCTTCCCACAACCCTTTTCAGGATAACGGCATAAAATTTTTTTCCCGTGACGGTTTCAAGCTCCCTGACGAGATGGAACTCAGGATTGAAGAGCTGATCTTCTCCAAAAAGATCGATTCTCTCCGCCCCATTGCGAAAGAAGTGGGGAAGGCCTTCAGGATCGATGATGCTGCCGGCCGGTATGTAGTCTTCCTGAAGAGCACATTTCCCAAAGATCTCGACCTGGTGGGAATGAAGATCGTTCTTGACTGTGCTAATGGAGCTGCCTACAAGGTTGCTCCCGCAGTGCTTGAAGAACTGGGTGCGGAAGTTGTTACCGTGGGGGTCAAGCCCAACGGCACCAATATCAATGCAGGCTGCGGCTCGCTCCACCCGGAGGTTATCAGCGAAGCGGTCAGGGAGCACCGGGCCGACCTGGGCATCGCCCTGGACGGCGATGCCGACAGGGTGATTTTCGTGGACGAATTCGGCAACGAGGTGGACGGCGACCATATCATGGCCATCTGCGCCACCGATCTGCTGAAACAGAAAAAGCTCCGCAAGAACACGCTGGTGGCGACAGTGATGAGCAACATGGGTTTGGACATCGCCGTCAGGAAAGCCGGAGGCAAGGTGGTGAAAACCGCCGTGGGTGACCGCTATGTGGCGGAGGAAATGCTTAAGGGAGGATATAACCTGGGGGGCGAGCAGTCAGGCCACATGATCTTCCTCGACTTCAACACCACCGGGGACGGCATGCTCTCTGCGCTCCAGGTATTGTCGATAATGCGGCGGCACAAAAAAACGCTCGCGGAGCTGGCGCAGGTAATGATACCCCTTCCCCAGGTGCTCGTAAACGTCAGGGTCGCAGGGAAACAGGATATCATGAACATTCCCGAGGCGGCACGCTTGATAAAGGAGATCGAGCATAGCCTGAAAGATGAAGGGAGGATACTGATCCGTTATTCAGGCACTGAGCCCCTGCTGCGGATCATGCTTGAAGGGCAGGATAAGTACCAGATCACCGGCTGGGCACAAGAGATTGCCGAACTGGTTGAAAAAAAGATCGGAGGTAAATAGCGTGGCCAGACTGGGGGTTAACATAGATCATATCGCCACAATCCGGCAGGCCAGGGGGGGGGCGGAGCCCGATCCGGTTGCCGCTGCCGTTATTGCCGAACTGGCCGGTGCTGATGGCATTACTGTCCACCTGCGCGAAGACCGGCGCCACATCCAGGACAGAGACCTGAAGCTGCTGCGGCAGACAGTGCAGACGAAACTCAACCTGGAGATGGCCGGAACCGCTGAAATGGTTGCCATTGCCCTTGCTGTGAAGCCCTATATGTGCACCCTCGTGCCGGAAAAGCGCCAGGAACTTACCACCGAGGGAGGCCTTGATGTCCGGTTCAACATGGAGATACTGACCGAGGTTGTGGACAAGCTCCAGGATGGCGGAATCCGGGTCAGCTTTTTTATCGACCCCGATCCCGACCAGGTAAAAGCGGTCGATAAAATCGGCGCGGACTACATCGAGATTCATACCGGTGCTTTTGCAGAGGCAAAAGGGTGGAAGCGCGAGGAGGAAGAGCTCGGCAAAATCGGCAACGCCGTAAAACTCGCCGCCAAGCTGGGACTCGGTGTTAATGCCGGCCACGGTCTCAATTACACGAACATACGGAAAATCGCGACACTCGGTGGGATAGAGGAATACAACATCGGCCACTCCATCATCTCCCGGGCAGTACTTGTCGGACTTGATCGGGCGGTCCGTGATATGGTCGACCTCATCAAATATGCCTGATCTTTCTTCGTGGCGATGTGCAACTGAGCATGAAAGGTGATTCAATGACCGGGAAGATGGAGGCTGTCGCTGCACTGATCGGCCGGAATCAGGATATAGTCGACATTCTCGACGAAGTTCTTTCCGAGCCCGATGATCGCGCCTATATTGTCTGCTCGACTGTTGCATGCAGAAATAATAGACAAGGCCGCTGTACCATTCATACGGTAAAGAGCCTGAGGGAAATTCTCGGCAACGGCCGCAGTCGAGATAATGTCGTGTAGCGCCCCTGTGGCACCCGGCAGGTGAGGACAACGTAGTGGCACGCTGTGAGAGGAGGGGTTCGGGATGGCAACACCGAAAATTCTGCTGGTGGACGATACGAAACTTTTTCTCAAGCTCGAAAGGGAATACCTCAAACAATCTTCCGTGACTCTGCTTACTGCGGAAAACGGCCGCCAGGCATTGGAAATTGCCAGGAATGAACGTCCTGACCTCATTTTTATGGACCTGAACATGCCGGAAATGGATGGCGCCGCCTGTTGTGCCGCCCTTAAGGCTGATGCCGAGTTGAGTTCCATACCGGTTGTACTGGTTACTACGGCCGGTATGCCTGAGAGCGTGGAGCAGTGCAGGAATGCCGGTTGCGACGGGTTCCTGACCAAACCGATCGACCGGAAAGCTTTTCTGGAAATGGGGCGCAGATTTCTCTCCACTATCGACCGCCGTGAAAAGAGGGTTCTGTGCAGTCTGAAGGCCCTCTTAAGAATCAACAACCAGGGAAACATGCCCGGGACATGCATCGACCTCTGTTCCGGGGGGCTGTTCATTGCATATGCGGGTGAAGTCCACGCCGAGGACAAGGTGGAGGTCGGCATGCTCGTTTCCGGGAACAGCGCGGATCTGGTTGAGGCATGGGGCAGGGTTTCCTGGGTCAATGCAGGGCCTTTTCGCAAGAAGCAAAAGCTTCCCGAAGGGTTCGGCGTCGAATTCCTTTCGATCCCCGCAGAGTCCCTGGCTCTCATAAAAAACTTCATTGACCGTACGGGAACGACCTGATGCGTCTCCGGGGGGAAACTGCTTATATGAAAATCGTTATTCTGGACGGCTACACAGTCAATCCCGGCGACAATCCCTGGGATGGACTGGCTCGTTTGGGAGAACTGGTCGTCTACGACCGGACCTCTCCCGATAAAATCGTCGAGAGGGGGGAGGATGCCGAGATCATCCTGACCAATAAGACCCCGCTCAGCGCCGAGACCCTGACCCGGCTGAAGCGTCTCCGTTTCATCGCCGAACTTGCCACCGGCTACGACAACGTGGATACTGCCGCAGCCGGGAGGCTCGGCATCCCGGTTGCCAATGTGCCCGGATACAGCACTGATTCCGTGGCCCAGCACACTCTGGCGCTGCTGCTCGAGCTCTGCAACAGGGTTGCCGAGCATGCGGCCGCTGTGCAGCAGGGTGAATGGGCAGGTTCTCCGGATTTCTCACTCAGGAAAGGTCCCCTCACGGAGCTGGCCGGAAAGAAGCTCGGCATCATAGGATTTGGCCATATAGGGCAGCGGGTGGGAGAGATGGCCCGTTCCTTCGGCATGGAGATTCTCGCGTACAACCCGCATAACCGCAACCGGCCGGCGCCATTTCCGGTTACGTGGCTGGGTCTTGGCGAGGTTTTCGCAGAAGCCGATGCTGTGAGCCTCCACTGCCCCTTGACCGCTGAAAATATGGAGTTCGTCGACGCAGGACTTCTCTCGACCATGAAAAAAAGAGCTTTTCTCATCAACACCGCCCGGGGGAGGCTGATACATGAGGCAGACTTGGCCCGGGCCCTTGAAAACGGCACGATTGCCGGCGCGGCGCTCGATGTTGTTTCACGGGAGCCGATTGCCCCCGATAATCCACTCCTGCATCTCCGCAACTGCCTGATAACCCCCCATATTGCCTGGGCCAGCATTGAAGCGCGCCGTCGCCTTACAGAGACAGCCATCAGGAACGTCGAAGCTTTTTTGCAGGGGGAGCCGATAAATATCGTGAATTCCCGGTACCTGGGTCAGGCTGGTGAGACCGTTTGAATTTCACCCGGAGAAAACAAACAGGGCATCAGGTGATCAACGTTGAGCAAGGCCGGTTGCCTGATCGGATACGAGCATGATTTTCGGCACCGGCATCGACATAGTGGATATATCCCGTTTTGAAAGGTTCGTGAAAGAGGACAACATTCTACTGTTCCGCCGCCTCTTCACGACGGCCGAAATTTCATATTGTACGGCCAGGAAGAGAAGCGCACAGCATTTTGCCTTGCGCTTTGCGGCCAAGGAGGCTTTTCTGAAAGCCTTGGGCACCGGCCTCCGGGAGGGGCTTTCCTGGCTGGACATGGAAGTTGTGCACGACCATTACGGCAAGCCAGAAATGGCCCTTTCCGGCGGTGCGGAGCATCTCTTCACAACCACCGGCCTGACAAGGTGTTTTCTTTCCCTGTCCCATGACGGCAACTGCGCCGTGGCGTCCGTTATTCTGGAGCACTGAGGGTATCCGATGAAAGTCGTCACCGGCAAAGTCATGCAGGCTATGGACCGACGGGCCATCGAGGAGTTCGGGGTCAGCGGGCGCGAACTTATGGAGAATGCCGGGCGAGGATGCGTCGATCTGATCATCTCGGAATTCGGCAGCGGTCCCGGGTGTCGGGCCGTTGTCGTTGCGGGAAAGGGAAACAACGGCGGAGACGGTTTCGTAATTGCCCGGCTTCTGAGCGATCACGGCTGGCATGTGGCGACTTTTGTCCTCGCTGATCGTGACGAGATATCTGGCGATGCACGGGTGAACCTTGACCTGCTCAAGGAAACCACGGTAATTTTCTGTTCCGGACAGGGTGGACTTGTCCGGCATCAAGCGGAGATCAGGGAAGCGGATCTGGTTGTGGACGCACTGCTGGGAACGGGCCTTACGAGCGAGGTGGGGGGCGCATATGCCGAAGCGGTTGATTTGATCAATGCTGCCGGGAAACCGGTCATTGCGGTCGACATCCCATCCGGCATCGACGCGGGCAACGGGAGGGTGCTGGGGTGTGCGATCAACGCCGATATTACCGTCACGTTTGCGCTGGCAAAGCTCGGGCATCTTCTTTTCCCGGGGATCGACCATACCGGCAGGCTCCATCTCGTTGATATAGGGATCCCTGCGGAGGTCACAGCAAGCGCCGATATCTGTGAATTCGTCGAAGCAGCCGAAATACGGCCTCTTCTCAGAAAACGTGACAAGTCCGCCCATAAGGGGAATTTCGGCCATTGCCTGATCGTGGCGGGATCGACGGGCAAGACCGGAGCTGCGGCAATGGCCGCCAACAGCGCAGTGAGGACCGGCGCGGGATTGGTTACCCTGGCGGTACCCGCGAGCCTCAATCAGATACTGGAAATAAAAACGACCGAGGCCATGACCCTTCCCGTGCCTGACGAAGGGACTGGCTGCCTGACGGCCGGAGCCAGAGAGGCCCTCGACAAGGCGCTGGCTGGAAAGGATGCGCTGGCGCTCGGGCCCGGCATCTCACGGTCTCCCGGGACGGCCCGGCTTGTCCGGGAGCTGGCCGAAGAGGCACTTCTGCCGATGGTTATCGATGCCGACGGTCTGAATGCCCTCGCCGAGGACCTCTCGCTGCTGACGCGGAGAAAATCCCCGGACATCATCCTTACCCCCCATCCGGGTGAGATGGCGCGCCTGGCGGGGGTGACCGCCGAGGCGGTGGAGTCCGACAGGATCGGGACGGCACGGGAGTTTGCCGCGAAGTACGGGGTCTATCTCGTCCTCAAGGGGGCGAGAACCGTGATTGCCGCTCCCGACGGCAGGATCGCCCTCAACGGCAGCGGGAATCCAGGCATGGCGTCCGGGGGGATGGGCGATGTTCTTACCGGCGTGCTGGTCGCGCTTCTGGGGCAGGGGTATGACCCTTTTGCCGCGTGCAAGCTCGGCGTGTTCCTGCATGGCCACGCCGCCGACATGGTTGCGGCGGAGAAGGGAGAAATCGGCATGTCCGCCGTTGATGTGCAGGAACGTCTCCCCTATGCGCTGAAGGAACTGATGAAAGTGCCGGGAACGAAATAACGACCACAACCAGAACATAAGGACAGGAGATCCCCATGATAACTGCCGGTGAATTAATGACCAGAGATGTTGTAACGGTGAAGAAAGAGACCACCATCCGGGCGCTTGCCGAACTTTTCACCAGCCGCAGGATAAGTTCTGCGCCGGTGGTTGACGACAGGGGGGACCTTATCGGCATAGTAACGGAAACCGACTTGGTCGAACAGGACAAAAGTCTCCATATTCCCACGGTAATCTCGATTTTTGACTGGGTTATCTATCTCGAGAGCGGCAGGAAATTCGAGAAGGAACTGAAGAAAATGACCGGACAAACCGTAGGGGACATATATTCTCCGGAGGTGGAGACCATTGTGCCGTCTACGCCGGTCAGTGAAGTGGCGGATATCATGAGCAGCAAAAAGATTCATGCCATACCGGTAGTGGAAAACAAGAAGCTGGTCGGCATTATTGCCCGCATCGATATGATCCGGAGCATGATCGGGAAGGCGTGAATTGCTGACGGTCGTAACAAGCAGGGTTGAAGAGACCATTGCCTTGGGAGAAAGGGTCGGGAGGCTGGCTTCTGCCGGTGATTTCATTGCCCTTACGGGCGAACTCGGCTCCGGCAAGACCCATTTTGCCAGGGGAGTGGCTGTCGGCCTGGGCATTGGTCCTTCAGTCCATGTGACGAGCCCTACCTACACACTCGTGAATACGTATACCGGCAGGCTCCAGCTCCACCATTTCGACCTGTACCGGCTCGCCGGCGAACCGGATGTGATAGAACTCGGTTTCGAAGAATACTTTTACGGTTCCGGGGTCTGCATCGTCGAATGGGCGGAACGCCTCCAGGCTCTTCTTCCCGTCGAGAGAATATCAGTAACATTCACCTACCTCGATGAGAATGCCCGGATTGTCACCTTTGCACCTCATGGCGCCCGGTATGAAAAATTGATCGAAAATATTCCCCGGGCGTAATGCCTGGTGCCGGCGGTGTCTTCATCGATGTACGACTGTTGAATCAACTGCCGGGCTGTGATAATAATGTCCGAAGAGATGTGGAGATGTCTGCGACAAGGTTAATATCAGAAATTATTAAAAAACTCTTTGACCGGCTTGACGTTTCTTGATATTAAGTGACAGGTACATCACACAAAGGCTCACCTATCAACCTAACTTGTTTCCGAATTGGAAACCAATAGTGTCACATCCGGAGTTTCCTGATGGACACTAACTTGCCTTAAGGAGGAAATGTAGATGGCTCTGGTGGTCCAAAAATACGGCGGAACCTCGATGGGAACAATTGAACGTATCCGGAATGTTGCCAGGAGAGTAGCCAAAACCTATGATGCGGGCAACGACATGGTGGTTGTCGTTTCGGCAATGTCCGGAGAAACCAATAAACTTGTGGCATTGGCCAATGATATCTGCGAATTCCCCGATGCCCGGGAGTATGATGTCCTCGTAGCTTCGGGTGAACAGGTTTCCATCGCTCTCCTTGCCATGAGCCTGAAATCGATGGGGTACAAGGCTAAATCATACCATGGCTGGCAAGTCCCCATACTGACCGACAGCGTATTCAGCAAAGCTCGTATCGAAAAGATTGACGACACGAAGATGCGCGCTGACCTGAATGATGGTGATATCCTGATCGTCGCCGGGTTCCAGGGGGTTGACAGTGAAGGGAATGTTACGACACTCGGCCGCGGGGGGTCGGATACTTCCGCCGTTGCCCTGGCCGCTGCACTGAAAGCCGATGTCTGCGAAATATATACCGACGTGGACGGAGTTTATACGACGGACCCGAACATCTGTACCGATGCCCGAAAGATCGAAAAAGTCTCCTATGACGAGATGCTGGAACTCGCCAGCCTCGGAGCGAAGGTCCTGCAGATCCGTTCCGTGGAGTTTGCCAAGAAGTACGATGTGGATGTGCATGTTCGTTCGAGTTTCAATGATAATCCAGGAACTATGGTCACCAAGGAGGATAAGGATATGGAAGCAGTTCTCGTCTCAGGTATTGCATACGACAAAAACGAAGCAAAGATAGCTGTCATGCACGTGCCCGACAAGCCGGGCATTGCCGCAAAAATACTGTCGCCTTTGTCCGACGCCGCCATTTCCGTCGACATGATCGTTCAGAACGTAAGTGAAGCGGGTTTGACCGATTTCACCTTTACCGTGACGAAGGCTGATTTCAAGAAAGCGCTCGCCATTACCAGGGAGACAGCCAAAGAGATAAGCGCCCGGGACGTTGTTACCGATGAGAATATCTCCAAGATTTCCATCGTCGGTGTCGGCATGCGGAGCCATGCAGGCGTAGCGACGAAAATGTTCCAGACCCTTGCCAGGGAGGGAATAAATATCATGATGATCTCCACGTCGGAGATCAAAGTTTCCGTGGTGATTGACAGCAAGTACACGGAACTTGCGGTCAGGGTGCTCCACGCCGCGTTCGAAATGTCCGGCAAGGAAGCGATTGCGGAATAAAGTGCTGATTTCGGAATGCGGAATGCGGAGTGCGGTGGTATAAGATTTTTCATTCCGCATTCCGCACTCCGCATTCATTTGAGAGGTGAAGGCATGAGCTTGGTAAAACTTTACGATACGACTCTCCGTGACGGGACTCAAGCTGAGGACATCTCGTTCCTTGTCGAGGACAAGCTGCGCATTGCCCATAAACTGGACGATATCGGCATCCATTATATCGAGGGGGGATGGCCGGGGAGCAATCCCAAGGATGTGGCGTTCTTCAAGGAGATCAAGAAGGAAAAACTTTTACAGGCTAAAATTGCCGCCTTCGGCTCCACCCGTCGCGCCAGGATAACACCTGACAAGGACCAGAATATCCGCACCCTGGTACAGGCTGAACCCGATGCAATAACCATTTTCGGGAAGACATGGGATTTCCATGTCCGTGAGGCGTTGCGCATTTCTCTCGAGGAAAACCTCGAGCTTATTTACGACTCCCTCGAATACCTGAAAGCGCGGGCTCCGGAGGTGTTTTATGATGCCGAACATTTCTTCGATGGTTATAAAGCCAATCCCGACTATGCCATACAAACCCTGAAAGCGGCGGAACAGGCCAAAGTCGACTGTATCGTGCTGTGTGATACCAACGGCGGCACCATGCCTTTCGAGGTGGTCGAAATTATCAAGGCTGTCAAAAAACAGATAAAGAGCCCGTTGGGGATTCATACCCATAACGATTCGGACTGCGCAGTCGCCAATTCCCTCCATGCCGTTGACCAGGGAATAGTCCAGGTCCAGGGGACGATCAACGGGTTCGGGGAGAGGTGCGGCAACGCCAATCTCTGTTCCATAATCCCGGCCCTGAAGCTGAAAATGAAGCGGGACTGCATTACTCCTGACCATTTGAAGAAGCTCCGCGAACTCTCCCGCTTCGTGTATGAGCTTGCCAACTTCTCTCCGAACAAGCATCAGCCGTATGTCGGGAACTCAGCCTTTGCCCACAAGGGAGGGGTGCACGTGAGCGCCATCCAGCGCCATCCTGAAACCTATGAGCATATGCGTCCGGAACTGGTCGGCAATACGACGAGGGTGCTTATCTCCGATCTCTCGGGGCGGGCGAACATCCTTGCCAAGGCTGAGGAATTCAACATCAATCTGGACAGCAAGGACCCGGTGACCCTGGAAATTCTCGACAATATAAAGGAGATGGAAAACCGCGGCTATCAATTCGAAGGGGCCGAGGCTTCTTTCGAACTCCTGATGAAGCGGGCGCTCGGGACCCATAAAAAATTCTTTTCCGTAATAGGTTTCCGTGTTATCGATGAGAAGCGCCAGGAGGAACAGAAGCCTATTTCCGAAGCCACCATCATGGTAAGGGTGGGAGGGAAGGTCGAGCACACTGCCGCCGAGGGGAACGGTCCTGTCAACGCACTTGATAACGCCATTCGTAAAGCCCTGGAAAAGTTCTACCCGAAGCTTAAGGATGTAAAGCTCCTTGATTACAAGGTACGGGTGCTCCCTGCAGGACAGGGGACCGCTTCAGCAATCAGGGTCCTCATCGAGTCAGGGGACCGGGAAAGCCGTTGGGGTACTGTGGGGGTTTCGGATAATATCATCGAAGCTTCGTACCAGGCCCTGATTGACAGTATCGAGTTCAAACTCCATAAGAGCGGGGAGGCAGAGGCTCCCAGGAAGTGATGGAACGGAGCAGACGCTTCATCCTGTTTCTGGCAGCGGCAGTTCTGCTTTCGCTCCCCTTGATAAAAGGCCGCGGACCATCCGGTAAGGATGGTGCCGTGGCCTTTTTGCCATATACGGCCAGAGGTGTTATGGTGAGGGTGAAGGGGGATGTCCCGTCACAAGGAATATTTGCATTCGACGAAACGGCAGATGTAGCTCATGTCATAAAAATGACGGTACCCGTAAAGTCTTCTCAAATGCCTGATCAACCCATTGTTGGTCCACGATTAAAGCATGGAGATGTCGTGGTAATAACCCAGAGGACTTCCCAACCAGTTGAAATAACGATGAAAAGCATGAGAGCACGGGAGAGAATGCTGTTGGGTATTCCGCTCGACCCCAACCAGATGGATTCCGATGATTGGAGATGCTTGCCGGGAATAGGCCCTGCTCTTGCAACAAGGATACTTGTTGACCGTCAAGAAAATGGCGAATTTGGCTCCCTGGAAGCAGTGCGGAGGGTCCCTGGCATAGGCGAGAAGAAGTTAAATATGTTGAGAAAATATTTTAATTAATTCTAACTCCCCGAATAAAAAGGAAAAATTAAATTTAAGCAGAAAACCTGCTGTCCAGAGTTTTGATTTGGCATGCATGGTGTATTCACCCGTATGTGTCTAACCATGCAGTTGAAATCTTCTGGGGGGTGAAAAAATGAATTGTCCTAAATGTAAAGGCCGCATGTTTTCGGAAAAGTTTTATGATTTTGTGCGGACTTTTGACGCGTGGAAATGTACCTGTTGCGGTGAAGTAATAGATCCCACCATACTGGCAAACAGGGCCAGGAACTTTAGCCTTTATCTCGGCTGACAGCCGGGTTCCATACATGCAGCAAGAAAGAGGGAGAAGACTTCTCCCTCTTTTTTTTTGCCTGAAATCATCTGCTCAGCCCGGCTGACCGGATTTTAGGTATTTCCCGCAGCACTCTGACTATTCGTTAATATTTACTATCGTGTGTGTACGTCACCTGTTGTTTTATGCCGCTGCCGGGGTAGAATGGAGGAAGGTTCTATCGGGAAACTCCCGAAAAATTCATGTTGAATGCAACTCTGTATAAATGGCCGATACGCACGAGGTGACCATGTTTTCCGTTCAAGGGTCTGCTAACATAAAGATATTTACTGACGCCATGCTCGACTGGGTCAGGGGAAGAGGAAAAATCGTAATATTCGTTCACGACAATCCGGACCCGGATTGTCTGGCTTCGGCAGCGGCACTCCGCCATTTTTTCATTATGAAACTTAACAGGGATGCGGTGATAGCTTTTTCCGGGATGATTGCCCGGAGTGAGAACGTTGCCATGGCTAAAGAGCTGGATATCGTCCTTACACCGCTCAGCCTCATCAATCTCAAGGAATTTCAGGTTGTGTGCATGCTCGATACGCAGCCCGGCACCGGCAATAATTCCCTTCCGCCCGGATCGAGGGTGGACATTATCATAGACCACCATCCTTTGAAGGAGTTAAGCAATGAATGCAGATGGGTCGATGTCCGGGAAGATTACGGGGTCACCGCGACCATTCTCTATGAGTACCTCGTGGCCCAGGAGATCACCATCGGCACCAAGCTGGCGACAGCGCTGTTTTATGCCATAAAGTCGGAAACACAGGATCTCGGGCGAGAGGCAAACAGGCCTGACAGGGATGCCTATCTCCGTCTGTTTCCGTTAACCAACAAGAAACTTCTCTACGAGATAACCCACCCCAAACTGTCCAGGGAATACTTCCTCACGGTCAACACTGCACTGGAAAATACTAAAATTTATGACAGGATAGTGATCGCCAGCCTCGGTACCATAATGTTCCCCGAGATTGTGGCCGAAATGGCGGATTTTCTCCTCAGGCTTGAAGGGATTGAAATCGTGCTCTGCATGGGGCAATACGCCGGTGAAATGATCATCTCGATCCGCACCATACGGCACGATCTCAATATGGGAGAGGTCGTCAAACGGCTTGTGCTCGGAAAAGGGACAGCCGGCGGGCACGGGATGATGGCGGGGGGGAAGGTCGATAATGTGCCGGCCGACAACGTGGCCATGCTTGAGACGGAAAAAATGCTGACCGCACGGCTTCTGGCTGAATTCGGCACGAATACCCGGGAACCCCGCAAGCTTATCTAGTGTCATGAACGGTTAATTAAATTACG
>JBGPCQ010000047.1:0-18513 GCA_041481895.1 Geobacteraceae bacterium | reverse complement strand
TCGATGAATACCTTTTGCATGGGGTCCCTCTCGACAGCCTGGTAAGCTCCCAACTCCTGGCAAGCATTTTCAGGGACGGAACCCCATTGCATGATGGCGCCGTCGTCATCAGGGATGGCAGGATTACCCAGGCATCGTGCCGCTCTTGGTCTGTCGGAGCGTTCAGACGCCGCTGTCATTACCGTTTCAGAGGAGCGGGGTGAGGTTACCCTTGCCCTCTCCGGATTGATGGAGAAAATCGATACTCCGGAACATCTCAGCGAAAAGCTCCATGGCATCCTTATGCCGCCTGACCAGGAGTTCGTAAGAGTTTCACTCCGTGAAAAGCTGTTCAGTAATCTCAGGCCGAAACTGGGTACTGTTTTCCTGGTAATAATCAGCTGGCTCATTATCACGGCAAAACAGGGGGGCATCCTTACCGTTACTGCCCCGATAAAGTTCCACAATCTCCCTGCCAACCTTGTCCTCGTCAAAAGTTCCCCCGAGGAGGTTGAGGTGCAGGTTAAGGTCATTTCCAGGCTTATACCTTCACCAAAACAGCTTGATATCGTGGCCGATATCGACCTGGCGAAAATCCGGGAAGGAACGAACAATCTTCCTGTAAAAAATGACGCCCTTCAGATTCCGCTCGGGGTCGTCGTAAGTAGTATAAACCCTTCCGTCGTGAAAGTTGCCACGGAGAAAAAGGCGCGAAAACAGCTCCAGATCAGGGCGAAAACTATAGGGAGACTGCCGGGCGGGCTGTGGATCGGAAAGCTGCAGGCTGACCCTTCGACGGTAGTTGTGGAAGGACCTGAACATGTATTGACACAGCTTGAATTCATCTCGACCGAGGAGATTGACCTCTCTAAGGTCAGACGGAGCACGGAACTGGAGAGAGGGCTCCTTCAGCCTGCTCCCCAGGTAAAGTTCCTGCGCGATGAACCGGTAAAAATTCAACTGGTCATCTCGGGCCGGTAGTTAGTTAAAATTCAGCTTCGGGGTTGACAAAAGATATAAATTGTTTTATAACCTTATCTGCGTTTAACGGATTTTAAAACAAACAAGGAGAGGGTATGCGTTATAGCATAAAGATTGTTGTTATATGCCTTATCGTACTGACGTTCCCGACCCTTGTGTTCGCTGCCAAGACCCACCGTGTTAAAAAAAATGAGACCCTCTATTCCCTCGCAAAAAAATACCACGTTTCGCTTACAGAGCTTAAATCCGCCAATAATCTTTTGAAAAATCAGGTTAAAATTGGCGATAAACTGATCATTCCCTATCATCCTGCCGCTTCCGGTACTTACGAAAACGGAAAAATCACTGCCGCCACCTACAAGGTCAGGAAAGGGGACACTCTCACCCGGGTCGCCAAGAAAACCGGGGTAACGGTGAGCGAATTGAAACGCCTCAACTCCCTGGGAAAGAGCAAACTGAAACCGGGCAAGATCCTGGTGTTGAAAGATGCCGAGGCTGAAGCCGAGAGCAAACCCCGGCAGGTAAAAAATCTTCAGCTTAAGTACAATGACCTGTTCAACGAGAAGGATTACGAACAGAGTCTTGCCGATCTTACCGATCCCGATCCTGACCGGCCTGTTGACTTGAAAAAAAACCTGGAGTTTAAGGCTGATAACGTCAAAATGCTCAAGTACAAGGCATACGGTTTTCTTGGGATCCGCTATCGCTTCGGGGGCACCAGCAAAAAAGGAATTGACTGTTCAAGCTTTGTCCAGCAAGTTTTTCGCGAAATGGAAGTCTCCCTCCCCAGGACTGCCCGGGAACAATTTGAAATTGGTCATGAAGTACCTCCCAGTGATCTGCAGAGGGGGGATTTGATTTTTTTTCGGACCTATGCTTCCTTTCCCTCCCATGTCGGTATATACCTCGGCAACAATCGCATGATACATGCATCTTCCCGTGACCGCAGGGTCGTCATCTCTCCTCTGAACACTCCCTACTACCGTGCCCGCTTTATCGGTGCCAAGAGGATCGCTAAGATCAATCCTGAAACTTTAAGATTTGATGATCTGATTAGCGGGATTGAAGAGGAATCGGTCGAAGATGCACAGAAAAATGATACTCTCGGACTTAGTTTGACAAATTGAGTTGCGCAATTATAACGTTACGCCCAACAATCCGGCTCATGGCCGGATTTTTTATTTCTGCAGAGGAGCTTCCTGATGACAACCCTTCTGGTAGCCGCAGCCATCATTGAAAACGGGGGTAAAATTCTTCTAGCCAGACGAAGGGCAGGAGCGCCTTATCCCCTGTTATGGGAGTTCCCGGGGGGCAAGGTTGAAGCCGGCGAAGATCCCAAGGATTGTGTGGTACGGGAAATCAGGGAAGAACTGGCTATTGAGATTGCGGTGGATGGAATTTATGATGTTATCTTCTACCGGTATCCGGAACGCCATGTGCTCGTACTGGCCTACTGCTGCCGGTGGCTGAGCGGTGAGATACAGGATCTTGAGGTTGCGGAGCACTGCTGGGTATCTCCTGACAATGTAGTGAATTTTGACCTGCTCCCTGCAGACATTCCCCTTGCACTCCGCATCTCTGAGGATTTTACTAATGGAGATACTGCTCGCCTATAAGGCCCACAGTGGAGGGGAGAGGGACCCGCATACATCCCTTCTTCCGATTGGTCTGGGCTATATCAATGCATTCCTTCGCAAAGAGGGATACCGGTCGAAAGTTGCCAATTTTTCCCGGTCTGCTTGGCGGGAGATTGCTGATTTTATTGCAGACAGACCTCCCGCGATTCTCGGTGTTTCCCAGTTTACCCACAACCGGTTCGACTCTCTCAGGCTTGCCAGGCTGACTAAGAAAATCAATCCATCATGCTTCGTGGTGTTCGGCGGCCCCCATGCAACCCATCGTTTTCGAGAGATCCTCTCCCAGAATGATTCGGTTGATGCGGTTGTTATAGGCGAAGGTGAGGAAACCTTTTGCGAACTTGTCAGGTGTCTTGCACAAAATAGAAGCAATGGACTCGATTCTGTACGGGGAATTGCTTTCAGGAACGCCGGTTCCATCTTGATGACCCCTCCCCGAATGCCCCTGGATGATCTCGACGCCCTTCCTTTTCCCGCGGCCTATTTTGACGATGCCATCGGAGTAGACGTCCGCCGGCAGATGGAATTTATCGTCACCTCCCGAGGCTGCCCCGCTTCCTGCAGATTCTGCTCTTCCCCGAGGTTCTGGGGCAGGTCCCTCCGTTTCCGCTCTCCGAGATCGATAGTGGATGAAATAAAGTTTATCAGGGACCGCTACGGCCTCATCTATATTTCTATCCGGGATGATACTTTTACTGCCGACAGGAACCGGGTACTCGATTTCTGCCGGCTCCTTCTGCAGGAGAAGGTCTACATCCTTTGGAACTGTCAGTCCCGCGTCAACGCAGTGGATCAGGAGGTCCTCTTCTGGATGAAGCGGGCAGGGTGCGAATGTGTCCAGTTCGGCATTGAGTCCGGTTCCATGAAGGTTCTGCGGACACTCGGGAAAAACATTACCCGGGAGCAGATCAGGAAGGCCGCCGAATACACCCGGCGGGCAGGTCTGCACCTTTCCCTCTACCTCGTGACCGGGGTCCCCGGTGAAACGGATGAGGATGTCGGGGAGACCCTCTCGCTCCTCGAGAGTATCAAGGCAAGCGACGGACAGATTTCCCCACTGGTCTACTACCCGGGAACCTCCCTGTGCGAAGAGGGGATGAATTCGGGCTCGATTGGCAGGGATTTATTCGAATCTGACACGCGGGACGCCTTGTATGTCCGATCCGATGCCTTTGTCAGGAATTCAACCAAATTCCTTCTGAAAAGGGTTGAAAGTGTTGCCGAAAAAACCAGTTTTACCCAGGCGGATTTCCGTGCCCAGAAGAATGAACTGGGATATTGTCATGCGACAAATGTCATGGCTGGTGAAATGTATGAGTCTGAAGGGAAATGGCTGAAGGCGGAGACCGAATACCGGGAAATTATTGTCCGGGAGCCGAACAACCCTTGGGGATGGCTGATGATCGGAGAATTGCATGACAGGAGAGGAGATGCCGCTAATGCGCGACAGGCTTTTAAAGCGCTGGCGAGCCTGGTGCCTGCCCATGCCCCGGCCTTCTCATACATGGGGGAACTGTGCCGTCTTGAAGGTGATTATACGGCTGCCCGTGAATTTTACCGGCAGGCGATTAGCCTTGACCCGTTCGACATTGCGGCACGTGAGGGGATGGAGCGTATCGGCGAGTAAAAAAAGGCGAAATCTTGGAAGATTTCGCCTTTAAAGCAGTCGGGAAATGCAGAAATTATTTGCTGATGCGGAGACCGGGAGCAAAGATAATTTTGTCGAAAGTCCTCTTCAGTGACTTGCTCTGGAAATTGACCATCGGAGAAGAATCGGGAAATTCGACGATATCGCCGGCTTTGACCTTTGTTTGCATTACGGCGACCCAGATTTTCTGCCCGTTTTCTTCCACTTCAACATACGTGTATCCTGCTGCGTCCATGGTCGAAACGACTTTGCCCTTGTGGCCTACACCAGCGGGTATTTCCATCGGCTTCAGACCAGCATGGGGGTTGCCGCCCGGTGCTGCGCCGGCAGGCATCTGCATACCGCCCTGGGGCGCTCCAACCTTCGGTGCTTCTTCCTTCTTTTTACACCCCACTACTGCAAGTGTCACAATTGCCAATATAACTACTGCTGTTTTTTTCACCTGTATCCTCCTGTTGGATATTTATTACTGGAAAGTTAAATTAGCACAGATTTGAAATTTTTTACAATAAAAAAACCGTAATAAAAAACAGTTAAATTGCGCAAGTCTCCCAAACTTCAGGATTATAGGTAGTTGGAACCGGCTATTTGCCGATGAGAACTTCACCGGTATCAGTTACAAGTTTCCCGGGAAGTTCAAAAACGCGCTTGAAAATATTGAACACCCCCTTGGCCATTGATCTGACCGGGATTGCCTTGACGGAAGGGTCTTCAAGCTTCCCTTTAGCTTCAAAATAAGTGGTGAGGAAAGTTTTATTCCCGCCGGTCAATATCCATCCCACAACCGGCAGGCGATTCACCACTTTTCCAACTGATTGTAAGGGTTGCACGCCGATGGTGGCATCCACCTCATTCTTGACGAGGTCTACTTTCCCCACTGCCGAGATGATCATGGCGTTGCTCGCAACGTAAAAGTCCTGGCTCGAAACGATGCCGTCCTGAACGGAAATGGCGGCGGAGATGCTGTTATAAGGCATTCCGCCGGAAACCATGTCTGGAAGTTGTAACTTGAAAAGTTGAGACACGTTCAGAATGGAGAATATTTTCGAAAATACGGCAAACCTTCGCAAAGAACCTTTTTCGCATCTGAACTTGAGTGAGCCGAGGACGGTTTTCTTTAATTCCGCGTTGTTGTTCCCCTTTGCTGTCAATTCTCCCTGCATGGACAGGGTTCCGGTGATTTCCAGTTTTTTAATCCCGAAGGCTTGTGCAAAGAGGTCAGCGGAGACCTTTTCCATGCTGTAACTGGCCTGATAACGGGGTGCAGAATCGCTGGAGCCCAGATCGAGCCGTGCCTTGCCGGAAACGTGCCCGCCTAAGGCTGCCATCTCAATGGGCTGCAGGTAAACTATCCTGTTCTCGAGCATAATGGTGGTGTTAAGCTTTTCGAACCCGATTTCGTTAATGTTTCCCGCATCTGCGTGGAGTGATGCCTTGACGGTCACTCCTCCGTGCGGTCCTTCTTTTTTCCCCGGTCTTTCCAGCTCCGTCAGGCGCATGAGATCATTCAGTTCCAGGTATGTCGATGTGACAGCTATATCGATCTTCGGATTGCTGATATCTAGAACCGTCCCCTTGATACTTGCAGAAGAGTTGCCGATCTGTCCGGAGAGTGATTTTATCAGGAGATTATTATCCTTGAGAGCAATGTTTCCTTGGACCTTGGTAGCTTTGACCTCCTTTTGGGGAGCGTGCAGTCCGAAATCGGCCAAGTCCAGAGATGGAGCCGAGAAGGCCAGGTTTAACGTGGGGTTTTTAAATCCGACCAGGCTTCCCTTGCAGTAAATGGTGGAAGTCCCCAATCTGGCGGCGAGTTGTGAAGTTTCCAACGTTGTGCCGCTGAAATGGACGGTGCCGTTTATGCTGCTGACGGTCTTGACCTGTTCGGACGGCTTGAAGGAAAAACCGGTGAACGAAATGTTGCCTCCCCATCGGAGGTCTGATCTATTCCCGGTCGCACTTTCTCCGCGGACTGCGGCCTGGACCTTCCCCGCGGGCTGGTACTTATTGACGGCAGGAATCAGGGAGGCCACCTCATTGATGCGAAACTGGTTGGATTTCAGGTCCAAGGCTAACTGACTCTTTCCGTTCAAGTGGTAACCGGCGCTGATGTCCAGCGCCATTGGGGCCAGGTTGTAGTGGAGTGAGGTAAGCTGGGCCTCCTGCGTATTGATCGAACCTTTGAAGGAGAGCATGTTGAGCCGTCCGGCAGGTTTGTTGACCAGATCGGGATAGCTGTAGGTTGCGGGGGTAAGGTTCCATTCGCCCGAAAGATTATACCCGTTCGTAATGCCGTCTCCGGCAAGCCGTAGCTTTGACTCTCCGGAATAGGTCAGTTTTTTCCCCGCCTCCTTGCCGAGAAGCCATGCGATTTCTGGCTGCCGCGGAGCGATGGTCATATCAAACGGATAGCGGGAAGGGGTGTCAAGGGGGTAGTCGGCAATCATCCCTTCCAGGGTGAAGGGCGACCCGCCGAAATTCGCCGTCATCCGATGGAGGAGAAAGTCCTTTCCTCTCATCTCCAGTTCACCTTTTACATTGTTGAAGGTCGGCACGTCGGGGCCGTAGGTTACGAGACCTTTTTCGACAGTGCCGCGGATGGCGAGAACATTGTAGTTTTCTCCCCGTTCCATGTGAATGATCTGGCTGACCCTCCCGTCAAGCTTTCCGGCATCGAGTTTATATATTCCCCCCTTGATGTGCTGTTCGATGTATGCCGAAGCGCTTTGTGCGATTATTCCGTACGGTATAAACTGGTGGAAGTCTTCCAGGCGGAAGATCGAAGTCGTTGCCTGTGCCGTGATGCGGGGGTCACCGCTGGGGATATCCAGAATGCCGCAGCTTCCTTTTACTTTGAGACCGTCAACGTTAAGATCGAGTGCTTTTACGAGAATGTCCCGAGGAGTGAGTTCCATTTCATAGCTGAAATGGATATTCGAGGGGGTCAGGACTGCGTGGAACACCGTGGGATAGTCGAACCGGAGACCGGTAATTTTGACCGAGCCTTTAGAAGTGAACTCCTTGAGTTTACCCTTGAAGACGGAGTCAAGGTCCAGATGTCCGAGTACTTTGTGAAATGGCACGAAAGATTTGTAGTAGGGCCAGTAGTGCGCGGCATCCAGATTCTTGACGAGGACTGTGGCATTCACTCGGGTATCGCTCAGAGGCTTGTCTCTCTCCGCCAGTTTTGCTGACCCGGAAAGAGCGATGACCCCTCTTTTCCCCTCACCGGAAACAAAGGTGGAGAGCTTGAATTCGCAGACCTTGCCCCGTACCGCGTTGTTGATGAATAGGTCAGTATCTTCAAGCGCTGTGGTTACTTTTTCAGGGGCAACCGCCAGATCGTGGAAGCTTATGTGACCTTTCTTAATACGTACCCCCTTGACGTGGAACGGGTTTTCCTCTTTTTTTTCTACCAGAAGGTCGCTGATGTTGAGAACGCCCGATTTGTCACGATCAAGCGCAATCAGTGGCCTGTCGAGCACCATTTCCTTCAATACAATCCTTTTCTCAAGGAGAGGCAGAAGGGCAATCCTGAAGGTAAGCCGGTCGGCGGTTACAAATTTAGTGGTGCCGTCTTTTTCCAGGATCACGATTTTGGTGAAAGTGAATGAAGGCTCAAAGCGGAAGGAAAAAGCCCCTTTTTCATAGGTAACCTTACGGTTCAGCGATAATTGCAGTTCAGCAAGAATCTGGTCTTTATAACTGTCAAGGTGGAGAAGCTTGTCCAGAACCAAGGTTCCCCCGCCGGCCAGGATCACGAGGATAACGAGGGTTATGATCAGGTAGATATTCTTAGTGAGGATTTTCATGGTAACAAGTATAAATCATTTGGAATGCGCTGTAAATGGAACTGAAGGAGATTATTTAGTGATGGGGAGGTGTACTCGACATGCGGATAAACAAAGGTCCATTAACGTTTTCGGTCCATTTGTTATAGCTGGAAAAGGCCGAACTTTGACTTTACAATAAAACCTTCCCTCTGGTACTATACTCCGGCTTATGAAAATCAAACGTCTTGAAATAATCGGTTTTAAATCCTTCGTGGACAAGGCTTCGCTCGATTTCCCCCAAGGGATAACCGCGGTCGTCGGCCCTAACGGGTGCGGAAAATCGAACATTGTCGATGCCATTCGCTGGGTCATGGGGGAGCAATCCGCCAAAAACCTCCGTGGAAAAAGCATGGAGGATCTGATCTTCGGCGGCAGCGAATCGAGGAAACCTCTGGGAATGGCCGAGGTTTCCCTGATATTTTCCGCGGAGGACGGCAAAGTCCCTGCCAAATATCTCAATTACAGTGAAATCCAGGTAACCAGGCGGCTCTACCGCGACGGCGAAAGTGAATATTTCCTGAACAAGACCCCCTGCCGGCTGATGGACATTTCCGAACTTTTCATGGATACCGGTGTCGGTGCCCGCGCGTACTCGATTATCGAGCAGGGGAGGATCGGCATGATTCTCCTGTCCAAGCCCGAAGAACGGCGTTTCCTCATAGAGGAGGCAGCCGGAGTGACCAAGTTTAAAGCCCGGAAGCAGGTTGCCCTGAAGAAAATCGAGCATTCCCGGCAAAACCTTCTCCGCATCGGGGATATCATTGCAGAGTTGAAGCGCCAGATGAGCTCCATTCAACGCCAGGCGAAGAAAGCTGAAAAATTCAGGACATACCGGGAAGAGCTGAAGGGAATCGAGGTTTCGTTTGCCGTGAAAAACTACTCGGTCCTTGACAGCGAAAGGAATACGCTGCATGGCGAGCTCGCCGACCATGAAAGGAAAGCCGCGGACGTTATGGCGGACCTGGAAAACCGGGAACTGGCGCTGGAAGAGAGACGGATAGCGCTCCTTGAAGAGGAAAGGGCCCTGTCGTCGGCCCAGGAAGAGTTATACCAGGCAAAGGGTGATATCCTTGGTCTCGAGAACCGGCTGGAGTTCCAGAAAAAAGAGTCCCTGAACTTGGAGAACCAGCAGGTTCGTTTGACCGATGAACTGGCAAATATCGAGAGGCAGCTGGCTGAATCAGAGGAGGAACTGAAAGTCCTGGGAGAGCGCAGCGGGTCTTTTATAGGTGAGATGGAGGGTGCAGAAGATGCCCTTCTTGCCGGGGAGAAGAGTCTTGAGGAACAAACCGCTGCGGAACGCGAGCTTTCCATGCGGCTTGATGAGGCCCGGAGGGATCTTTTCTCGCTTCTTTCGGAAATCGCCCAGCTCAACAACCAGCAGTCCGGCGCCACCAGGAGGCTGGAAGCCATTGCTGAGCGTTTCGAGCGCAACAATCGGGAAAAGCAGGTTTTTCAGGAAAAGCTTGCGGAAGTACATAACCGCACTGCCGACATGCAGTCGACAATCCAGTCCCTGACCGGTCAGAAGGGGGAGGTAATTGAAAGGCTGGCTGCGTGCAGGCGCCTTGAAGAGGACTTGAAGACTTCCCTGGAGGTCGCTGAGCGTGAACTGCTGGTTCTGCGTGATGAACTGAGCAAGAAAAAGTCACGCCTCCTTTCACTGCAGGAACTGGAAGCACAATTTGCCGGATATGGGCAGGGGGTCCGGAGCATTTTCCTTGCCGAGCCTTTCAAGGGACGTTTTCCCGGTGTCGTCGCGGATATGTTGGAGGTTGATGAAGCGTATGAACTGGCGCTGGAAGCGGTGTTGGGAGAGAAACTCCAGTATGTGGTCTGCACCGGCGAAGAGGATGCAGTGGCTGCCGTTTCCTACCTGAGAGAGACTTCCGGGGGGAGGTGCAGTCTGGTCCCGCAGGGGGTGACGCTACCGCCTCAACTGACCGTGCCTCATGGGAGGCAGAAGCTCCTTGATAAAGTTGCCGTGCGCGAAGGTTATCGTGAAGTGGTAGGATTGCTGCTGGCTGACATTTATCTCGCCGAGAATCTTCCGGCGGCGATTGCCCTTTCCCGCCGCTATCCAGATCTTGCGTTTGTCACTTCCGGAGGGGAAGTGGCCGGTTGGGGGGGGATAATCAATGGCGGTTCCACGGAAGTTGCCCAGCAGGGGCTGGTTCATAAAAAACGCGAAATAAAGGAACTGGTGCGCAAAGTCGTTTCCCTGGAAGCTGTGGTCCAGGAAAAAGAGCGGGAAAGACTTCGGTTAAAGTCTGATATTGCCGGGACCGAGGAGGAAATGAGGAACATCAGACAAAAACTTCATGATACAGAGATACAGCTCGTCAACAGCGAAAAGGACCAGCAGAGGACTTTGGAAGAGTGCCGGGCGCTTGTCGAGAGGCTGGCCATAAAAGAAATGGAGGACGATCAGCTCCGTGAAGAGCGGGATGCCCTTCTGAAAGAGATGGAAAATGCCGGGCAGAAAAGGTCCGCCGGCGAAGAGCGGAAAAGGGGGCGCGAAACAGAAATAGCCGGCATGGAGGAAGCACTGGCAGTCAGGAAAAGCCAAATAGAGGAACTTCGCGTGGTAGTTACCGACATGAAGGTAAGTGCTGCGGCACTCAGGGAGAAACGGGAATCGAATCTCAGGGCCATCAAGCGTGTTGAAGGCCTTGTCGGAGATTTATGGACGCGCCACGAAGGACATGGAATGGAACTTGAAAAATCTGCCCATGTTCGCCAAACCCTGGCGGCAGAGATTACCGAAAATAAGGAGAAGCTTAATCAGTTGCTGGTATGTCATATCGAGGCAGAAGCCTCGTTTAAAGCCATCAAAGAACGGTATGACGGCGAATCCCTGGCTGTCCAGGAAGAAGAGGCAGGTCTGAAGGGTGTCCGTGCCTCTGGAGAAGATGTCAGGCAATCCATTGCCGTGAAGAACCTCCGGCAGTCGGAACTTGCCATGATGCTCCAGAACCTGGAGAACTCTCTCATGGATAAATACCGTCTCGCCATTGCCCCTCTTCTCCAGGAAAACCGGGAGATTGAGTATGTTGATGACGGGATGCAGACACGACGCGCCGAGCTCCAGAAGTTTATCGATGAAATGGGTGACGTTAACCTCATGGCCATAGAAGAATACAAGGAACTGGAAGACCGCTTCACCTTCCTTTCCGATCAGAAGGCCGACCTTGAGGAATCGCTCCACTCTCTTCAGAAGGCGATCCAGCGGATAAACAGGACCACGCGAAAGAGGTTTTTGGAGACCTTCCACCTGGTGAACATCAAGTTCCAGGAAATCTTCCCAAGGCTTTTCTGCGGCGGCAGGGCAGAGTTGAAACTGACCAATGAAGACGACCTCCTTGAAACCGGCATAGATATTATCGTTCAACCTCCCGGGAAAAAGCTGCAGAATGTTTCTCTGCTTTCCGGCGGTGAAAAAGCCCTGACGGCAGTCGCTCTCATATTCTCCATTTTCCTGATCAAGCCTTCACCGTTCTGTCTTCTGGACGAAGTCGACGCTCCTCTGGACGATGCGAATATCGGCAGATTCAATGAGATGGTCAGGGACATGACGGCGTTTTCCCAGTTCATCGTGATCACCCATAACAAGGCGACCATGAACGTTGCGGATACCCTGTTCGGCGTTACCATGGAAGAACCAGGGGTCTCGAAGCTGGTTTCGGTGAAGCTGAACTGAATATGTGAAGGGTGAATAGTTTTTACCATGTTTCAAGGAGTCAAAAGTGCCTTTTAAAACCATTCTCAGAGATCTTGTCGCGTCTACTCCCGGCGCAACCGGGGCGATTCTTGCCGATTGGGAGGGGGAGGCGGTAGAGCAGCATTGTCTGTACGATGATTATGAGTTGAAGATAGTCGCCGCCCATAAAGGGATCGTACTGAACCAGATACGCGAAGTCCATGCCACCTTCCCCGGTGAAGAACTCTGTGATGCCGTCATAACAACCGCTTCCCAGCATATTCTGACAGGTCTTATCGGACCCGATTATTCGCTGGTCGTTACCTTGGACAGGGGGGCGGTGCTCGGCCTTGCTCTCTACCGCTTCAGGAAGGCACTCAAGCTTCTTGAAAAGGAGATTTACTAGATGGCAGGTGAGAAAAAGGGTTTTTTCAGGGGGCTCGTGGAAAAGATGACGGGCACGGAAGCCTCCGTTACCCAGGATACAAGCAGATCGGTAGAGCTTGCGGAGAGAGACGGATCTGGCTTCTTCGCACGCTTGAAGACGGGGCTGACCAAGACCCATGAGAACCTCATCGGCCGGATTGACATCCTCCTTCAGGGGGAGAAGAAGATTGACGCTGATACCCTGGAGGAACTGGAAGAAATACTGATCACCGCCGACATCGGTGTTTCCACTGCAGTGGCACTTATCAGAAAACTTGAACAGCGGCTTAAGAGGAATGAACTGCAGGATGCCGAGTCGCTGAAGCGGGCGCTCAAGGAAGAGATCCTGGCCCGCCTGTCGAGCCATAGCGTCCCGTTGGAGACGGGGAGTTTTTCCCCGTATGTGATTATGGTTATCGGAGTCAACGGCGTCGGGAAAACCACCACCATCGGCAAATTGGCGGCCAGGTTCACGGCCCAGGGCAAGAAAGTCCTGTTGGCTGCAGGAGACACGTTCCGCGCTGCTGCCGCAGAACAGCTTGAAATCTGGGGAGAGCGGGCCGGCGCAGAGGTCATCCGCAGTCAGGAAGGGTCCGACCCTTCAGCAGTGGCCTTTGATGCATGCCGCGCCGCTCTCGCCAGGAATTGCGACATCCTGATGGTTGATACTGCAGGCCGTCTTCATACCAAGGTCAACCTGATGGAGGAGATGAAGAAGATTCGTCGTGTTCTTGGCCGGGAGATTCCCGGCGCGCCCCACGAAACCCTCCTTGTACTTGACGCTGCAACGGGCCAGAACGCCCTGTCCCAGGCCAAACTTTTCAAGGAAGCCGCAGACGTCACCGGTGTGGCGCTGACGAAGCTGGACGGTACTGCCAAGGGGGGTATCGTTGTGGCGGTAAGCAATGAGTACAAAATACCGGTCCGCTTCATAGGTGTGGGAGAGTCGGCCGACGATCTGCGCGAGTTCGATCCGGTGCAATTCGTGGAAGCACTTTTCTAATAATTACCTTGACTTTTCAAGGGTTATAACATAAAATTTTTCAGCCAAAAGGTGTTTTATATGGATGCTGAACTGTTCGGCGAGCTGGAGAAGAAGGTAGAGGAACTGTTGGCCGCTTATGTCGGGCTGAAACATGAAAATATACGGTTAACCGAGGAGAATCAGAGGCTTATCGAGGAACGTGGCAGCGTCAAGAACCGCATAGAAATAATACTCGAAAAACTTGAAGGGATAGAAAGCCGGTGAGCTCTTTGCACCGCATCAAGGTGTTGGGAAGGGAGCTGAAGGTTAGAAGCTCGGCCCTTCCCGAGAAGGTTCAGGACATAGAAATGTTTGTCAACGGGAAGCTTGCTGAAGTGGCGGCTTCGATAAAGGGAAGCGACCCGCAGCTGGTCGCCATCCTGACCTTGATGAACATCGCAGAAGAATATCTCTCCCTGGTCAAGGGCCAGGAAGGTGCACGGCAGCACGAAATCGAAAAGGTCAAGGTGTTGCTGCAGAAGCTTGACGATAACCTGTAGGTGTTCACCATCTCTTCAGGGAGATTTTATATAGTTCGGCAGGGTTTCGGATAGATAGTTTTGCCAGTCTCAGCGGGGTTCTGCAGGTCCGGTTTCATTCCCCGTTTCGCTGATAGGTAGTTGCCCCCAATGTTATTTACGCCCACGGAGTATCTAACGGCACTTTACTGCTTCAGTTTTCACCGGTAAACCTGGGCGGCTCTACCTGACAAGCCTGTCAAGCTTCATCCCTCCTCTTCCGATCTCCCTCCAGAGAACCTATCTTGCTTTGCATCTGCCCCCTGTGCGGTTCATTCCGGAGCTGTCCCGAACCTGTGCAGCATTGAGGCCGTATGCCCAAACAGATACTCAGGCAAAAGATACTTGCCAGGCGTAAGGCCCTTTCCGCCGGAGAAGCCAGGGCCTTAGGCCTTATTATTCAAAAGACACTGGTGGCATCTGCACTGTTCAGGTCGGCCAGTGTTATTGGCCTCTATGCACCGATACAGAATGAAGTGGATACGGTGGAGGTCTTTACTGAAGCCTTGAAATGCGCCAAAACGGTCCTCTATCCTGCCGTGTGTGGCGAAAAGCTGGAGTTTCGGCACGTTCTTGCCCCCGACAGTTTGCGCAAAGGGGCTTTCGGGATTCCGGAGCCGGATATCCCGTGTGAAGTCCATGAGCCCTGCGAAGCCGATTTCATCGTCATTCCAGGGATTGCTTTTGATGCGACGGGAAAGCGAATCGGCTACGGCAAGGGGTACTATGACAGGACATTACATCAACTTGAAGGCAAGGGGAAACTCGTCGGCTTCTGTTATGACTTCCAACTGGTGGAAGCCATCGCGGGTGAGCCCCACGATGTGATGATGGATTTGCTCATCACCGACAAGAGGGTGATTCGCCCTCGGGATTAATTATATAGGAGGTACACGGCATTGAAAATCGAAATAGCTCTGCTGTTAATTTTAATTGCAGCCGGTATCGGTTTCGTTATCGGCAACCTGCTCCGCAAGAAGCTTTCCGGTTCCCTGGTGGCGAAGGCCGAGGACCTGGCGGCAAAGACGCTGCAAGATGCCAGGCGTCAGGCCGAAACGATTACCAAAGAAGCGACGCTCCAGGCAAAAGATGTAGTCTATCAGGCAAAAGCGGAATTCGAACGGGATACCAAGGATAAACACCGCGACCTGCAGGCACTTGAAAAGCGACTCCAGCAGAAAGAGGAGAACCTGGACAAAAAGATGAACCTGTATGACCAGCGTGATCTCGATTTTTCCAGGAAGGAGCAGGGGCTTGCCGCCAAGCAGCAGAACCTGTTGCAGAAAGAGGAAAAGCTCAGCCAGCTCATCGAGGAGGAGCGGAAGAAGCTGGAAACAATCTCCGGGATGACCTCTACCGAGGCGAAAAAAATCCTGATGGACATCATGGAGAGTGAGGCCAAGCTCGATGTGGCCAAGCGGATCAAGGCGCTCGAGGAGGAGGCGCGGGAAACTGCCGATAAAAAGTCCAAGGAGATCATCGCCCTGGCCATTCAGCGTTACGCCGGCGAGTATGTTGCAGAGAGGACGGTATCGGTCGTGGCCCTTCCTTCCGATGAGATGAAGGGGCGCATAATCGGACGTGAGGGGCGCAACATCAGGGCACTGGAAGCAGCAACCGGGATTGATCTGATTATCGACGACACTCCCGAGGCGGTAATTCTTTCAGGATTCAATCCGGTGCGCCGTGAGGTCGCGAAGATTGCCCTGGAAAAACTAATTGCTGACGGCCGCATCCATCCGGGACGGATCGAGGAGGTAGTTGCAAAGGCCGAAGAAGAAGTGGAGCACGCCATCAAAGAGGCAGGGGACCAGGCCGCGTTCGATCTCGGTGTTCACGGCATCCATCCCGAGATACTGAAACTCATCGGCAGGCTCAAATATCGGACCTCCTACAGTCAGAACGTTTACCAGCACTCCCTGGAGGTGGCCTTCCTGTGCGGGATAATGGCCGCCGAACTCGGTATCAATGTCAAGCAGGCCAAGCGGGCCGGACTTCTCCACGATTTGGGCAAGGCGGTTGATCACGAGGTCGAAGGCTCCCACGCAGTCATCGGGGCCGAGCTGGCAAAAAAATATGGTGAGGCGCCCAAGATCGTCCATGCAATCATGGCCCATCACGAGGACGAAAAGCCGGAGACAGTCCTGGCTGTTCTGGTCCAGGCCGCCGATGCGTTGTCCGGCGCCCGGCCCGGGGCGCGGCGGGAGATGATGGAAACATATGTCAAGCGGCTTGAGGACCTGGAGCGTATAGCCGGAACCTTTGCCGGGGTCATCAACACTTTTGCCATCCAGGCGGGCCGGGAGATCAGGGTCATGGTTTCCAGTGAAGAGGTCAGTGACGAGCGTGCTGTTGTGCTGGCCAAGGATGTAGCGAAGAAAATCGAGGCGGAGATGACCTATCCCGGTCAGATCAAAGTAAATGTGATTCGCGAGACAAGGGCGATTGAGTATGCCCGTTAAGCTGCTGTTTATCGGCGATATAGTCGGAAAATCGGGTCGTCAGGCCATTTCCCGGGAGCTTCACAGGCTCGTGGACCGTCATATGGTCGACCTTGTGATCGCCAACGGGGAGAATGCCGCCGGTGGCTTCGGGCTCACCGAGGAGGTTGCCGGGGAACTTTTTAAAATGGGAGTCGATCTCCTTACCTCCGGCAATCATATCTGGGACAAAAGGGATTCTCTCGACTATATAAAACGTGAGGAGAGGCTTATCCGTCCGGCCAATTATCCGGAGGGTACGCCGGGTATCGGCAGCGCTGTTCTGCGTACCGCCGGAGGCGTTAAGGTTGCAGTGCTGAATCTGGAAGGGCGGGTTTTCATGAATAACCTGGAGTGCCCTTTCCGGGTTGCTGACCGGGAGATAGCCCGACTGGAGAAAGAAACCCCCATTATCTTTGTCGATTTTCATGCCGAGGCTACTTCCGAAAAGGCTTCCCTCGGCTGGTACCTGGATGGACGGGTCAGTGCGGTGATCGGCACCCACACCCATGTGCAGACCGCAGATGAACGGGTTCTGCCGGGCGGCACAGCGTATATAAGCGATGCCGGGATGACCGGCGCCTTCGATTCAGTGATTGGCATACGGAAAGAGGAAGCCATTCAGAAATTTCTTACCCAGTTGCCGGTAAAGTTCGAGGTGGCAAAGAGCAACATTTGCCTGAATGGGGTGGTTGTCGAGGTTGATGACCTGAGTGGCAAGGCTCTGGGAATCGAACGGGTCAACATCTGTTGTGATTGACAACAGGGTTGCGTTTGTACATAGGTTGAGGGGGGGGCGGAATATGACAGTTACCGAACAAATGGAAATTATTAAACGTGGCGCCGTGGACATTCTTCTGGAAAAAGAACTCGAAGAAAAGCTCGAAAAGTCAATCAAGACTTCTGTTCCGCTCAAAATAAAGGCTGGTTTCGATCCGACCGCTCCCGACCTCCATTTGGGGCACACTGTGCTTCTTCACAAAATGCGTCAATTCCAGCAGTTGGGCCATGAGATATACTTTCTTATCGGCGATTTTACCGGCATGATCGGAGACCCCACGGGGAAGTCGGAAACCCGTAAGCCGCTTACCCGCGAGGATGTGCTGAAAAACGCCGAGACTTACAAAGAGCAGGTGTTTAAGATACTGGACCCGGTGAAGACCAGGGTAGTGTTCAATTCCGACTGGCTGACAAAGCTCAATGCTTCCGACATGATCGGCCTCGCCTCCAAATACACAGTGGCCCGTATGCTCGAGCGGGAGGATTTCAGTAATCGCTTTGCCAATCAACTTCCCATTAGCATTCACGAATTCCTCTATCCGCTCATCCAGGGGTATGATTCGGTTGCGCTCAATGCCGACGTGGAACTGGGAGGGACCGACCAGAAGTTCAATCTCCTGGTGGGGCGGGAGTTGCAGCGGGAATGGCGACAGTTACCACAGACCGTTATTACCATGCCCCTTCTCGAGGGTCTTGACGGCGTTAACAAGATGTCCAAATCACTCGGCAACTATATCGGAATCAACGAGCCGGCCGATGAAATTTTCGGCAAGATCATGTCGATATCGGACGAGTTAATGCTTCGCTATTATGAGCTTTTAAGCGACATGACTCTTGTTGAACTGGAGAAACTTAAGGCGGAGATCAAGGATGGCTCGCTGCATCCCATGGAGGCAAAAAAGCGCCTTGGCCGCGAGATGGTCACCCGTTACCACAGCAGTGATAGTGCCGCCCAAGCCGAGGAGAATTTTGTCAAGCGTTTCAGAGACAATCAGACCCCCGATGAGATGCCGGAACTCACCATCGCCGCTGAAGGGGAGAAGATCCTCCTGTGCAAAGTGCTTGCCCAGGCCGATCTGGTCAAATCCAACAGCGAAGGACGGCGCGCCATCCAGCAGGGGGGCGTTAAGATCAATGGCGAGAAGGTGGATGATGAAAATATCGAACTGGCATGCAGCGGTGAGTATACCCTGCAGGTCGGGAAGAGACGGTTTGCACGGATAAAATTTGCAGGTTAGCTGGGAATCTTCGACGAGAGCATTGCACAAGGTTTTGTGAACCACTACCGTACCCGCCGATTGTGCTGGTAAAAATTATGAGCCGCAATAAAAAAAGAATGAAAAAAGTATTGACACGGTGAGAAGGTTCAGCTATATTGCCAAGTCTGCGAAGGGAACTTGGTCTTTGAAAACTAAATAGTAGACGCCAGTAATTGTGGGCTTTAAGTAGTAAAAATGAGCATCGAAAGCTTCAGTATAGGAAAATCAACTGGAGAGTTTGATCCTGG
>JBGPCQ010000046.1:0-18676 GCA_041481895.1 Geobacteraceae bacterium | reverse complement strand
CCACCTTCGGCCAGGGGGTGTCGAGGAGGCCGTTGCTCAGGCCGTGACTGCCGGCGGTGATGCGGACGCTAACGTCCCCCCGGTTGGTATGGTAATAGAAGCCGCCGGTGGTGCCGAACAGGATGTTGAACCCGCCGTAGCGCCCCTCTTCCCGGCGCAGCTGCTCGAGGTATTCCTCCGGCGTCATCGTCCCGGCCAGGAAATCCGCCGCCAGTTTTCCCCGCGACGGCAAGCGGTGAACCGGCACGACCGGCTCACGGAAGTAGGTCAGCGCAGCCAGACGTCCGTCTCCGGTCACGCCCAGCCAGGTTCCTCCCGCTTCCAGGTCGCGCCCTGCAAGCACCTGCGGCGCATCCGTCCAGAAGGCGGCCGGGGCGGTCGGTCGGCTGAAATACTCGTCCCGGTTCGCCGCCAGGACGAGGCGGTAGCGGGGGTGGCTGTCAAGGGCAAAGACGATCAGGCACATGGGAAAATACCTCGTCACACAGGGGGATCTGTTCGATGTTTGTGTACTGTAACACATATCGCCGAACATTTCGCTTTTCCCGGCTGCATCCTGACTTCAGGGGGGCGCTGCTCTTCGGAAGGTTTTCCTTGACAGTCGAATGTTCGGGGGGGTATTTCAGGCTATTAAACATTACACGCAAAAGAATCAAGAGGACCTATGTCTAAATATTCCAAACCCCGGCCGGTACCCGCCAAAAGCCAGGAAGAGCTGGACGAACTGGTCCGGCGGATGAAGGGGGAGCAGGCGGGCCAGGCGTCGCATGACAGCTACCGGGAGCGCTCACTCAAGCTCCATGGCTGGATCTGCGCCAAGTGCGGCCGGGAGTTCGAGCTCAGCAGCCTCCATCTCCTCACCGTCCACCACCGGGACGGCAACCACTTCAACAACCCGCCCGACGGGAGCAACTGGGAAAACCTCTGCAGTTACTGCCACGACGATGAGCACAGCCGGCTGCTCCTCGGCGACTACCTGCAGGGGAACGACACGGAGAGATAACGGGGCGACTATGAAGGGGAATAAAATCAGAGCAGCCGGCAGCGGGGCGAAAATCCCCGGCGAAAGAGGCAGGGCGCCGAAGATCATCAAGGAGAGGTCGAAAAAGGTCGGGCTGCCGCCGGGGACCCTGGTCCATATCGGCGAGAAGAGCGACCGGGAGATCAGGATCAAGGTCCTGGACTACAGCCCCAACCAGTGCGAGGAGAAGGAGATCAAGGGGCTGCAGGAGTGCTTCTACTTCGCAGACACCTCATTGCTTTCATGGATCGATGTGGAGGGGCTCCACGAGGTGGAACTGATCCAGCAGCTCGGCGAATGCCAGGGGTTCAACCCCCTCATGCTGGAAGACATCGTGAACACCGACCAGCGCCCGAAGCTGGAAGACTTCGACGATTACCTCTATATTGTCCTCAAGATGCTCCATGAACAGGAAAACGGCGATATTGCCGTAGAACAGGTCAGCCTGGTGATGGGGACGAATTTCGTCATTTCCTTTCAGGAGGGGCTGGAGGGTGACGCGTTCGGCCCGGTCCGGGAGCGGATCAGGAGCGGCAAGGGGAAGATCCGGACCATGGGGGCGGACTACCTCGCATATGCCCTGATCGACGCAGTGGTCGACGGCTATTTCGGGGTGCTGGAGCGGGTAGGAGAGCGGATCGATGAGTTGGAAGAGGAGGTAGTGGCGTCACCGGCCCCGGAGACGGTGCGCGCTATCCACCGTCTGAAGCGTGAGATGATCGTGCTGCGCAAGGCTCTCTGGCCGTTGCGGGAGGTGATCGGCGCCCTCGAGCGGAGGGAATCCCCGCTCATTTCGGAGCCGGTGACTGTCTACCTGCGCGACGTGTACGACCATACCATCCAGGCCATCGACGCGGTGGAGGCGTACCGGGACATCCTGGCCGGTCTGCTTGACGTTTACCTGTCGAGCATCTCCAACCGGTTGAACGAGATCATGAAGTTCCTTACCATCGTCGGCACCATCTTTCTCCCCCTCACTTTCATTGCCGGAGTTTACGGGATGAATTTCAAGAACATGCCCGAGCTCAACTGGCAGTGGGGATACTTTGCCTGCCTTATCCTGATGCTCGCCGTTTCCGTCGGCATGCTCTACTATTTCAAGCGGAAGAAGTGGCTTTAGCAGCCTGCTAGTAGCCCCTGGCCACCACCTCAAGATGGCCGTCATCAGGGCAGAAGATCAGCCCGTGCACCGGGACATCCCGTGGAATGAGCGGATTCTCCCTGATAATGGCGACTACCCGCTCCACGTTTTCCACCGGACAGGAGAAGGCCCCCATCCACTGGGCCAGGTCCGGCACGAGGGATTCGATGGCCTGGCGGTCGATGCCCCGATCGAGCATGCGTGTCTTCAGTTGAGCGGGATCGACTGCCGCCATCCCGCAATCCTTGTGGCCGATGACGAAGACCTCCTCGACCCCCAGCATGAAGATCGCCGCCACGAGGCTGCGGACCACGCCGCCATTCGGATCAATGACCGTGTTGCCGGCATTCTTGATTACCTTGGCGTCTCCCCGCCTGATCCCCATCGCCGGCTCCAAAAAATCCACCAGCCGCGTGTCTATGCAGGTAAAAATGGCGAACTGTTTTTTGGGATTTTTTGGCAGAGGCGGGAAGGCTTCGGGGCGGACGAAGTTCCGGTTTGTCGACAGGATGCTATCCAGTAGGGTCATGGTGTTTTCCTGTAATTTAATATAACTAAAATATTTGTGCCGGATAAACAATAACAATTAGATGTATTACCTGTCAATCAAAGATGTTCTCGTGCGGGCTCGATAGTTAATTTTAGCTATATTAAATAATGCGCTGCCGGACAACCGTCTGTCCGCCGCTGCCTCGTGGCAGGTGTGTCAGTGACATTCAATTCCCTCTGGACATCCATGGATCAGTGGGATACATTTTCCCACCGAACAGTTTCCACCAGAGTTTGTGCACATAGCCTGATACATGGAGCAGGCATGACTCTTCTGCTGGTCACGACGCCATGAGCGATGGGAGACGGGCATGCGTATAACACCGAAAAACGAGCTTGAACACCGCATAAGGAAGCTTCAGCACTCCATGGCCGGGGCAGGGCTCGATGCGATCATCATCGTGCAGAACGCCGATCTTTTCTATTTCACCGGCACCATCCAGTCGGGCAATCTCTACGTGCCCCTCCGGGGGGAGCCAATCTACATGGTGCGCAAAGACTACGGGCGGGCGAGAATGGAGAGCGGGCTGAAGGAAGTCGTCCCGTTCGCCTCCATGAAGGATATCCCCGCGGTTCTTGCCGATTTCGGCTATCCTCTGCCGGTGCGGATCGGCATGGAGCTGGATGTAATCCCGGTAACCTTTTACGAGCGTTACCGGAAGGTATTTCCCATCGCTGAATTCAGCGATGCCACCCCCCTGATCCGCAGAGTCAGGATGATCAAGACCCACTACGAAATACATGCCCTGCAGGATGCCGCCCATCAGGTGGACAAGGTCAATAAACGGGTCAGGGAGGTCCTCAGGGAAGGGATGTCCGACATCGACCTGGCGGCAGAACTGGAGTATGTTGCCCGGCGTGAGGGACACCAGGGGCTGGTCCGGATGCGGAGCTTCAACGGCGAGATGGTTTATGCCCATGTCTTTTCCGGCGTCGACACCGCGGTTCCCTCATACCTCGACACTCCCCTCGGGGGGATGGGGCCGAATCCCTGCTTCGGCCAAGGGGCGGGCTGGAAAAGGATCGAACGGAACGAACCGGTGATTGTTGATTTTTCAGGCTCGTATGACGGCTACCTGGTTGACCAGACCCGCGTCTTTGCCCTTGGCGGGATATCGGACCGGCTACGCACAGGGTATGACGACATGCTCCGGGTCCAGGAACGGATGAAAAAGTTGGCGGCGCCCGGAGTGCCCTGGGGGACGCTCTACGATGAATGCCGTGCCCTTGCGGTGGAGATGGGGTATGACGACAGCTTCATGGGTGCGAAAGGGGCGCAGGTGTCGTTCATAGGCCATGGGTTGGGCCTGGAGATCGATGAATATCCTTTTATCGCCCGCGGCTTCAATGACATGCTGCTGGAAGTGGGGATGGTGTTCGCCTTCGAACCGAAAGTGGTCTTTCCGGGCGAGGGGGCGATCGGTATCGAAAATACCTTCTACCTCACCGAGAGCGGGCTGAAGACCCTTACCTATTCCGAAGAAGACCTTGTTGTCCTGTAGTCTCGTTGTTGTAAGTAAACTATAAAAATTTTTTATTGAATTATCTGAAATTGGATGATATACATTTGGAAAATATTAATGTATACAGTATACTATAAAAACATTTCCCGTTTCAGCTAACGTTTCCCGGCAGCCCTGAAGGGTGTTGAGCTCAATTTCATGGGCTTCTATGGTTTTCTGGCAATATATCAGTGCAGGAAAGGAGGGGGGGTCTAAGGTCTTTGATGCGTTGTTATGTCGTACAATTAATTGAATTTCACCACATGAAAGGAGAGCAGACACCATGGCAATTAAAGAGACACTGAAACAGAAGATTGAGGCGTTCCGCCCCCGTACCACCCGGCTTACCAAGGAATTCGGCAAGGTCATCATCGATCAGGTCACCATCGACCAGTGCATCGGCGGCGCCCGCGACATCCGCAGCCTCGTGACCGACATCTCCTACCTGGACCCCCAGGAAGGGATCCGCTTCCGCGGCAAGACCATCCCCGAGACTTTCGAAGCTCTCCCCAAGGCACCCGGCTCCAAGTATCCGACAGTCGAGTCCTTCTGGTACTTCCTCCTGATCGGCGAAGTACCGACCCCGGCACAGGTGGCCGAAGTCGAGGCCGAGTGGAAGGTCCGCCAGGTAGTTCCCCAGTATGTGTTCGACGCCATCCGCGCCCTGCCGCGGGACAGCCACCCGATGGTGATGCTCTCCGTCGGCATCCTGGCCATGCAGAAGGATTCCAAGTTCGCAGGTTTCTATAATTCCGGCAAATTCAACAAGATGACTGCCTGGGAATCAGTGTACGAGGATGCCTGCGACATCGTGGCCCGTATCCCCATCGTTTCCGCCTTCATCTACAACCTGAAGTTCCGTGGCGACAAGCAGATCGCCATCGATCCGAAGCTCGACATGGGTGCCAACTTCGCTCACATGATCGGCCAGAGCGAGCAGTACAAAGACGTGGCCCGTATGTACTTCATCCTCCACTCCGACCACGAGTCCGGCAACGTCTCCGCCCACACGACACACCTGGTTCATTCCGCCCTGTCGGATCCGTACTACGCCTACTCAGCCGGCCTCAACGGCCTTGCCGGCCCTCTGCACGGTCTTGCTAACCAGGAAGTTCTCGACTGGACCATGAAGTTCCAGGAAAAGTATTGCAAAGGGGTCGAGCCTACCAAGGAGCTCATCACCAAGGCCCTCTGGGATACCCTCAATGCCGGTCAGGTTATTCCGGGTTACGGTCACGCCGTTCTGCGCAAGACCGACCCGCGCTATATGTCACAGCGTGAATTCTGCCTCAACACCCCCGGCCTCAAAGACGATCCGCTGTTCAAGGTTGTATCCATGATCTTTGAAGTTGCTCCGGTTGTCCTGACCGAGCACGGCAAGACCAAGAACCCCTGGCCGAACGTCGACGCCCAGTCCGGCGTCATCCAGTGGTACTATGGCCTCAAGGAGTGGGACTTCTACACCGTCCTGTTCGGCGTCGGCCGCGCTCTCGGCTGCATGGCCAACATCACCTGGGACCGCGGTCTCGGCTATGCCATCGAGCGGCCCAAGTCCGTCACCACCGCCATGATCGAGAAATGGGCGGACGAAGGCGGCCGCAAGTTCTAATGCTCCGCGGGGTGCAATGACAGCGCCCCCTCGTTTTAGCAAAAAAAAGGGAGATGCTTCGGCATCTCCCTTTTTTTTGCTGACGTATAACCCCAAGAATATTTAACTCGCAATAACAGGAAGATCAATCGGCGGTACGTCGCATAGACGCCAGGAAAGTCAGGGTAAACTTCCGGGAAAAAAGAAGTCATTTTCACCTGCGCGCTGTTGCGCCGGGAATTGAGCGCTTCCTCCGGCGGCGTGCAGTTTATTCTTCGGTGAACACGTCGGCGCTGAAAACGTAGATATCGGCTCCTTCTTTCCAGTCGTCGGGTTTCATCCCCGCTTTAATGCTGGTCTGGTTGAGGAAGGTGCCCCTGTCCCAGCCATACTCGACAGCCACCTGGGGGAGCAGCACCCCCCGGGAGTAATTCTTTTCGATGTAAAGTCCGTGCACGCCGACTTCTATCTCCTCTATGGAAGCAATCTTTCGGAGGGGGGTGAGGACTGAAAGTTCCAGTTTGAAGTGCGCGAGATCCTCCTTTTTCATCGGATAAAAGCGGGGGTCATGCGTGGCCGCTGATATGGCCATTTCCTGCACCAGTTGATAGAGTGGTTTGTCGGATATGAAGTTGCCGATGCAGCCGCGCAGCTTCCCGTCTACTTTGATGCACGCGAAGCAGCCGCGCTTCTCCTGGAGATCCGGGCCGGACGGCTCAACCCGCGGAATGCTGCTGTTTTCAATAGACGAGACTATTGCCTCACGGGCAATTTCCAGAAGAAGTTTCTTGTTTTCGGTCGAAAGTTTTTTCTCCATGCAGTCCTCCTCACGTCGAGTGTTGCCAGGTGACGCTCAATGTACTCTATTTATTGAACAATTGGCAAGAATTAAGAGCGCCAATACCCCCTTCAATTTCCCTCCTCAACCTGGTGGCCCACAAGGTTGCGCCGGCCATTGCCGCGGGTAATTCATTCATACTGAAGCATGCAAAGATGGAGTGGTCCGCTACCGCAAATGAGGCGGGATCTTGAGCATTTGCGGTAAACGCTTAACAATGCCGGAACGGCTTATGTTGGGATAACCATGCAAGTTCGGCATGTTAGAAAAAATTAAGCGATTGGCATTGTATATGCTTTGCTACAGGTATCAATCATTAATTCCCCAAAGGAGAAACATCATGAAAAAAGTTCTGTCCACCATCGTAGCCGCTCTCGTTGCCGTTTCCTTCGCCGGCGTTGTGTTCGCCGCTGATGTAAAGTCTGACGTCAAGACTGAGTCTACAACCGTCACCCCCGCCGGTGAAATGAAGACCGAGAAGAAAGTAGTAAAGAAATCCGTAAAGAAATCCAAGAAGGGTAAGAAGAAAGTAGTCAAGAAGGCCGTGAAAGAAGAAACCACCACCGAGCCGGCTCCGGCTGCAAAGTAATTTCGCCTTTACCGGCACGGGAAAAAGCCGCATTCTGAATGCGGCTTTTTTCGTAGGGCCTGTTACAGTATTAATAAAAGCGCCCTTTGTATCGGTTACAGGTGCGTAAAAAAATCTTGACATTTATTTTAATGCTAGTATATTTCGACCTTGTGTTCATAAAAACCATGCGCTCTGCGCCTAATGGTAACTAACAAAAGAAAAGGAGTGAACTGTCGATGAAAAAAATTATTTCCTTAGCTCTGTGTCTTGCTCTCGCGCTGGCCTTTACTGCCGGCTGCAAAAAGAAAGAGGAAAGTTCGAGTACGACTACTACTACGACTACTGTTGAGCAGAAGAAGATGTCTTCCGCCAAGGCTCCTGCTGGTGCCCCTGGCGCTCCTGGTGCCCCTGGCGCTCCTGGCGCTCCTGGCGCCCCTGGCGCTCCTGGTGCCCCTGGCGCTCCTGGTGCCCCGGCTGAGAAGAAGTAATTCAGCAGCTTTCCAGAGTTTTCGGAACGAAATAGCCTACAGAAACTTTTCTGTAGGCTATTTTTTTGCCGGCAGCCATAATCGCATTGACAGTTGAATGGCAAAATGATACATAAAAAGGTCTTTTGAATATTACGTGGAGGTTACCATGGAAAGAACATTCGCTATTATAAAACCCGATGCCGTTGAAAGAAATATCATCGGCAAGATCCTGGAAAAAGTCGAAGGAGCGGGTTTCAAAATTGTCGGCATGAAAAAAATTCAACTCACCAAGGCTCAGGCGGAAGGTTTTTATTACGTGCACAAGGAGCGCCCCTTCTATAACGACCTCTGTGCGTTCATGTCGCGGAGCCCGGTAGTTGTCATGGCCCTGGAACGGGAAGATGCCATTCTCGCATGGCGTGGACTGATGGGCGCCACCAACCCCGCCAATGCGGAAGCCGGCACCATCAGGAAGGAATTCGGCCTGGGCATTGAGGAAAACACCGTGCACGGCTCAGATGCGCCAGAGACAGCCGCCTTCGAAATCCCTTATTTTTTCAGCCAGCTGGAACTAGTCTGAAATCAGATTGACCGGTACCGAGAGCCCTTCGCATGAAGGGCTTTTTCATATCCGGCAGGCAAATCGGGGAAAGCTACGGGATTTTAACTGTGGACAAGGTTGATCTGAAAAACTATGACCTGGAAGAGCTGGAGGGGTTCATCGCCGGAAACGGCAAGGAACGCTACCGGGCCAGGCAGATATTCAAATGGCTCTACCAGAAGGGGGCCGTTTCCTTTGAGGAGATGTCCAACCTCTCCAAGGAATTCCGGCGGGAACTTGCGGACTCCGCCCGCATAAGTGAGCTCGTGCCGGAGGTGGTCGAAGTATCGCAGGACGGCACGAGAAAATACCTCTTCCGTCTCGGCGACGGCAACAGTGTCGAATCGGTGCTGATACCCGAAGAAGACCGCAACACGCTCTGTATTTCCAGCCAGGTCGGTTGTGCCATGGCCTGCGAGTTTTGCCTGACCGGCAGTTTCAAACTGGTACGGAACCTTTCCACGGCAGAGATTGTCAATCAGGTCTGTGCGGTGAAAAAAGAGGTTGAGGTCAAAAACATCGTTCTGATGGGTATGGGTGAACCGCTTGCCAATCTGGAACAGGTAATCCGGGCGCTCAGGATCATCACCTGCGACGACGGGCTCCAGTTTTCCACCCGCAGGGTGACGGTCTCAACGGCGGGGCTTGTCCCGGAGTTGGATATCCTGGGAAGGTCGGTTACGGTCAACCTGGCGGTTTCACTGAATGCCACAACCGATGAACTGCGCGACCGGATTATGCCGGTCAATCGCGCATATCCTCTCAAGGACCTGCTGGCGGCCTGCAAGCGGTTTCCTCTCCCGGCGCGACGCTACATCACCTTTGAGTACGTCCTGATCAGAGACCTGAACGACTCCATTGACGATGCACGCCGGCTGGTCAGGCTTGTCAGCGGCATTCCGTGCAAGATCAACCTGATAGCCTTTAACGAGCATGAGGGGTGTTCATTCAGAAAGCCCACCCAGGAAGCAATCGACGTCTTTCACAAGTACCTGCTGGACAAGCATTTCACGGTAATAACCCGGGCCAGCCGGGGCAGCGACATTTCCGCAGCGTGCGGGCAGTTGAAAGGGCGGCTGGATAAGGCAGTTTAAGGTTTCGGTTTAAAGTGAAAGCTTAAACCGGAAGTACGAAGGCCATACACTGGAGGATTTATGAGTGAGAAGATTATCGGTGTAATAGGCGGCAGCGGGCTCTATGAAATGGAGGGGATGACCGGCATTGAGCATGTGACGATAAATACTCCATTCGGCAATCCTTCGGATGAATACATTACCGGAGTGCTGGAGGGAGTGCGGATGGTTTTTCTCCCCCGCCATGGCAAAGGGCACCGCCTGCTGCCGTCGGAGGTCAACTACAGGGCCAATATCTACGGTATGAAAAGCCTCGGCGTGCAGCGCATCATCTCGGTTTCGGCAGTCGGGAGCATGAAGGAGGAGATCGTACCCGGGCATATCGTTATCCCCGACCAGTTCATCGATCGCACCAAGGGGATCCGCAAGGACACCTTTTTCGGTAACGGTATTGTCGGCCATGTCCAGTTTGCCGACCCGGTGTGCGCCGACCTTTCGGAAGCACTGTTCGCTGCGGCCGGGGAGGCCGGTGCGAAGGTGCACAAGGGGGGATCGTATGTCTGCATGGAAGGGCCGGCTTTCTCCACCCGTGCCGAATCCCGGGTCTACCGGAGCTTTGACGCATCCGTGATCGGCATGACCAACCTGACCGAAGCAAAGCTGGCCCGCGAGGCGGAAATCTGCTACGGGGTCATCGCCCTGTCCACCGATTACGACTGCTGGCATGATGCCCACGAGGACGTTTCGGTGGAGGCGGTGCTGACTATTATCCGGAACAACGTGGCTATGGCCAGGAACATCATCCGGCAGGCGGTACGGCATATCGGGGAGGAAAGAAGCTGCCCCTGTGCTTCGGCGCTTCAATTCGCAATCATCAGCGACAAACGGATCATTCCTGTGGATACGCAGGAAAACCTGCAGCTGATTATCGGGAAATATCTGTAAAAGCAGAAAAAGATAGAGGTTGAGAAATAGGAAAATATCAATTCAGACTTTCTTCTCAATCTCAATCTCAATCTCAACTAAACCTGGAGGTCCCATGAGCATACTCGTTGTCGGTTCGGTAGCCTTTGACTCTGTGGAAACACCCTTTGGCAAGGTGGACAACGTTCTGGGAGGATCAGCCACGTATTTTTCCACTTCCGCCAGCTTTTTCACGGATGTTAACCTGGTAGCTGTAGTGGGTGAGGATTTTCCCCAGGACCATATAGATTTCCTGAAATCGAGAAACATCGATCTGAGAGGTCTTACCCGGGGCCAGGGCAAGACCTTCCACTGGAAAGGCCGTTACGGTTACGACCTGAACGAGGCCCAGACGCTCGAGACCCACCTGAACGTATTCGAAACGTTCAGTCCCAGAATCCCGGACGAGTATGCCGGGGCCGACTTCCTTTTTCTTGCCAACATCGACCCGGAACTTCAGATGGAAGTCCTGGATCAGGTGCAGAGGCCCCGCATTGTTGCCTGCGATACCATGAACTTCTGGATATCGTCCAAGCCCGAAGCTTTGAAAAAGGTAATTGAGCGCGTGGATATCTTTATCATCAACGAGGGGGAGGCGAGGCAGTTGTCAGGGGAGGCGAACCTCATAAAAGCCGCAAGGAAGCTTCTCGGCTACGGGGTAAAGACTCTTATCGTCAAGCGAGGGGAGTACGGGGTCCTGATGTTTACCCGTACATCTATTTTCTCTGCACCGGCCTATCCGCTCGAGGAGGTTTTCGACCCGACCGGGGCGGGAGATACGTTCGCCGGCGGTTTTATGGGATATCTGGCCAATACCGGCGATACATCTGAAGAAGGGGTTCGGCAGGCCATCATTTTCGGCAGCGTCATGGCATCGTTCAACGTTGAGGACTTCAGCCTCAACCGTTTGAAGAGCCTTGATTACCGGGAGATTGAAGATCGATATCGAAGCTTCAAGGCAATGACCCATTTCCAGGGCCTCTCTACGACAGTAACCGAGCACTAGGGGGGTGCCATTGACAATCCCTGTTTTATCTGCTAGTTATGATACTACTCCCCTTGAAGTGCCCATTATATAAGGGGGCACGTTTCTCGGCAGGATTTCCGCAGGGGTTGCGGAAGGGGTATGGAGCCGCATGCGAGAATAAGGGAATCTTTATGAAGCCATTCAGAGTTCGACATTTCATGCTGTTGCCGTTCTTCGCTCTTTCCCTGTTCATATCCGCCTGTGCTATGGGTGAGGCCTCCCAGAAAAAGGCATCATCTCACTTTCAGTTGGGTTTGGCCTATCTCGGCGAGAATAATATATCCGGGGCATTAGTTGAATTGACCGAAGCTGAAAAGTTGAATCCGGATGACCCGGAGCTTCAGTTCAATCTCGGCAAGGCATATTTCTTGAAAAACCGCTATGATATAGCAGAGCAGAAATTTCTCAGGGCCGTTGCGCTGAAGCCGGAATTCTCCGAGGCCCGCTATAATCTCGGCCTTGTTTATATCGAGATGAAACGCTGGGATGAAGCCGTTTACCAGTTCAAGATGGTAACCGAGGATATATTCTACCAGAATCAGGAGTTTGCTTCCATCAATCTCGGGATTGCCTATCTGAACAAGGGCGAGTATCCGAAGGCGCTTTCAACGCTTCGTGCAGTGGTTAACAGTTATCCACGCAGTCCCATTGCCAAGGTTTATCTGGGCCAGGTCTATCTGAAGCTCGACAAGGTCGAAGTTGCAATCCTGGAATTTAAACGGGCGGTGGAACTCAACAAGAACTATGCAAATGCCCATTACAATCTGGGTCTTGCCTATCTGAAGGCCAAGGATAACCCTGATGCCCTCGCGGCCTTCAGGGAGGTCGTCCGCATAGCTCCGGAGACCGAGATAGGGCGGCATTCCAGGGAGTATCTCGATCTGCTCAAGTGAGGGGCGTTGTGCCTGCAACGGGTTCTGAGAACAAGACTTGTTCGGTCGGCTCATACCTGCGAGAGAGTCGCGAGTCCCGTGGGATTTCGCTTGATGATGCCGCGCAGGTAACGCGCATAGGCAGGAATTACCTGTTTGCACTTGAAGAGGAACGCTTCGATATCCTCCCCAGCCCGGCTTATACCAGGGGTTTTCTTCGCGCGTATGCAAGTTTCCTGGGACTTTCCGGGGACAAGGCTGTCGCCTTGTATGATAGTGCCGTATTCCCCGCAGTCCCGGAAACTCCGGAGCATAAGGGATATATTAGTCACAATGTTCATGACGATACGTCCAGAGCCTCTCTTCACTGGCAATGGGTTGTCCCTGTGCTTCTCCTGGCTCTGGTGATAGTGGCGTCGTACCTGTTCAGGGACAAGGAAACAGGGAAAGAAAAAATTCCCGCACTCCCCTCGGCCGTGCTGCCGGTACTTACAGCACCGGCACCGGTACAGCTTCCCCGCTCATCGGCTGTCAGGCCGTTTAAGCAGGCTGCCGGGCGCGATGATAAGGCAGCAGGTGACTCCATCCCGACCGCGACACTTTCTCAGCCGGGCGGAAGTGTCCTCAAGCTGAAAGTCAACCAGGACAGCTCGTTGAATGTCACCATCGATGGTATGATTTCCCAGCAGTATGATCTGAAAGCCGGGGATCTGATCGAGTGGAAGGCCGACAAGGTTATCACCCTGGAATTGGGCAACGCCGGGGGTATAGAAGCCGAGTTCAATGGCAAGCCCCTTAAACCGTTTGGAGAACCGGGCAAATCTGCCTATGTAGTATTGAAGGCGGACGCCCCTTTACCATGAGATCAACTTCCACTGCCTCAGGGGTGGAGCAAGCCGGCCCGCAGTATTGATCAAGGAGATTTCAGCATGCAACTCTTGGCACGCTGCCGTAAATGCGGAAGGGTAATGAAGAGCGAGAGAATAGACAACTACCGGGTGAAAATGACCTGCAGTTGCGGTTTTTCCGATTTCCGTACGATTACCGAGAAAGTCAAGACAGTCAATCCCTTCTTCCATAAAGCCAGTTTCACCCCGTTTCTCGAGAGCGAAAAGGGGAAAATGGTGCTTACCATGCAAAAGGCAAACCGCGAACATCTCGAGATCATTTCCCTGGAAGAAATCAGCATGCTGGTTTCTTCCGACTTCGAACTTCCCCAGATTCTTCAGCAGATGGCGGAAAAACTCGCGGTGCAACTTAAGGTAAGCGTCTGCTCCATCTATCTCATGGAGGGGGAAGAACTGGTGATGGCCGCAACCTATGGCTTCGACCCGTTATTTGTCGGGAAAATAAAAATCAAGATCGGCGAAGGAATCACCGGGACAGTGGCGAAGGACCAACAGTATATTTCCTTGAGTCGCGCCTCCCAGGATCCCCGCTACAAGAGTTTCCCCGAATTGCAGGAAGAGAAATACAACTCCATGCTTTCTTTTCCTATTACCGATAAAAAGGATATTTACGGGGTAATTAACCTTAATTCCACGTCAATGAAGTCATTTTCAGACGACGAGATTTACTTTGTCTCAATAATTGCAAACCTCATACTTACTGCCGTGAAGCTCAGAAGAAAAATCGCTGCCGAGAAAAATACCTCGGGAAAGCCGGCTTGACAGGTAACTCCACCATGCTAGACTCTGATGATAAGAATGTCAATTTGAGCCGTGGAGTGTCTGGTGGTGAAGGGACCAAAGCGAATACTGGTTGTGGATGACGAAGAGAATGCCCGGATCGGGCTTTCCAGGCTCCTGGTAAAGGAGGGTTTTATCGTCGACAGCGTATCGAATGGTTTCGAAGCCCTGAATTATCTCCGCCAGCAGGAAGTCAACCTTATTGTAACCGATATAAATATGCCGGGAATGAACGGGATAACATTTCTCAAGGAACTTAACAAGAGCTTTCCGCAGAACAATGTAATAATGGTAACGGCTTATGGCGGTGTTGAGTCATATATCGAATCAATGAACCTGGGTGCTTTTGAATATATCAATAAGCCAATCAAGGTGGAGGAACTCAAGTCGATACTCAAAAAGATATTCAAGGAATCAAATCATTGAAACGTTTTTCAGGGGGCTTCCGATGAAACAATTTAAAAATATTCTCTTTGCGCATGATTTTTCCGAGAATTCCGAACATGCCTTTGATTATGCCTTGACGCTCTCCAGGCAATTTGAAGCCCACTTGACGATCATCCATGTCATTAATGAACCGGTCGACCTCCGCGGATTCTATGTCCCCCATATTTCTTTCGAGAAACTTGAGAAAGAGATTGAAGAGGGTGCCGAAAAGATGATGCAGAAATTCTGCCGTGCAAATGCCAGGGATTTTACTGACTATGATACCCTGATCGTTGCGGGCATACCTTATGAGGAAATTCTCCGTCATGCCGATGAGCATGAGGTATCACTCATTGTTTTGGGTACTCAGGGCCGCAAGGGGATCGATCACTTTTTATTCGGCAGCACTGCCGAGAGGGTCGTCAGAAATGCGAAATGTCCTGTCATGACCGTCCGCATGGGCTGAACCGGCCCGGGAGGGCCCATATCCATATCATTCTTTGGGGGCGGCTGAAGGCCGCCCCCTCTTTTATTGAAATCTGTTAGTGAGACGGGAGGTTAATCTGTGGAAGCATTTTCCGTTACCTGGCCTGGCAGGCGACAATGAGCAGACAACCGGATACAAAAGCCACTATCCTGATAATTGATGACGAGAAGATCATCCTCGATCTTACGACAATCATCCTCAAAAACAGGGGCTACGAGGTCCTTGCAGCCCAGGATGCCGTTTCGGGGGTTGAGACGGCAAGGAATGCCAAGCCTGACCTGGTTTTGCTTGATTACATGATGCCCGGAATGGATGGCCTTCTTGCCCTGAAAGAGTTGCGCAAGCTTCTGCCCGACACCTATGTAATTATGTTTACGGGCAAAGGGAGTGAGGAGATTGCGGTTGAGCTCATGAAGGCAGGAGCCTCCGACTATATCCTGAAACCTTTCAACAACCAGGACCTGATGGACAGGATAGAGAATGTCCTGCGGATCAGGACCATGGAGATCCGCAACCGTGAACTCCTCATGGAGCGGGAGAAACTTCTGGAAGAGATTGCGGCCTGGAACCGTGAATTGGAAAACAGGGTACAGGAAAAAACCGAGGCTCTGGAAAAGGCACAGTCTGAAATTGTCCAGACGGAGAAACTTGCCTCACTGGGCTACCTGTCGGCGGGTATGGCCCACGAGATCCGCAATCCCCTGAACTCTATCACCCTCTTCCTTCAACTGCTGAAGAGCGGCACCGAAGACCTGGAGAGACTTGAATATTTCGATAAGATTTTCAAGGAAATAGATCGTATCGACGGAATCCTCCGCAAACTCCTGGACGCTTCAAAAAGGCCCAGGTTCGAAATACAAGAGGTATCGATAGCCCGGATACTGGATGCCACCCTGGAAATATTCATGCCCCAGATGGAGCTGCACAAAGTAAAGCTCGAGCGCGACTACCGTAGTATTCCACCCCCCATTCAGGCTGACCTTACCGAAATCGAGCAGATATTCACCAACCTGTTTCTCAATGCGATTCACGAGATGTCAAAGGGGGGGAAACTCGGCGTGCAACTGGACCATGACGAACAGAATATCATAATACGGGTGTCTGACACGGGAAACGGGATTTCCAAGGCACACCTGGCCAATATTTTCGACCCCTTTTTCACCACCAAGAGCGCCGGTACCGGCATGGGGCTGGCGATCGTCCTCCGTATCGTCAAAACCTATAATGGCAAGATCGAGGTGGAGAAGAGCGATGCGAAAGGGACTACCTTCTGTGTCAGGATTCCCCTGCCGGCAACATAGCACCAATTCACGTCCGTACTCTCTTCCCCCGGCAATTCCCTGCTCTTTCCTTCAGGGGGCTCTTTCTCCTTCCCTTTTGCCCGGCGTTTTTGTATTATGATCGCCATCCCGACTACGCTGCCGAGGTTTTTATGGAAGTCTCCCGGGGCAAAGTCCTGCTGATTGACGACGACCCCTTTTTTCTCACGATTATTATCGTCGAGCAGCTTCTTGAACGTGCCGGAAGCCGGCATACAACCGGGTAGCGAGTTTCCATGCCTTTCCTGTTACGCAATCTTGCCCTGGACCTGAGCGAAGATGAGGACCTCCTGCCGATGAAGCTCAGCGCAAGGTTGTCCCTTTCCCGCAGCGAAATCAGGAGCTATGCCATAGCGCGCAAGGGAGTGGACGCGCGCAACAAGAGACGGATAAAGTTCATTTACACCATTGAATTCATGGTTGCGGACGAAGAGGGGTTCAGGCGGGATCACCTCCCTGACCCGGACATAGAGTTCTTTGAAAAAAAGATTGAGCCGGAGTTTGCACAATGTCCCGCAGGCACTAAACTTCTTATCGCGGGAATGGGGCCGGCCGGTCTCTTCGCGGCCCTGAGACTTACGGAATATGGCATCATGCCGATCCTCATCGAGCGTGGAAAGCCGATTGAAGAACGGTTGGGAGATGTCCGGAACTTCTGGGCGAAGGGGCTCCTTGAGCCTGAAAGCAATGTCCAGTTCGGTGAAGGGGGCGCGGGGACTTTCTCCGACGGCAAGCTGACAACGCGGGTGAGGGATGAGAATATCGGTTACGTGCTGAAGAACCTGGTCCGGTTCGGGGCCCCGCCGGACATTCTCCATCTCGCCAAGCCACATATCGGCACCGACCGCCTGCGTGACGTTGTGACTTTGATGCGCCTTCATCTTGAATCACGGGGGGTGGACACCCGCTTCAAAACGAAGCTGACGGATATCGTCCCCGGTGCAGGCCGGATCGCGGCCGTAGTGCTCAATGATCGGGTAGAGGAAGCCTGCGATACGCTTCTGCTCGCTCCCGGCAACAGCGCCCGCGACACCTACCGGATGCTCATGCGCCGTTCCGTCAGGCTCGAGCGGAAGCCGTTTGCCGTCGGGGTGAGAGTGGAACACAGCCAGGAGTTGATCAACCGGATACAGTACGGCGTGCCCGCCCATCCCCGGCTGCCGCCCGCGGACTATGCCCTGGCATGGAACAATCCCTGCACCGGCCGCTCCGCCTACTCGTTCTGCATGTGTCCCGGAGGCGTGGTAGTGGCCGGTTCCTCTGAAGAGGGGGGGGTGGTTACCAACGGCATGAGTCTTTATGACCGCAACTCTCCCTACGCCAACAGCGGCCTGGTGGTCAACGTGGGGCAGGATGACTTCGCTGGCGGCTCTCCCCTGGCAGGCATGGAGTTCCAGCGAGAGCTTGAGACAAGGGCATTTGCCGCGGGGGGGGGCGATTTCCGCGCCCCTGCCCAGAACCTGCTGGCTTTCCTCGGGGAGAAGAAAGGGGGGGAGCTTCTGTCCAGCTACCGGCCGGGGGTGCGGGAGGCTGATCTTGCGGCCCTGTTGCCCGGTTTTGTCACCGAAACGCTTCGGGAGGGAATCCGTTTTTTTGACAGAAAAATGCGCGGTTTCGTTACCGGCGAAGCATGCCTGATCGGGGTGGAAACCCGGACTTCAGCGCCCGTGCGGATTGTGAGGGGGGACGATTTCCAGTCCGTCAGCCTGAGAGGGCTCTATCCTGCCGGGGAAGGGGCCGGCTATGCAGGCGGCATTATGAGCGCGGCCCTTGACGGCATCCGAGTGGCGGACGCGATTGTCAGCAGTTTGAAGAGCAGATAATTTCCATCCGGAATCTCCGGATGAGAAACTAACCACCGCGGCATCAGAGAGAATAAGGGAAGATTTCTTCTGTGGCCTTTTCGGGAAAATCGTTTGTTGATTTTAAAGGAGTCGATTTTGGGCAAGATGTTTGTTAGAGACATAAAGGACCGGAGCCCGGTTGATGCCGTATTTCTCGTCAGGGAAAAGATAACGGCAATGGCTAAAAACGGCAAGCCGTACCTGACGCTCAAACTCATGGATAAAACAGGGGAGGTCGAAGGGAAGGTGTGGGATAACGTGGACGAGCTGTCGGCGGCCTTCGTCAAGGACGATTTCATTGCCGTCCGCTCCAAGGCCACGGTTTATCTCGGCAAGATGCAGCTCGTGATAGCGGATCTGCGCAGGGTACCCGACGAGGAGATAACCCTGGCAGATTTCCTCCCCGAAGCGGGACGTGACATCAGGGAAATGGTCGGCGAGCTCGCCGCGCTCCTCGACACACTCAACGACGGCCACCTGAAGCGTCTCCTTGAGGCCTTCTTCGGCGACCCTGCATTGTTGTCCCTCTACAGTGCAGCCCCTGCAGCCAAGGGAATGCACCATGTCTATCTCGGTGGGCTTCTCGAGCACTCTCTGGCGGTGGCCAGGCTCGTCGACAGCATTGCCCCCCTCTACGCGGGAGTAAACCGCGACCTGCTGATCGCTGGAGCACTTCTCCACGATGTGGGAAAGGTG
>JBGPCQ010000045.1:0-18749 GCA_041481895.1 Geobacteraceae bacterium | reverse complement strand
CTGTGGTTGATCGCTTTTGCATAGTATATCCACGATCTCCCGACGCGCCTCGCCGATGGTCAGCGGGACCCGCCCGAACGGCAGATTGTCCTCATGCTTGAGCCGGTGGATCAGCTCCGCGATGTGGGGGAGGCGGAGCTTCACCTCCGCCATTTCGTCCGGGGCGGTGAACACCTCCTCCGGCGCCCCGCCCCTGACGATCCTCCCGCGGGAAAGGATATGAAGCCGGTGGAGGAAGAGCGGCACGAGGTCCACGCTGTGGGTCGCCATGACAATGGTCACCTCCTCCTCCCGGTTGAGGCGGGTGAGGAGCTCCATCATCCGGTACTCCCCCATAGGGTCGAGCCCGGCGGTCGGTTCATCGAGGAGGAGTATCTCGTGCCCCATGGCAAGGAGCCCTGCTATGCAGGCGCGCTTCTTCTGGCCGTAGCTCAGGTTGTGGATGCCCTTGCCGCCGGACTCCGCCATGTCGACACTGGCAAGTGCCGTTTCGACGCGCCGCTTCACCTCATCCTCGGCAAACCCCATGTTGCGGGGACCGAAAGCCACATCTTCGAATACCGTGCTGGCGAAGAGCTGGTCGTCCGGGTTCTGGAACACGAGTCCGACCTTGCGGTAGATGTCGCGGGCATGGAGCTTCAAGATGTCCTGGCCGTCCAGCAGCACCTTGCCGCGGTACTCCCGGATGAGGCCGTCCATGATCTTCAGCAGCGTCGTCTTCCCCGAGCCGTTTGAGCCGAGGATACCCGTGAATTCCCCCCGCGCCACGTCGAGACGGATGTCGGACAGCGCCGCCGTGCCGTCGGGATATTTGAAATTTTCCAGGTTTACTGAAAGTCTATGAGAACTCACAAAGGCCTTGATTGATTTGTTTAGATTTTCCAGATTATTCCCATGCAGGTCACAAATGCCAGTGACAACGCCACTTCCGCAATCCGGAACGGCTTGTGCTTCAATAGCGGCATGGTCCCGTCGTACCCCCGCTGGATCATGGCGGTGGTGATGGTCTGGCTGTTGTCGAAGGCCTTGATCACGAGCGCTCCCGCCAGCGTGCCGAACGACCTGAGTCCCCGCCGGTAGCCGGCGTAGCCGAGGCGGTTCTTCTGGGCGCTGTAGACCACCTGGGCATCGTCCAGGAGCACGAACAGGTAGCGCCAGGCGAACAGCGCCACCTCGATGAAACCTTTCGGCACCCTGAGCCATGCTAGCGCCGCCATCAGATCGGTGAACGAGGTGGAGAAGCCGAGGAGCGCCACCAGCGACACCGCCCCCCCGATCCGCGAGGCGATCAGGAGCCCCTCAAGAAGGCCGTCCTGGTGGCCAATGACTTCCCGACCGAACAGGTTTACGGAAAAAAACGGTTCATGACCGCTGAAAAACAGTTTGAGGATTATTACCATTACCGCAAGGAAAAGCGGCTCGGCAAAGCGGATTGCCAGCACCTTAAGCCGCACCCCCATGGCAAGACAGAACCCGAAGCAGAGCGCCGCCACCAGAAGGGGAAAAGCGGACCCCCGGCAGCTTATCACCATCACCAGCAGCATCAGCGTGCAGAGAAGCTTTACCCGGGCGTCGAGGCGGGTTAGCGGGTGATCGGCGTCAAGCGGTTGTCGGGCAAAGTGATGCATGTTTGCAGTTTCCCGTTCCGGCTGCTAGAGAATCAGAGGCAAAACGGACCTTCACAGATCGTCTGTTCCAGTTTGCGGCGCTCGTTGGGCGCTTCCCGTTTCCGCAACTCTTCAGGCAGGGCTTCGTTGTCGCCGGGCTTGCCGATAGCGGCCATCGCCTCGACACGGAACGCTTCGGGAATATTGAGCGCAACCCGCGCCCGCTCATAATCGAACCCCTGCATGCCGTGGACCACGTAGCCTCTCAGAAAACCTTGCAGCGCCAGGTTTTCCCAAGCGGCGCCGGTGTCGTACGAGTGGGTCGGATACGGTTTGCCGTTGGAGTCGAAGGTCGTCTTCGAGATGAAGAGGAGAAGCGCAGCGGCATTTTTTGCCCAGACCTTGTTGGTGTCGACGAGCAATTCGTAAAAATGCGGCCAGTGCGTGCTGTCGCGGTGCGCATAGAGAATGCGCCACGGTTGGTTGTTGGCGGAGGAGGGCGCCCAGCGCGCCGCTTCGAACAGGACCAGCAACTCCTCTTCCGGAATCTCCTCACCCGACATCGCGCGGGGTGACCAGCGGTCGAGAAAAAGGTTGTCAATCGGATGGTCGGCCTGGCGTCTGTCGCTTCCCTTGATCATCGCCGTGCGCTCCGGACCCTTATAGAGGATCATTTTTGACGATTTCCCACCCACCAGCCTCCGCCAGCAGTATCCCGCCGCAAAGCCGCCGACTGCGCCTGCAGTGAGAAAGAGGAAAAGAAGGAGGTCCCCTTCGCCCGGGCCGATAAACGGCTTGCGCGCCTCGCGGCCATGCTCCTTGGCGATCTTCTCCACCACCGCCTCATCCACCCCGACCCATGGTTTCGGGGCAAGGGTGAAGAAATAAAAGACGAACAGGACCGTCGGCAAGAGGACGATGTGGAGCATGATGATCTTCAGCTTTGTTCTGCGGTCAGGCATGGTGAAGCACCTCTTTCTCCCTGATTACCCGCATCTTTACGAGGAGGTCGGGACGTTTCCTGTAGAGCAATGTTACCATACCCGCGGTCATGGCGCCTTCCAGAATGCCGAGGGGGAGCTGGGTCGGGATGAAGGCGATGACGATTTTGCCGAGAAGGGGGAGAAACGGCGCATCCCCCCGGATCCCGGAGGCGAGTTCTATGGAGGTAGTGAGATAGGTGGCCCAGTCAGTCAGGAGCCCGGCAAAGAAACCGGCAACCGCCAGGTTCGCGCCGGCCATGCGCAGTCCCCGGAAGACGCAATAACCGGCAAAGGAGCCGACCACCCCCATGGAGACAATGTCCGCCCCCCAGGTGGAGAGGCCGCCATGGGCGAGAAAGAGCGCCTGGATCAGGAGCGCCACCGCCGTGATGAGGACGCTCACCAGGGGGCCGACCAGTATCGCGGCGATCCCGGTGCCGCACGGGTGGGAACAGGTCCCGGCAGTCGGGACCGGGATCGGCATGCAGGAGATGACGAACACTACCGCCGCCATGAGGCCCACCAGCGGCTTCATGGCGAGATCGTCCCGCGCCAGCTCGTTGAGCCGCTTGAGCCCCAGGGCCACGAACGGCACAGCCACGGCGAACCAGAGGGCGGCCCAGCCGAAGGGGAGGATTCCTTCGGAGATGTGCATGGCATGGGCAGGGGCGGCCGTCAGCAGTATGATTGACAGCAAAGCAAGTTTCTTCATTGGAACCTCAAAGCAGAACCTTTTAATGGGACGCGGATCAAAGCTAAAAAATCGGATGACGGCTGATACAATCTAAGACTTCTTGATATTTAAAAGGTCTAATCTGCATTTTTCGCTTTGATTCGCGTCCCATTAAGGTTTTTGCTTTTCATATTTTATCCCCCCGCAGATCCCCCGCAAACAGCTTCCCCGCGCCGCGCGAGGCGCAGAAATCCCCGCACATGGTGCAGGTCTCCTCGTCCTCCGGCGTCCGGCTGGCGCGGATGGCACGGGCGTCCTCCGGGTAGAGGGCAAGTTCGAACTGTTTTTCCCAGTTGAGGTCGCGGCGCGCCTTGGATATCTCCTTGTCCCGTGTCCTTCCCTTTTCCGGGTACTTGTTCATGTCGCCGATATAGGCCGCAATCTTCGCCGCCTTCACCCCCTGGCGCACGTCCTCTTCATTCGGGAGGGCCAGGTGCTCGGCCGGCGTGATGTAGCAGATCAGGTCGGCGCCAAAGCGGCTCGACTGGGCCGCGCCGATGGCGGCGGTGATGTGGTCGAAACCGGGCGCCACGTCGGTGGCGATGGGGCCGAGCATGTAGTAGGGCGCGCCGCCGCTCATCCTTTTCATGAGCTGGATGTTCCCCTCGATCTCGTCGAGCGGCACGTGCCCCGGCCCCTCCACGAGCATCTGGCACCCCATCTCCCGGCCGATCTCCGCCAACTCGCAGTTGATGAGGAGCTCCTGGATCTGCGCCCGGTCGGAGGAGTCGTGGATCGCGCCGGCGCGCAGGCCGTTGCCGAGGGAGAGGACCGTGTCGTACTTCCTGAGAATGCCGACCACCCGGTCGAACTTTTCATAGAGCGGGTTCTCGCGGTTGTTGGCGAGCATCCAGGCGACCATGCTCACCCCCCCCTTGGAGACGAGACCGCCATAGCGGTACCCCTGTTTGCGCAGCCGCTCGATGGTATAGAGGTTGATGCCGCAGTGGACCGCCATGAACGCCATGCCGTCGGCGCACTGCTTTTCTATCAGGTCGAAGAGCAGCTCCTCGTCCAGCTTGTTGGGGTCGCCGTACTTTCGGGCCGCCTCGCAGAAGGCCTGGTAGAGGGGGACGTTCCCCACCGGGAGGTCCACTGCGGCAATCACCTCGCGCCGGACCCGGTCGAGGTCCCCCCCCACCGACAGTTCCATGAGGGTATCGGCTCCCGATTCCGCCGCAGCGTGGGCTTTCCGCACTTCCGCCGCATAATCGATGATGTCGGAGGAGGTGCCGATGGAAGCGTTCACTTTGGTGCGGAGTCCTTTGCCGATCCCGACGGCTTTCGGTTTGCGGCCGTGGTTCCAGGGGATAACGATCCGCCCCTCGGCAACCATTGTGCGGATGTATTCCGCAGCAACAGCTTCCTCTTTGGCGACAGCCGCCATCTGGGTAGTGACGATGCCCTGGCGGGCCAGTTCGATCTGGGTTTTCATTACAACTCCTTTAAAAATCAAAATCTTAACGGGACGCGGATCAAGGCGAAAAAATCGGATCAGGCCAAAATTCTAAAAAACATAAAAACGGCAGCCAGCCACGAATGACACGAATAAAAACAACTGTTTTTAAACCTTTATTCAATTTGCCGATTAGTGCTGATCTTCAGCCAACACTGAAAACCTTTGTAACCGCGAAGCACGCAAGGGACGCGAAGAAAACCTGAAACGAAAGGGTTTAACCCCTGAAAAGATCCTTGCGTTTCCCTTGCGTCCTTAGCGTTCTTGAGCGAACGAAGTGAGCGGGCGGTTAGAGGTCTTGATTCAAGACTAGCTGAAGATTGACGCTAATCTAGGTTCAATTTTGTGTTTTCACCATTTGGTGGATGCTTTCAGTTTTTGTATATTCGTGTTAATTCGTGAAAATTCGTGGCTATAATGCTTTTTTCAGGATAATAGTTGTGCCTATTTGGATTAATCCGAAGCTATCCGCTTCTTTAGTTTTTTCCGCATCCCATTAGCCTCTTTGTCTTTGTATTTCCTGCAGCTTGCCACGAACGACTCTGCCATTCCGGGCGAGCTCCCGAAATGGAGGTGGACATAGGAGGCGAGACAGTTCTTGTACGAGTAACCCTCCGCGCCCAGGTCGACACCGCTCCGGCGCAGCAGGTACCGGCGTTTCACGGTGGCAGGCATCTCCTCCATCTCCGAATAGTGGAATTCGTGGCCCCGGGCAGTTGTCCCCTTCGATCCGGTCGGCGTAGTGCCGGTCAGCACGACCTCCCGGTAGCCGAGGGCCTTGCGGCGGACAAGCATGCGGGTCTTGACGGGGAAAACCGCCAGGAATTGATGGAATAACTCCATTTCATTACGCGCGACTGCAACCCCCTCCGTCAGGTAGATAAAGCCGCCGCACTCGGCATAGACCGGCATACCCGCCTCCACCGCGGTTCTGATTTCTCCCTTGATGGCCCGGTTCTCCTCCAGGAGAGCGGCAAAAGCTTCCGGATAACCGCCGGGCAGGTAGATGCCGCCGATATCCCCGGGCAGCTGTTTGTCCCTCAGTGGCGAAAACGGCACGAGTTCCGCCCCCGCTTCCCGCAAAAGCCGCAGATTGTCTTCGTACACGAAGCAGAAAGCCTCGTCCCGCGCTACGGCGATCCTGGTGGGGAGGTCCTGGCATGTCACTGAACTGTCAAATGTCACGGCTTGACCACTCTCGAAGGGGAGAACCGGGTCAGTCGGGCCGGGTGTCCCTGCCGACCAGAGGAGGCCGAGATCCAGGTGATCCCTGACCACCTCCGCCAGGTGATCGAGAAACTCTCCCGACAGGGGGTTCTCATCGGCAGTGAGAAGCCCCAGGTGGCGTGACGGGATATGGAGCCGCGCGTCCCTCGGAATAAACCCGAGCGCCTGCGTATCCGTAGCGAGCATCTCCATTGCTTCGCGGAGTATCCTGGCATGGTTCTCGCTCGCCACGTTGTTGAAGATCACTCCCGCGACCCGCACACGCGGGTCGAACTCGGCGAATCCTTTGACCAGGGCCGCAGCGCTGCGGCCCTGGCTCCTGGCGTCCACCACGAGTACCACCGGAGCGCCGATTATCTTGGCTACATGGGCCGTGCTTCCCAGGTCCGACACCCCGCTGATCCCGTCGAAAAGTCCCATGACCCCTTCGATTATGGCGATATCCGCTCCAGCCGAATGGTAGTCAAAGGTCTGGCGCACGAACTCCGGCGGACAGATCCAGCTATCCAGGTTGATCGAGGGCCGTCCACAGACAAGTCGATGATAACCGGGGTCGATAAAGTCCGGCCCGACCTTGAACGGAGCGACTTTGAGGCCGCGCCGCCTGAAATATTCCATCAGCCCGAGGGTGATGGTGGTCTTGCCGGAGCCGCTCTGGGGCGCCGCGATGATGATCGATTTCATAGGAACCTTTATTTAACAGGGATGGACAGGATATTCAGGATAGAAAATGAACCCGGAATCCCGTCCCAACTTCACAGAATATCTGTCGCATGATTCATCCAACTCTGGTAGTCAGACAATGATTAATCGATTAATTTCTTATCGAATTGTCGGTTTTTGCCAGATACTTCGGGTTTATCCTGATTATCCCGAATATCCCTGTTAAATAGCCTGACTATCCGTTCAACAGCTTGACCACGGCCTTCCCATCATCGTAGTAATCGATGATATTGAGACAACCATAGCTCTGCTCGACATTGAACAGCGACGAAAGCGGTGCGCCGATGGCGTTGAGGAGGATCACCCGGTTTGCGCCGCCGTGGGCCACCACGAGCACCTCTCCCCCCCGGTGCCGTTCCACGATGCCGCTGATGACCGGCATGAGGCGCCCCTCGAGGTCCAGGAGATTTTCGCCCCGGGGCACCCGGTAGTTGACGATATCGGCGAGCCGCGCCTGCCACTCCTCGGGGTATTTTCCCATGAGCTCCGCCCAGGAGAGCCCTTCCCATATCCCGATATCGAGTTCCCGCAGGTTGGGCTCCCTGACCGGCTCAACCCCCAGGTGGGCGCCAAGCATGCCTGCCCCCCAGGCGCAGCGGCTCAGGTCGCTGGTATAGCAGGCCGTTATCTGCGCATCCGCGAGGCGCTCCCGGAGCTGGAGGTACTGGGACTTCCCCTTTTCGGTCAGGGATACGTCCGTATGGCCGTTATAGCGGGGAGTGCCGGCCCCCTCGACCTCGCCGTGGCGGATAAGATAAATTCTCGTTTTTGGTGTCATATTATAATGTATCCATCGTTAAACTGTTCCTCTGAAAAAAGCAACGATCAGGAGCAGGCAGAGTATCTCGTTCAGTTCGCTGACGCAGCCGATAACGTCGCCGGTAACCCCTCCGAGCCTCCGGTGGGACCATGCCTTCATCCCCCAGGTAAACAGGCAGGCGGCCAGGGCGCAGTACAGACCTTTCACCCCCAGGAGGAGAACAGCGGCCGCCAGGGTCAGGAGGCCGGCTGCTCCGAACTGCGGCAGCCCCGCTCCTCCGACGAACAGGGACCCGAGGCCGTCGTTCCTTGCCCGCTGCGATCCTGCGGTCAGCTGCACCTGGCTGAACCGGGCCGCCACCGGGAAGAAGAGGAGGGCCTCCCGCCTGACCTCCGGGGGAATATGGAGGAGCGCCACGTATTTCAGGAGCAGCCCCAGCACCAGCCCCACCACCCCGACCGCACCGATGTGCGGGTCTTTCATCACCGCAAGGAACCTGTCCCGGCCGCCGCGGGCCGCCAAGCCGTCGCAGACATCCGCCAGCCCGTCCAGGTGGAGCGCTCCGGTCACCGCCGTAATGATGACAATGAGGAGAAGATCGGTTACCTGAACGGGGAGGAAGCGGGCCAGGATGAAATCCGTCCCCACCAGCAATCCCCCCAGGGTCAGTCCCACGAGCGGGAAAAACGCCATGGAGCGCCCCAGGTCCCTTTCCTCGCAACGGACGGAGAAGGGGAGGGGGATGATGGTCAGGAACTGCAACGCAATGAAATATAGTCGCATTTTGTTTTTAAGAAACCTATGGAGCGTTTATTTTTGACTCGGCCTGTGGCCTCGCCCTTCGGGCAGCCTACGCTGTCCAATCCGCTCACGCGGATTGTCGTCAGGTCAAGGAAGATGAGCAATCGCGCGGAAGTCTGATGAATCCGCCGCAAACTTTCGCTCAAGCGAAAGTTGACAGCCTTGCTGCCCGCAGGGCGAGGCCAAAGGCCGAGTCACAAAACGATTGCGAAATCTGACGCAGAGATGACGGAAAAGAAGTGCTCCTAGCGACTCCCCTCGGATACTCCTGCTTCGTCGAACGTTGCCATCTCCTTCAACACCTTAACCGCCGCCTCGATAATCCCCATCGCCAGGGCCGCTCCGGTCCCCTCGCCGAGACGCATGCCGAGGTCGAGGATCGGCTCCGCGCCGAGCCGCTCCAGCATAAAGACGTGACCGATCTCCACCGACCGGTGCGACGCAAAGATATACTCCTTCACGTTGGGATTGAGCTCCGCGGCGATGAGCGCGCCGGCTGTGGAGATGAACCCGTCCACCACCACCGGAATGCGGTTGGCGGCGCAGCCCAGGACGAGCCCGGCGATGCCGCCGATCTCCATCCCCCCCACCTTGGCCAGCACATCGAGGGGATCGTTCGGGTCGGGGCGGTTTACCTCCAGCCCCTGCTCGATGACGCGCACCTTGTTTTCGAGAGCCGCATCGCTGATGCCGGTCCCCCGGTGGGTCACCTCCCGCGCCGACTTCCCGGAAATGGCCGCAATGATGGCCGACGAGGGAGTGGTGTTGCCGATACCCATATCGCCGGTGCCGATCATGGCGGCCCCGTCCTGCGCCGCCTTGCCGGCAAGCTCGATTCCCGCTCCGAGGGCGGCAACGGCCTGCTCCCGGGTCATGGCAGGACCTTTGGTGAAATTGGCTGTCCCCATCCCGACCTTCCGTGTGATGAGTCCCGGCAGGAGCCCGAAGTAATGGTCCACCCCCATGTCAACCACCTGCACATCGATCCCGCCATGGCGGGCAAGGACGTTGATCGCTGCTCCTCCGCCGATGAAATTGAGGACCATCTGCCGGGTCACCTCTTTGGGGAAGGCGGATACACCCTCTTCCACCACGCCATGGTCACCGGCAAAGGTAAAAATGATCTTCGTCGTCGTGTCGGGCTCCAGAGTCCCGGTTATGGCCGCAAAGCGGCGGGCGAACTCTTCCAGCCTCCCGAGGGAGCCTATGGGTTTGGTCTTGTTGTCAAGCTTTGCCTGGGCTTGCGCCAGGATATCGGCATCCACCGGCTGGATTTTCCCGAGGGTTTCGGTTAAGAGGTCCATGGATACTCCTTTTACGATTAAATTCGAAAAACAGAGCATTCACCAGAGAAACACGGAGAACACTGAGTAAACCTTAAGACCTAAACTTTACCCTTTCAGTTTCAGCGGCAACCCCGAAAACATCACGTACACCTCGTTCGCAGCCCGGGCCAGAAGTTCGTTCGCCTCTCCGGCCAGGTCGCGGAAGGCCCGGGCCAAGGCGTTGTCCGGCACGATCCCCATGCCGACTTCGTTCGAGACGAGGATGAGGGGGGTGTTCAGACCGGCCGTCAGGCGAACCAGGGAATTCACTTCGTCCAGCGCCATCGCGCCGTCGCCAAGTTTCATCAGGAGGTTGGTGAGCCAGAGGGTGACACAATCCACCACAATGGCGTTGACATTCCCCTCATGGGCGCGAATTGCTCCCGTCAGATCGACGGGTTCCTCGATGGTAAGCCACTCGGACCCGCGCCGGGCCCGGTGGCGGACGATCCGCTCCGCCATTTCGTCGTCACCCGCCATACCGGTGGCCAGGTAGCCGAGCGGCGCTCCGTATCCCCGCGCCAGATCCTCGGCCAGGCGGCTCTTGCCGCTCCGGGCACCGCCGGTTATGAAGATTACTTCAGCCATAAAAAAACCCCGTCACCGGGAAGGGACGGGGTTTTGAATTGGACGGCATGCAATTCGGGCCTCGGCGCCTCTCCCACGGAGGGTCCTCAGTTTCCGCCGATGCGGATTCTTTCGTAGAACAAGGCGGCAAGAAGAAGGGGAGGAGGCGCACTCACCAGTACGTCGAGGAGACTTCGACGCAGCCAACAAAGTTATACGGAAAAAGTCGCTTCGGCAAGATCGAACAGGCAGGTTTCCTGACTCACGGGTCAATTTACTCACCGCGCCTTCCCGAGGTCATCAGTGGCTTGGTTGCGGCTTTCATCACCGTTCACAGTTGCGGGACAGCGAAGGATTTTCACCTTCTTCCCTATTATCTCCCCGGCCGCAATGCTGCGGCAAATGGAGCACCTGGACGAATAACTATTCGATTGTGCGCTAATTTCTAACAGAGTCGGGAGAAGAAGTCAACGAATAATCTCTACGGTACGGGCCGTCATCCGCCATTCACTTCCAGAAGCAGCTCGATCCTCTTCCATATCTCTGTTATTCCTTCTTTGCTGAGGGCCGAGAAAAAACAGAGATCATCCTTCACTACCCCGAGGGTCCGGGCAATAACGTCGGCCTGCTTTCCCCGCTCGTTCCGGGACACCTTGTCGCATTTGGTCACCACGAGCAGGGCGGGGATATCATACGCCCTGAACCATTGAAGCATCTGGGTGTCCTCGGCAACCGGCGTCCGGCGGACATCGAGGATCAGCACCACCCCCCGCAGGTTGGCCCGCTTGGCGAAATAGGTCTCCATCATCGGCCCCCACTCTTTTTTCACCGCCAGCGGGACCCTGGCAAAGCCGTAGCCGGGGAGATCGACAAGGGTAAACAGGCCGTTGACATTGAAAAAATTGATGAGTTGGGTCCTGCCGGGGGTCGAACTCGTGCGGACCAGGTTCTTGCGGTTCACCAGCACATTGATGAGGGAGGATTTCCCGACATTGGAGCGGCCGGCGAAGGCGATTTCCGGGAGGTCCCCATCGGGGTAGTGGTCAGGTTTAACTGCGCTCTTGATGAATTCCGTGCTTTTAATGATCAAGGGGGCCACCATCTTTAGGATTAACAGCCTGTTAAAGGTCCGGCAAGGAATTATACGTGCCGCAGCCAGCCGATGCAATGCAATTTTGTCGAAGGTGTTCTTTACTCCCCGATCTCCAGGGTATAGCCGACCTGGGCATGCTGAAAATGCCCGGGGAATTCCTTCATGAGCCGGGCCGCGGCCGCGAACCCGGTACAGTGGCCGGCGCAGATTTTCCTGATACTGTACGACTTGAGTGCCCGGACGGTTTCGTCAAGCTGGGCAGGCCCGCAAAAGCCGAGATGGGTCCCGCCGATAACCGCATAGACTTCTGCCACTCCCGTGATGCTCCGCGCATACTCGATGGTGTTGATCACCCCCGCATGGCTGCAGCCGAGCAGAAGTACGAGCCCCTTCCCGGTCCGGATCACGAGCGACTGGTCGTCATGCAGGGGGTCGGCGGCACAGCCGGCATCATCGCAGCAGAGACCGGTGTCACCCTGCTCGAACAGGGTCTTCCGGGGGACCTCGCCGGTCAGGAAGACGCCGGGCGCTATCTCGCGGAACTCTTTTCCCAGGTTGAAGCGCCCCCCCATGGCGCGGAGGAATGTTTCATCGTAGGGGATGCCGATCGGTATGCTCTCGCCGTTATCCTTCACCCGGTAACGGCGGGAGAAAACCGCCGGGTGGGCAAATATCTCCTTGCCGCCGCAGTACCGCAGAAGCGGCAGCAGCCCGCCGGTATGGTCGTGATGGCCATGGGAGAGGGCAACTTTTCCCACCTTGTGGAGGTCTTTGTTCATCCGCAGGGCATTGTGCAGGAGGGTCTCCCCCTGGCCGGTATCGAAAAGGAGGCTTCCTCCCTCCCATTCCACAAGGGCGGAGAAGCCATGCTCTCCGAGAGTCCCGGAGAGCGGGCCAACCGAATTGTCGCAGAGGATGGTGATACGGTAGCTCATGCATTTCCTTTATCTAGAACTAAGAGATACGTGGCTTTTTCGCAAGGTCATGGTGCTCTGGGGATTGCGCGGAAACGTAGCACCCAAAGGGCATAAACAGCGCTACGTCGCACAAGGGATTCCGAAGAGCAACGCAGAGATTGCGGAAAAGCCGCGTTTCCTAGGATAGAAGCTCCGCTACCTTTCCCGCCACCTTCCCCGTCAACTCGGGGCAGACCTTCTTGTGCGTCTGCAAAATGATCCGGCAGCAGGTCGCGCCGTACTGATCTTTGAACCACCGGTGCAACTCACGGGTCAACCGCTTCACCTTTTGCGGATCGTCCTCGACGACCAGGCCGAAGGCCATGGTCCCGCCGGCAACCGCCCCGCAGATGCACCCGGAACCGGAGCCGCCGCCAAAGCCCCCCGCCATCCGCAGCACCGCAGCGGGAATATCCGGCCGGAAACTGTTCCTGATTGCCATGACCACCGCTTCCGCACAATTCATCGTGCCGGAGCGGTATAATTTCTCCGCCTCCGCTGCCGCTTTTTCGGCACGTGGTGTGGTGCTGTCGCTCGCTGTTTCCCTCTTTGACCAGAACATCGAACCTCCGGGACCAATGCCAAACATATTAATTTTAATATATATTTCAAACCAGATATAGTCAAGATTTAATTATACCTCAGCCACCTCAATTTTGCGAGTGCTTAGGAGCCTGTCGGACTTAGGGTAAATCTGCTGCAAATCCGTCTGGACGGTCCATATTTCGCCGCTTTCTTGGTCAATAGGACAACTATTAACCTTCAAAATCGACAAAATCTATCCTCGCCCAGTCGAATTTTCGCTTCGATTTCCTAAGTCCGACAGGCTCCTGGGGAGCTTCAACGAGAGAGCCGTTCTGCCGGGGTTGAAATGGATTGACAAACAAGGGGACGCCCTTTAGACTAAAACCTCTTTTTCAGAGGTGACCTTTGCTCGACAAGGAAAAATGGAAAAAGAAATTCAAGGCCATCCTCTCGCTGGACAGCCACCCGGGGCACATTTCAGCCGGTTTCGCGGTGGGTGTGTTCATCAGTTTCACTCCATTTTTCGGTCTGCACACGCCGCTTGCCCTCGTTATCGCCTTTATTTTTCGCCTCAACAAGCTTACCTGCCTCACCGGCGCCTGGGTCAACACCCCCTTCACGGTAGTTCCCGTTCTGGGCCTCAGCTACAAGCTGGGCAGGGTCCTGCTCGGCCGGACCCCCGGCGAGCTGCACCTGAAGCATGAGCTGTCATGGCAGTATGCGCTGAAACTCCTTGACCGGCACGGGACGGCGCTCCTGATCGGCACCTCCATTCTCGGTTTTATCGCGGCGATTATCGGATATTTTCTCTGTTACTGGCTGGTGGTCCATTTCAGACGGAAAGATGAAACGCTGAACGAACTCACTGAGGAAATGGAAGAGGTGGGGGAAGATCTGGAGCAGTAAACGAAAAACCGGGGACCGGGGACCAGGAATCGGGGATCGGGTGAGAAGACATATAGTCATAAACAAAGGGTAACCGCGAGCGGTTGCCCTTTTTCGTTCCTGCTTATGCAGATAACCGCTTAAGGCTTCGAGAAAAGCTCCAGCTGCCAGGCGCACGAAACCCGAGGAGTGAGGCGTACGATCTGTACGCCGCAGCGACGAGGGTGAGTGCAACGCCGCAGATGAACTTTTATCGAAGCCTTACTTGCCAAGGAACGGGCTCAGCACCATATACGTCACATACGCCATTACCGCCGAGGCGGGAATGGTGAGCACCCAGGCCACGACGATCCTGTTGGCGATCCCCCAGTTTACCGCCGACATCCGCTTGGAGAGCCCGACACCCAGAATTGCGGAGGTAATCACGTGGGTGGTGCTGGTTGGCATCCCGATAGCGGACGCCCCGAGGATGACTGCCGCCGAAGCGGTCTCGACACAGAAGCCATGCACCGGCTGCAGCTTCACGAAATCCCGCCCTACGGTTTTGATGATACGCCAGCCGCCGGCCGCGGTCCCTAATGCCATGGCAACGGCGCAGGCCACTTTTACCCAGGTAGGCACTTCGAAGGTGGTCAGGTAGCCATAACTGACCAGGGCCATGGTGATCACTCCCATGGACTTCTGCGCATCGGCGGTACCGTGGGAAAAGGCCATGATCCCGGCGGACACTATCTGGAGCTTGCGAAAACCAATATTCAAACCGGAAGGGGTTTTGTTCCTGAATGTCCACATCAGCGCAACCATGAAGCCGAAGCCGAGCACTATCCCGAGAATCGGGGAAATCAGAAGGGCCAGGATGATCTTTCTCAAACCCGCCCAGTGGAGCGCTGCCGTGCCGGCATGGGCGATGACCGCCCCCATGAGACCGCCGATGATGGCATGGGACGACGACGACGGCAGGCCGTAGTACCAGGTAATCAGGTCCCAGATGATTGCGCCGGTCACCCCGGCCAGCACCACCATCTGGGTGATACTGTTGGCATCCACGATCCCCTTGCCGATGGTGGCGGCCACCTTGGTGGAGATCATCGCCCCGACAAAGTTCAGCACGGCGGCCATGCCGATCGCCCATTTTACCGACAGGGCGCGGGTGGATACGCAGGTGGCAATGGCATTGGCCGTATCGTGGAACCCGTTGACGTAATCGAAAATAAGCGCCGCCGCAATGACCAGAACCAGCATGACCAGGGTCGCCTCAGGCATTTTTCACTACCACGCTTTCCAGAATGTTGGCGGCGTCTTCGCACTTGTCGGTGGCCCGCTCCAGGGTCTCGTAGATCTCCTTCCACTTGATGAGCTGGATCGGGTCCTTCTCCTCGTCGAACAGGCGGCTGACCGCCTCACGGCAGACCCGGTCCGCCTCGTTCTCCAGGGCATTCACCTCGACGCAGCATTCGCTGATAAATTCGAGCTTGCCGCCGAGCAGGGAAACGCCTTTATCGATGACCTGGCACGACTTGAGAATCAGGAACGCCAGCTCCTTCGCCTCGGGGGTCGGCTTTTCCACGTTGTACATGACGATGCGCTGGGCCGAGGCGTCGATCAGGTCGAGGATGTCGTCGAGGGCCGCCGACAGGGCATAGATATCCTCCCGGTCAAGGGGGGTGATGAAGCTCTTGTTCAGCTTCTTGATGATATCGTGCGTCTGCTGGTCCCCCTTGTGCTCCACGTCCTTGATCCGGCGCTGGCTGCCGAGCGGGTCCTCGAAATTGTCCATCATATCTTTCAACAATTCGGCCCCTTCGACGATATTCCAGGTCATTTCCTTGAACATGGCGAAAAATTTCTCATCCTTGGGAATCAGTCCGAACATCCCTGCCTCCAATCGGTCCCGCTTTTGCGGGGAGCCGGGGTAATTTACAAAACCTGAAATTCATACCATAAATTTGCCCGGCTTGCCACAAGTATGTTACAACCGCCCGAATGGCGGACATTTTCGGGTTTTGACTTGATTTTACCTGCGGCTTCCCCTATTGTGCACGGCATTCCACTCTACCGGAGACAGTGTCAATGAATCCTCTCCATGCGGCAGTTCTCGGCGCTGTCCAGGGCCTCACCGAGGTCCTCCCGATCAGCAGCTCCGCCCACCTGATCCTCATCCCCCGTTTTCTCCACTGGCCCGAGTCGGGGCTCACCTTCGACGTCGCCCTTCATCTCGGCACCTTCATCGCCCTCTGTCTCTACTTCTGGCGGGACATCATCGAGCTCTGCTTCAGCTTTTTCAAAGGGGTGACCGGCAGGGGGCTCCATACCCCGACCGACCGCCTCCCCTTTTACATCATTGCCGGCACCATTCCGGCCGCCATTGCCGGCAAGACCCTGGAGGAGCCGATCGAACAGATTTTCCGCTCCAATCCCCTGATCATCGCGGGGCTCCTGATCGTCTTTGCCCTGGTGCTTGCCTTTGCCGACACGACCGGTGCGAAACGGTGGAAGATGGACCGGATCACCCTGCAGTCCGCCCTGATCATCGGCTTCGCCCAGTGCCTGGCGCTGATGCCCGGCGTCTCCCGCTCCGGCATCACCATCACCGCCGCACTCCTGATCGGTTTCAACCGGGAAGCGGCGGCCCGTTTTTCCTTTCTCCTCTCTCTCCCCGTCGTCGCCGGGGCCGCAATCCTCAAGCTGGGTCACCTGGTCAAACAGGGCATTCCCGCAGCAGATGCGGCGCCGATGGTCATCGGCATCGTCACCTCGGCGCTCTTCGGCTACCTGAGCGTCGCTTTTCTCCTCAGGCTCGTGCAGCGCGCTTCCCTTTATCCGTTCGTCTGGTACCGCCTGCTGGCCGGCTGCGGGACGATTATTTTTGTCCTTCTCGGCCATTGAAATCAAACCGGCGTACTTCTTTCGCGACATAATCCCGACGCACAAAACAAAACCTCCGAAGTTTTACACTCGGAGGTTTTTCTTCTGCTATGAGTTTCCTCATGGCTTTTCCCCTTCATTCATTTCAATGCACGTGACGCTCTCCATCAGCCAAATCTGTATACGCATTTCCCACGTTCATAAAGCTCTATAGGCCCGTCTTCGGATACCTTTATGACCTTGCCGTACAATGATGCTGCGGTTGCCGCCGTTGTCCGTCCTCCTCCCGTCACCAGGCCGGGAGTTGTGCAGGTGTTTATGATTATTCCAGTATCAATAAGCTCGCCGTCTTTGTTGAACAAAGTCATCCCGTCTGAAGACAGGATGCTTATCAATTCTCCCGAAATTTTCAGGCTGGAGATCGTTTTGTACTTAAAAAAACTGATGATCAACCGGCTGAGGATGCCCTTTCCGCCAGCCGTGCCTTTCTGCAAATCCCCCGAAACCAATATGTTCTCGTCGGATATGAGGATAATGGTCCCGAGCCTGAGCTTTGAGAGGGAATATACAGTCATTATTAACGCTTCCGTTTCTTTTGCATCCAGCTGTCCCGACAGAAAACTTCGGAAAATATCCGGATCGAACAAGCTCCAGTTTCCTTTTCTCCAGACGAAGATGTTATCCGGGCATGTCATTACTTCCAATTCGGAAACAGGTGTAATACTCACGGCAAACGCCCCTTCTCCGGCTTTGTTGATCAGGGACAGAGTGTCGCGCATGCTGAGACGCTCAACGGCGTCACTGTTCCCGTAGTTCATGAATTTTACCATTCCGGTTGCCTGCATGTTGATGTTGCACGCGTAATACGTTCCCAGACCGTTCACAAGCCAATACGCCAGCGGGCTTTTAAAAAAATTAACCGAAATGCCGATGCCGGGATTGAAATCATGCCTGAGGCAGTCCGACATGCCGCATGCCACATTGAACTCCTCTATTTTATTGCGGTAAACAATGAATCCGCTCGTGGCAGGTTTCCCTTCGTACCTCTGAAACGAAAGGTTTTTCAGTATCTGCAAGAGTTTTTGTATTGACCAGAAGGCACGATGGCGGTTAAACCGCAGATAGCGGGATACGGAAACATCCATGAGTGAGGAGAGCAGAGCCGTTCGGAAATAGCCAATCTCGCCACTTTTCTTTCTATTTTCAATTAAGATGTGAATGGCTTCTGCTACCTCATCAGCAATCTTCTTTTCAGTCTCTGTGAACGGCAAGCCGTTTCTCTGGAGGACGAAGTGATACGTTCCCAGCGCTGTCGTAATTCTCTTAACCAGGTAGTTGTCGCCTTGTTCAGCAGCACAGGGCGTTATGTCTTCCCTGACAAGGGTAAAGGTTGCCCCGCCAAAAAAATCTTCTAAAATCTTTCTTATTGATTCAAAAGCCCTGTTAGGCATCGTTACGTCTCCCGGCAAAATCTTGTCTCCAACGAACTGATGATGTTTGTCAGATGGTTCGGTCAGCGCTCAACGTAAAATAAAATAATAACAGGAAGCGTTGGGGGGGCAAGTCGGGGGCAGTTAATATATTGCAGAAAGCGGCGTGACTTTGAGAGTCGTAAAGTCTGTTATAATTATGAAACAAATGGGTCAAAACAGACCCATTCTCCCCCTTGCCATCGCCCGCGTGGTGCGCTACAATCTTACCAGTAAGAATATTGCAAATTCCAGGAGCCATATCATGGCAGATTTAGCTACAACAAGGATGTCTTCCAAGGGGCAGGTCGTCATTCCGGAGGATATTCGCAAGCGACTCAAGTTAAAGGCCGGTTCTCAATTCGTTGTCGTGGGCGAGAACGACGTGGTTATCCTCAAGGCGCTATCTCCGCCGGCTATGAATGAGTTTGACACTTTGATTGCAGAAGCCCGCAGACAATGCAAAGAAGCCGGTCTGAAGCAATCCGACATCACCGAAGCCATCGCCAAGGTGCGGGGCCGGAAATGAGGGTGACCCTCAACACGTTATTTTTATCTCACTATTTCCCTATGCTGAGACAGGAGGAATGTTGATGCAGCTCATACTGATGATCTGGAACGGAATAAGCGGATTCGGACCCGGAACGGTAGCACTGAAGGCGTTGTTCATGCTGGTTCTGGCGGCACTTTTCTGGATGATCTGCGAACTGGTCAAATACATAATCAATGTTTTCGCAAAATTCGCGGTGGACGCCTTGCGGTATCTGGCAATAG
>JBGPCQ010000044.1:0-18769 GCA_041481895.1 Geobacteraceae bacterium | reverse complement strand
ATCGGTCCTGGCGGTTACGGTGCAGGTGTTGATCACGTAAATATCCGCCTCATCCTCGAACGGAACCACCCGGAAACCGTCCCGGCCCAGGGCTTCGGACATGGTGGCCGATTCGAACTGGTTGGTCTTGCATCCCAAGGTTGTGATAGCTACTCTTTTCATTCAATCCAGCCGCCGCCGAGGACTTCGTCCCCACTATAAAACACCACCGCCTGCCCCGGCGTAACGGACTTCTCGCTTTCGAGGAAGCGGACCTCTACCCGGTTATCGGGGAGGGGAATAATCCGGCAGGAGACCGGATGGTGGCGGTATCTTATCTTGCAGGCCGCCTCGATGGCTGATGTTGGCGCAGGAACTATCCAGTTTACGTTTCGGGCAATAAGCCCTTCGCAGTGAAGTTCATCCTTACCCCCCACAACAACTTCCCGCTTCTCCAGATCGACCCGCACTACATAGAGGGGGTGTGGATGGGCAATGCCAAGCCCTTTCCGCTGGCCGACGGTATAGCGGTAGACCCCTTCGTGCGTCCCCAGAACCGTCCCCTCGCTGTCAACGATGCTTCCCGAACGATGCCCGCCGCCGCGCGCCTCCTCGATGAAGCGGACGTAGTCATTATCGGGGATGAAGCAGATTTCCTGGCTTTCCCCCTTTTCGGCAACCCGGAGTTCGTATTTCGCCGCCAGTTTCCGTACCTCACCCTTGGTCATGCCGCCGAGCGGAAACAAGACCTGACCGAGCAGTTCCTGGGTGAGGGTGAAGAGGAAGTAGGACTGGTCTTTACCCTTGTCCAGACCTTTGAGAAGATGGAAGCGGCCTTCTGCATCCTGCTCGACCCGCACATAGTGACCGGTGGCAAGGAAATCGGCGTCGAGCGCTTGTGCCTTTTTCAGGAGAAGTTCGAATTTGATCCACTGGTTGCAGCGGACGCAGGGGTTCGGGGTCCGGCCGAGAAAGTATTCGTCGATGAAATCCTCGATCACGAGACGCTGGAATTCCTCTTCGAAATTGACCACATAGAAGGGAATGCCGAGCTGGTCCGCGACCCGCCTCGCGTCATGGATATCGTCGAGGGAACAGCAGGTCCCGAAGGTCCCCTCCTCTGCGCCCGTAAAGCGGGAGTAGTCCCAGACCTGCATGGAAATGCCGATCACTTCAAAGCCTTCGTCCCGGAGGAGCGCCGCGGTCACCGAAGAATCGACCCCACCGCTCATGGCAACGACGACACGTTTTTTTTCTCTTTTCATCAGACGGCCTTAAAGTTCTAGTTAAATTCAAAAATAAATCGAACTCGAAAAAAGCTCCAGATGCAAGGCTTGCGAATACTGAGGAATGAGGCGTACATCAGGTACGCCGCAGTGACGAAGGATGAGCGTAACGCAGCAGATGGACTTTTTACGAGTTCGTTCTCCTCAGCCTTGCCACGATCTCCGGCAGGACCTTGAGCAGATAGTCGATGTCCGCCTCCGTTGTCTCGCGCCCGAGGGAAAACCGGATGGCACCCCTGACAAAGGCCGGCTCCACCCCCATGGCAGCAAGGACGGGAGATTCTTTCAGTACCCCGGACGAGCAGGCGGAACCGGAGGAAGCGGCGATCCCCTGGAGGTCCATATTGAGGAGGAGGGAATCGGCTTCCAGATCGAGAAAGGAAAGATTGGCCGTGTTGGGCAGGCGCTTATCCCTCTCCCCGTTAATCCGCACATCCGGGACCATCGCCAGGATCCCGGCTTCGAGCATATCCCTCAAGTCCGCAATGCGCCGGTATTCGCTGGTCATGTTGTCGATCGCCAGTTCGCAGGCCTTGCCGAGTGCAACAATACCGGCCACATTCTCGGTGCCGCCCCGCCGGTTGCGCTCCTGGGGGCCGCCATGGATGAGGGGGCTGAGCTTGACCCCCTTCCTGATTACCAGGGCGCCGATTCCCTTCGGCGCGTTGAATTTATGCCCGGACAGGGCCAAAAGACTGATGTTCGATCCCTTGAAATCAACGGGGATCTTCCCGACGGCCTGGACCGCGTCACAATGGAAGTAGACCCTGCGCCTGACGGCTATCTCGCCAATCCCGGCTACGGGGAGAATCGTGCCGGTCTCGTGATTGGCGTACATGGCGGAAATAAGGATGGTCCTGTCGGTGATCGATGCTTCGAGCTCGGTCAAATCCGGGTTGCCGGCCCGGTCCACCCCCAGGCGGGTTATCTCATACCCCTGTTTTTCCAGGTGGAGACAGGTATTGAGTACCGCCGGATGCTCCGTCCGCACGGTAATGATATGGTTTCCCCTGTCGCGGAGCGCCGCTGCCACCCCCTTGAGGGCCATGTTGTCCGCTTCCGTGCCGCAGGAGGTGAAGACGACTTCAACCGGCGTGCAGTTGAGGAGAAGTGCCACCTTTTCCCGCGCCTTTTCCACCGCCCCTTTCACCCACCTGCCGGCCCAGTGGATACTGGAGGGGTTGCCGAACTTTTCCCGGTAAAAAGCCGACATCGCCTCCACCACCTCGGGATGCACCGGGGTCGTGGCGTTATAGTCCAGGTAAACATGGCGCACTGCAGCTCCTCTCCCCTGTCACTGACGGGACAATGCCGGCTTCTTCTCCAACGGAGGCTCGCTGCAGAGCTTTTCCCGTGCCTCAATGGTCAGTTCCTCGAGGTTTATGGAATCGAGAAATCCCCGTATACGCTCCCCCAATCCTTTCCAGACATTGCGGGTGACGCACCGGTTCCCCCTGGAACAGGGGTCCTCTGATTCATCCAGGCATGAGACGGGGTTCAACGGTTCTTCAACGGTGGCGACTATATCGCTGATTCTTATCTCCGAACTGTTCCGCGCCAGAAGGTACCCCCCTCCTGGGCCACGCACGCTTTCGATGATATGCCCTTTTTTCAGGCGGTGAAAGAGCTGCTCCAGGTAATTGAGCGGGATCTCCTCCCGCCGTGAAATTTCCCGGAGCGCAACAGGGCGGCCTTCGGAGTGAAGGGAAAGGTCGACCAGTGCCCGCACCGCATACTGCGCCTTGGTGGAGAGCCGCATCTCAAGCCCCGTCCGTCAGTCGTTTTTTGAGCTCTGCATGTTCGGCCGCCAGGGTGTCATATTTACGCTCCAGTTCGCGGATCTGGTCGAACAGGCAGGAGATCGCCTTGGCTTCCGGGTCCGGGAACTTGCCATGTTCCAGGTCCATTTTTGCCGACGGTTTTTCCGTCCCCATCACCACCCGCCCCGGAATCCCGACGACCGTGGAATTGGGGGGGACTTCCTTGACAACCACCGAATTGGAGCCTATCTTGCTCCCCTTGCCGACCGTGAACGGGCCGAGCACTTTCGCCCCGGAGCCGACTACCACGTTATCCTCCAGGGTCGGGTGACGCTTAACCTTCTCCCAGCTCACCCCGCCGAGGGTAACTCCGTGGTAGAGAGTCACATTCTCCCCGATCTCCGCTGTCTCACCTATCACAACCCCCATGCCGTGGTCGATGAAAAACCCTTTGCCGATCCTGGCGCCGGGATGGATCTCAACCCCGGTCAGGAAGCGGCCCAGATGGGAGATAAACCTCCCGAGAAAAAAGAAGTCGTGGATCCAGAACCAGTGGGAAATTCTGTGAAACCAGATGGCATGGAGCCCCGGATAGCAAAAAAACACCTCAAGGCTGCTGCGTGCAGCGGGGTCCCTGTCAAAAACAGCCTTGATATCTTCCTTCAAACGAGAAAACATGGCGACTCCCTTCCTTGCCTAATTAAATGGTTGACATCTTTTTTTCATTATCATACCCTACTAAATATGTCAACTATTTATAAACTCCTCCGCAACTACCGGGCACTTCAGGCCAGGGTGGACCTTATCTGCCAGGAAATCGAAAGGGAATTCGGCACCCATCTCGCCTGCCATGCCGGATGCGACGGCTGCTGCCGGCACATCTCTCTCTTCCCGGTGGAAGCCGCCGCCCTGGCGGCGGCCCTCGACGACCTCCACCGGGAACAGGCGGAATTTATCAGGGCACGGGCCCGCGGCGCATCTTCCGCCGCCCCCTGCCCGCTCCTGGAGAACGGCCGCTGTCTCCTCTACGCCGCCCGCCCCATCATCTGCCGCACCCACGGACTCCCCCTCCTTACCCTGCAGGAAGGAGAGCGGACAATCGATTTCTGTCCTCTCAACTTCCGCGACCTCGATTCCCTGCCGGGAGAGGCGGTCATCGATCTCGACCGGCTCAACACCACCTTCACCGCGATCAATGCCCTCTTTTTAGCAGAGTTTTTCCTGAACGCCCCACCGGAAAAAGAGCGCATTCCCATCGCCGAGGCGTTGGCCGGAATATTTTGAACTCCCCGAAATCAATGGTAAGGGTCCGCTTCCAGGTTCGCTCCCTTGTCAGTAACTTCTTTCAGGGGGGTCCTGTCCTTCACCGCAAACACCTCGACCCCTGACTTCCCTTCCAGCGGGCAGACATTTTCGCAGATTCCGCAGCCGTTGCAAAGCTCATCCACCACGTAGGGGAGCCTGACCGTGACCAGACGGCCGTCGAAGCCGGTGAGCGTCTTTACCTCGGCGCGGATCGCCTTCTGCGGAATCGGGCAGTGCTCCTCGCAGACGATGCAGTCCATGCGCCTGGCAAAGGGAATGCAGTGGTTCTTGTCGAACACCGCCTTGCCGATCACCTCCCGTTTCTTCTCCGCGCGGGGGAGGTCGGGAATGGCTCCGGTCGGGCAGACCTGGCCGCACAGGGTGCAGTTGTACTCGCAGTAGCCGAGACGCGGGACGAGGAGCGGCGTGTAGAGCCCCTCGATGCCGGCCTGGAAAAAGGCGGGATAGAGGGCGCTCCGCAGACAGATCTTCATGCACTCGCCGCAGCGGACGCACTTCTTCAGGAACTCCTCCTCGCTCCGCACCCCCGGCGGCCTGAGCAGGCTGGCCTGGACGGATGGATCGCGGAACCTGAACAGCCTGGCGAGCATGAAACCGCCCGCCAGGCCGCCGAGGAAGACCCGCCGCTCCATGACCGGCCCCCCCGCGGCCGGTGTGAACCAGGTCAGGCGGAAACGGACCCTTTGGTTCGGGCAGTGCAGTTGACACTCCATGCACAGGATGCATTCCTCTTTCTGGAGGAGTTCCCGGTCGAAAGAAGTGGGGCAGAGCTCGGCACAGGCTGTACAGTCGGAGCAGAGCTTCTCCGGCGCCCGGCTGAAGGGAGAAAGACGGGCAACGAGGCCGAGAAGTGTCCCGAGGGGGCAGAGGTTGCGGCACCAGTTGCGGGTTTCAAAACGCTCCAGCCAGATGATGGCTACGAAGATGAGGGCCGACAGGAAGGCGAGGGGGTAGAGGGTCTCACGGTACGGAAGAAGGTAATCCTTGAGAATACGATAGCCGGGATCAAGGACGTCACGCCGGTCGCCCATAACGCGGTAGAGTCCCACCCAGCCGGAGCGGGCGGTTTCGCCGATGAGGGGATGGAGAAAGAAGGTGAGCGCCCGGACGAGGATGGCAAGCGGGTCGAAGAGCCCGGCCAGGTTGAGGTTGAGGAGCGCTGCGACGAGAAGCGGCAGGAGCAGCCAGTATTTGAGCCCCCCCTTGAGCCATTTGACCGGCGCGGTCTTGGCGATCTTCCCGGTCACGAGGTCGAGAATCGTGCCGAGCGGGCAGAGCCAGCCGCAGAAGAAGCGGCCGAGGAATGCCGACAGGACGAGGACGAGGAGGCCGGGGAAGAGGAGCGGCACCCACCCCTTGACCGCGAGTGTCGTGCTCGCGAAGGTCAGAGGATTGGCGCGGAAGAAGGCATTGACCGCCACGGCGATCCGGTCGCTCCCCCGGTATTCGGTCTGGAGGAACAGGACCAGGAAGATGGCGAGAAAGATGAGCTGGCTTATGCGGGCGGACGTTATTTTCTTCAAACTGCACCACCTCGGAAATAAATCTGATCAGACTTTCAAGATCTTGACCTTTTTCAGATCCATTTCGCCTAGCCCGCGCCGGTGGGCCGCCACGGTCACAGCAATCTCCTCGGGTCGAAGCCCGAACAGAGTGGTAGCGTAGGCATCGGCCGCCACAATATCGGTCGAGGCGATCACCTTGTTGAGGATCTTGACGTCCTTCAGATCACCCCCCTGGGGACCGTGGGCCGTGAGGATTCGCGTGGCGTCGATGATCGTCAGGTGGGGCCGGAAGACAGCATTGACGTCCGCCAGGGCCGTATCGAGCTGCTTGTGGATGGAGCCCCGGTTCCCCCCCATGATCCCCATGACATTCTTGAGGCCGAGGGTAAGACCTGAGAGGGTGTGGTGCTTGGCCACCGGCACGTTGATGTAAACGTCCGCAGCCAGGGCCTCGCCGTAGAGCTCCCATTCCTTTAAGGCCTTGCCGTTGAGAGCAACTTTTTTGAAGCGCTCGTTCTCGAGGTGCTTCACCTCCACGTTCTTCACCCCTTTGAGAGCCGGTTCAATGCCGCTGTTGACGTAGCAGCGCCGCTCGTCGTTGCAGGTCCGGTCGAAGACCTTGACCTTTTTCGCCCCGGCCTTGAGACATTCCTCCACCACCGTCCGCACCACGACGGGGCTCGTGTTGGCGCCGTACTCGGCGCTCCGGTCCCACCCCATGTTCGGCTTGACCACCACGGTTGCTCCCGGCTTGACAAAGCGCCCCATTCCCCCCAGGGCGGCAAGAGCGTTCCGGGTAGTCCGGGCATGGTCCGCCCCTTCGGCAACGGCCACCACCGGCAGGCTGGCTGCGGCCAGGTCCCGGATCAGCCACTGGTAAAAGACCGCCGACAACCCCAAAAGCCTGATAAAAACCCTTCTGTTCATACCAAACCTCTCAGCTCTCAGCTCTCAACGCTCAACTCTCATAATTCATGATTCATCCCTGGTCCCCAGTCCCTGATCGCTGGTCTCCGACTTTCTCCTTGAGAAAAACCACCAGAGCACCGCCTCCCCCCATATCCCGCGGGGCCGGGGTAAATTCCGCAACCATCCCCTTCCCCTTTTCCCGGAGCCAGCCGGTAACCGCTCCCTGGAGGACCGGGTCGCCGGACGACCTGTTCCCCTTGCCGGTTATTACCAGGACCGCTTTCTGGCCGCGGTTGCTGGCGCCGGTGATAAACGACGCCAGACTCTTGATTGCCTCGTCCTTGGTGAGGCCATGGAGATCGAGCTGGAAATCGACGCGGATCGCCCCCCGCTTCAACTGGCGCAGCCGGTTCACGGGGAGCGCTCTGGGAGGGTCATCTTCACCCGGCAGTTCATCCCGGAACGAGACATCGAGCTGCAGGTTGCCGAGCGCTTCGAGAAAAAGGCGCCGCTCCTCGTCACTGACAGCGGCGGCTTTGCGGGGTGCGGGTTTCTCCCCCGTGCCAGCCGCGGCCGGAGCAGGGTGCAGTCTGCGCACTCCAGCTACTGACCGTAGGAACATTTCCCCGTCATCCGCCCGTTCCGCAGGCTCCGGCAGAGGAGCAGGCGCCTTCGGCGCCTCGGCTGCCGGCTCCCCCCGCACCCCCTTGAGAGCCCCGAAGGGACGGCTGGCGAACTCCTTAGGTTTTTGTACTGTCTCTTTTTTTTTCTTCATGGGTGCTCGCGTATAATCAATCTTTAGGCACCAGGATGATCTCTATCCGTCGGTTGCTCGCCCGTCCCTCTTCAGTAGCATTGTTAGCCTCAGGTTTGGGCTGGAACTCACTGTAGGCAACCGCCGACAGGATGTGCGGATCAACCCCCTGCGCCTCCAGGAAACGGGTGACATTGATGGCCCGGGCTGCAGAAAGCTCCCAGTTGGTCGGGTATTTTGAGGCCAGGTGGCCGCTAATCGGCTTGTTGTCGGTATGCCCCTCGATCCGGATCACCTTCCCCTTGAGGGTTTTGAAGGTGTCGATCATCTTCTTGAGGACCAGGGTCCCTTCGGGCTTTACATCGGCCTTGCCCGAATCGAACAGCACAGACGCCTTCATATCCACCGTCAATTTGCCGCGCAGCTCCCGAATGGTGAGGTCACCCTTGGCAATCTGCTCTTTCATCCGCTCAGTCATCTCCTCCAGGGTACTGCTGACTTTTTTCACTTCTTCTTCTTTTGCCTTCCGAATGTTGGCAATATCATCCTTGATCTTCGCATTTTCTTTTTCCAGATCGCTGATCCTCTGCATCAACTCAAGGATCTTCTGGTTCTTTTCGTCGGCAGTCGACTTGAGCGACCCCTCCAGTCCTTTTGTGCTCTCGACGAGCCTGTCCCGCACCAGGCATACATCTTCCAGGTCGCCGGTCAGCTTAGCCACCTGGGCTTTGAGATCGGCATTCTCCCGGGAAAGGTCGGTCTGTTTCTGCTGCAGTTCCTGGAGGTTTTTCGTCAGATCAGTCGCCTCTTTTTCCTTCTTTTCAAATGTTCCCATGGAAACGCATCCCCACATGGGGAGGGAAAAACAGAGTACGGTCAGCATCACGAGCATTCTTTTCGACATAGCGATCCTCCTTGGTCAATGGGCACAGGGTGTGCCCGCTATCGATCTATCGGGTAAAGTAGAGCGGCACCAGCGCCGCGGCAAGAACCAGTGCCGACGGCGCCCAGAGCCGGTGGTAGACTTTGGCCATGTCGGCATCGAAGTATTCCCTGGTCAGGATAAGGCAGAGGTGGACCGGGGAGAGCATGACCCCTGCAAAACCACTGCCGAAAGCCAGGGCCAAGAGGCCCAGTGACGGCGTATCACCACCCATGAGGGGCATCAGTAAGGGGAAGGTTATTCCCACGAAGCCAATGGTAAGGCCGGTCATGACCCCCGCCAGAAAGGGGAGCGCGGAGAGGACCAGCCAAGCCGGCAGACCGCTCTCGGCAAAAAAACGGGAAACACCATCGAGCGCTCCGGTCACCTGCAGGGTCTCCTGGAAAACCATGATGCCGATCACGAGAAAGAGCGCCTTTGCCGAGACACTTTCCCGGAGCGATCCCCAAACCTTCCCCGGCGAATAGCGGTGCATGACGTAGAGGGCGACGGTAACGCCCCCCATGGCCGCGACCGGGTTAACGCCGAGGATCACCACGAGAACCAGGGTAAGCAGGATCGGCGCAACGGAAAAGACGAATGTCCCGATAGCCCTCCCCTTACCCATGGCCTCCCCGCGCGGGATCCGTGCCCTGCCTATCCCGGAGAAACAGAAGAGCCCTCCCCAGAAGACTACCGAAAGGGCAAAGGGGATATTGGCCAGTGCCAGCTTTCTGAACGGAATATGGGTCAGGCCGGCAACCAGGATGATGCCGGGGTAGAGGGGAGAGACATATTCCCAGATATGCCGGTACCAGTAGTTGATGAACGCCTTCTGGTCGGGCTTGATCTCCAGGTGGGCGGAGGCCTCCTCCACCATCGGCGCGGAAAACACCGCCCCGCCGGGAGAAGGGAGCATCCCGATCATGGCGGGCATGGCGGCCATGATCAGGCGGGAATCAGGGAGAATTTCCGACAGGCTCTCCACCATCCGCTTCAGGGTCCCCGTTGTGCGGAGGATGTTTTCCATGATCATGGTAAAGACCAGCATGGCGGTCATTTCCAGTGATTTGGGCGCCATCGCGGCACGGAAGGCCCCTTCGAGAAACCTGGCAGGAGGGGTCAGGTAGAGAACCGCCAGGATGACCGCCCCGATCCCCATGACCGTCCCGATGTACATCTTGCGGCGCAGGAGGACCACAAGGATCGCAAGAACGGCAACGGTTTTGAGCAGGTCGGTCATTGTGAGGATAATTCTAGCAACCGGGGGGATTAAAGTCAATGAAAGGTGGAAAGGGTGGCGAGATTAAAACCTGTCTGTCAATCGGCATTGAAAAAACGCCATCAAGTCCCTGCCCGGGCAGATAAAAAAGGAGACCGTCCGGTCTCCTTTTCATATTCAATCCTATCGAACGGCTCATTATCTCCTGACGATCCGCCGCTTCATCCCCCCCATGGCCGCCATCTGCTGCTTCTGGATGGTCCCGATGCTTTCCAGGTGGAACTGGAGCCACATTTCGCCGAACCCCTTCATCTTCATCTTCTTCCCTTCGCGGAGAAGTTCCAGGTTCTGCTGCGTCTTCTCGTCGCCGGGAACCTTTTTCAGCCCCTTTTCCAGGATCTCTTTCGCCCTGTTGGGTTCATTGACCTCGCCGAGGCAGTGGGCATAGAGATTCCAGAGGAGAGCCTCCTTGGGGCTCCCCTGGACAGCCTTGTCGAAGGTCTCTTTCATCTTCTCCTTCTTGTTGCGCTTCATGTAACTGACCGCCAGCATCCCCATGGCCACCCAGTTCTTGAAGAAGGCCTTTTCCAGGTACGGGAAGGCGGCGGTAAAATCGCGCTTCATGTAATAGACCATGCCGATCTGAGCGTTGACCTGGCCGGTGACATAAACCTGCCACTTGCCGTACGGCAAAGCACTCTGGAGTTCGCGGATCCCCTTCTCGACCCGCTGGGCCTGGAGGTCTTTGGTAGCGGTCTCCATGATGGCCATGACCTTCTTCATGACAATGCGGGAGATAAGGTAAAACAGCCCCATGAAGAGGAGGAGAGCGATAACGAGCGAAATCCACCAGGAAAGCCCGGCAACGAATTTCAGCAGAAGAAAGGTGGCAACCATTATGCCCGCGGAAATGAGGAGGTTGTACATCGAATACGTATCCTTTCAATAAATCAGTTTTAAGTTTTAGGGTTTAAGTTTCAAGTTACTGCTTTCAAGGGTCTTCCGCTCAAGGGATTGGGGGTACTATTGTTAACTTAATACCTAAAACCTAACACCTAAAGCTCGAAATTGCCGTTACACTTTTTCTTCCGCCACAGGTGTCATGGTTCCCTGCTTTTCCACATACTTGGCGACGATAATCCGTTTCCCCGGCCGGAGCGCAACCTTGACATGCAGATTGTTCCAGACGGCAAGTATTCTGGCGGAAACATTGAATCTCTTGGCCAACGCGGCCAGAGTGTCGCCCTTTTTCACCGTATAGTACTTGTTGAAATCCTTGCCGTCCTGTCCCTTCTTCCCGACAGAAGAGCTTTCCTCGGCAACCGTGCCATTCGGCGCCGCCTCCTTCACCGGAACGGTCAGCGTCTTGCCTTTGAGCTTGGCCTTCACCCCGAGATGGTTCAACTCTGCGATCATCAGCGGTGATGTGCCGAAACGACGGGCCACGGAAGCCAGTGTATCCTTCTTATTGGCCCGGTAATGAGTGTACAGGACCTTTTCAGTATAGCGCCTCTCCTCGGGCACCTTGGCATACTCCGCCTCGAAGGTCGCTTTCTTCCCCTTGGGAATCTTCAACTCATAATTGGGGTAGTCGGGAGGGGTGCACCACCTGCGAAGTTCAGGATTAAAGTCGCGGATGGTCTGGTACGGTATGTCGCAGATTTTTGCCACCAATTCCAGGTCGGTCCTGGACGGGACTATCACCGTATCAAGCTCGATGGGAGAAAGATAGGCCACATCGGCAAAGCCGTACCTGGCCGGGTCCTTGGCGATAATGGCCGCAGCCAGGAGTTTCGGCACGTACTCCCTGGTTTCCCGCTTGAGATAGGACCCCTTGGAAAGCTGCCAGAAGTCCCTGCTGCTGTACATATCAATAGCCCGGAGAATCTTGTTTTCCCCGGCGTTGTAGCCGGCGGCTGCCAGATACCAGTCTTTTTTGAAGAGCCCGTAGAGCTCCTTGAGGTACAGGGCTGCGGCAACGGTGGACTTGAGCGGGTCGCGCCGCTCGTCTATCCATTGGTCGATCCGGAGCGCGTAGCGTTTGCCGGTGCCCGACATGAACTGCCAGGGGCCCACGGCGCTGGCAACCGAGTAGGCATGGGGAGAGAACCCACTCTCGATCATGGCGACATAGACCAGGTCTTCGGGAAGCTTTTCTTTCTTGAGAACCTGCTTCATCATGGGAATATAGCGCTCGGAACGGGAGAGCCACCGGGCAAAGGCTTCCCTCCCGGTCGTCTGGAAATAGGTGACGAAATACTCGACCTTGCTGTTGAGGGTGAGGGGGATGTCTGACTCGGGAAGGTCTTCCTCGGGGAGTTTCAGCTCGAAGTCGCCGGTCAGCCGTTCCGGCTCGTCCACCACGAAAAATTCCGACGAGGGGAGCTCGAGAGCCCGGGAAAGGCTTGATTCGCTGCCGAGGGAGGCCACCTTGTCATAGCGGGCGCGTTCACCCTCGGCAAGGCGGAGTTCCTCCAGGTAGGATGAGGCGCCCATGGCCTGCGTAACGGTCAGAAAATAAAGGGGGGCGGCAACCGTTAGCAGGGAGAACAGCAGCGTCGTCATATGCAATCGCGATCTCATTTTCATAGGCAAAAAAGGTCTCAAAAGTGTCGCCGACGGCTCATCGGCACGCCCGGAGCTCAACTTCCGGAGAGAGTGAGGGGAGTATGTATGAAAAAACAGGGGCTCGACCGGGAAGGGACAGTATAAAAATATTTTTACCGGGTGTCAATCTTATAAAGGACGGGATGGCCAGAAGCGCCTTTCCATCTGGGCAAGGAGAGGTTCGAGGCTTTTTCCGTCCCGCGCGGATATGGTGATGGCCCCGAAGCGGCGGGAAAGGTGGCGCGCCTTCATGAAGGCAAGCGGGTCGCGGCTTTTCATCTCCGCCAGCAGGTCCGCCTTGTTAAAGACGAGCAACCGCGGCTTGTCCCCGAGTTCCAGTTCACCGATAATGGTTTCCACCTGGCTGATCTGCTCCTCAAAGCGGGGGTTTGAGCAGTCAACCACGTGAATGAGGAGGTCGGCGTCCTGGAGCTCTTCGAGGGTGGCCTTGAAGGCGCCCATGAGGGACTTGGGGAGTGAGCGGATGAATCCAACGGTGTCGGTGATGATTACTTCGCGCTCTCTCGGGAAGCGGAGCCGCCGCGTGGAGGTGTCGAGCGTCGCGAAGAGGAGGTTCTCGGTGAAGATCGAACTCTTCGTCAGGGTATTGAGCAGGGTCGATTTCCCGGCATTGGTGTACCCGACGATGGAGACGATGGGCACGCCGGCTTTGATCCGCTTCTGGCGCCGTTGATAGCGGCCGTGAGAGAGGTCTTCGAGCTCCCGCTCCAGCTTCGAGATCCGGTCGCGGATGCGCCTCCGGTCCACTTCAAGCTTGGTCTCGCCCGGACCGCGTCCGCCGATCCCTCCCATGAGGCGCGACATCTGGACCCCCCTCCCGGTCAACCGGGGGAGCAGATACTTTAACTGGGCCAGTTCCACCTGGACCTTGCCGTCGAGGCTTTTGGCCCGCCGTGCGAAGATGTCGAGAATGAGCTGGCTCCTGTCGATGACTTTCAGCTCCGTGATTGCGGAGATGCAGCGTACCTGCGTCGGAGTGAGTTCCTGATCGAAAATAAGGAGCGTCGCGCCCAGTTGGAGGGCGCGGATGACCACTTCCCGTATCTTCCCTTCCCCCAACAGATAGCGCGCATTGAACTGACGGGGGTGCTGGATAACGGTATCGAGCACCTCGACCCCAGCCGTCCTGGCCAGTTCCTTCAGTTCGTCGAGGGAATCTTCCGACTCCTCACGCGATTGCTTGGTCACAGATATAAGGATTCCCCGCTCCTCGCCGCCTCGTACCTCCTCGCCCCCTTTCAGGGCCTTCTCCAGTGAACCCTCCAGAGATGTCACGAAGGCGGCGAAATCCATCTGCAAGCGACTGAGCGGCTGTGACGGTTCAACATGGTAGGGGGTCTTTGCTTCGGTAGAAGGGGTGAGGGAGGCGATCTGGATGGAGGGGTGCGGGGCGTCCGGCCGTATCTGGAGAGCGGCGATCAGATCGAAACGCAACATTGCCAGGTCGGTGAGATCGTCGTCGGAGAGAGGTTCCCCCTTTAAATGGGTATGGATGAGCCGTAAGCCCCGCAGGTGCCTTTTCCCGAGAGGATAGTCGGCCAGCTCCGGGATAAAGATGCTCCGTTCATCACCTACGATAACATATTCCACTTCGCCGAATCGGTTGGCCAATATGCCGAGCTGGCGCCGTATGTCCCGGGAGTGCTCGGCCAGCTCGCGCGCCAAGTCGGGCGTGATCACGTCGCCGGCGGGAATTCTGCGGCGGTAAAGCCTCTCCAGCTCTTTTATCTGGCTCGGTTTCAGCCCGGTAAGGTTGCCGTGCAGCTGTTTTATCTTGCTCTCCCTCTCGGCCGGTGCTGCAAATCCTGCCGTATCAGTGATTCAAGTGTCTCGTCAAGGAAAGCCTTCCGGCAATCGACATCGTCGATCTTTCCGTCCCGGAGGAGCTTCAAAAACCGGCAGCCGCCGAAACAGAGGGGGAGGTAGGCGCAGTCGAGGCACTCGTCCTTTTTCCAGACATCGAGGTTGTGGGAAACGGCATAGTCCCCGACCCCGGCCGCGAGGCTCCCGGTCGCCATCTCCGGCCAGCCGAGGAAAGCGGGGCATTTGTAGAGGGCTCCGTCGTAATTCACCACCAGATCGTCGGGAGACTCGACCATGCAGGGAGCGGGCCCCACCCGGGGCGTATGGAAGCCTCTCTTCAGGATCTCTTCCCGCAGAAAGAGGCTCGCCTCCATGAGCCACGGCTCGTCGGTGGACGTACAGCCGTCGTTGAACTCGGGGAGGATCTGCTTCCCGCCGCTCTTCGTTACGGGAATGAACTGGACGTGGGCGATCCGCTCCGGGGTGAGCCCCTCGTTGAACAGGTAATCGAGGAGACGCGGAAACTCCCGGTAATTCTCTTTCGTGTAATTCCCCCCCACCTGGACCTTGATCGTGTCGCAGACCGCCTTTACGTTCCCGACGATGAGATCGAAGGACCCCCGACCCGAAACAAACGGCCTGAACCCGTCGTGAATTTCCCGCGGACCGTCGAGGGTCACCTTCGCCAGGGCAAGCCCCAGGGGAAGCAGTTGTGCCACCGTTTGCGCGGTCAGGAGGGTGCCGTTCGTCACCAGGTTGAAGGAATACCCCACCCCCTGCGCAACAGCGGCGCCCTGCAGCCGCTGCGACAGCTGGGTGATGAGGTCGATGCTCATGAGCGGTTCGCCGCCGTAGAAAACCAGCTCGACCGCCTTGCCGCGGGAAATGTGGCCGCGCTCGATGGTATCGGCCAGAAGCTCCCCGGTCGCGCGGGTCATGTAGTGCCGCCCCTTCAAGCCACCTTCGTAGCAGTAAGTGCAGGCCAGGTTGCAGTCGAGGTTGAGGATCACCATGGTGCTGAACTTCCGGCGGCGCCGGTTCGCCTCGTCAAAGACCCCCAAAAGCTCCTGTCGCTCCGCATCCGTGTCGGGGACGAGAAAGCCGAGACGGGCGAGGGACTCCCGGTCGGCCGGGTCAATGGTCCCGTCTTCGATGGCGGCAAGCAGAGTTGCGGGGACGAGCACCGTCGCCCCCCGCGTGGTCGAGTAGAGGAGGAGTCGGCCGGGGTCATCCTTGTCGGGATAGATTTTGAGGTAGCGGGAAAGGTGCATGTCGGGAATAAAAAAAGGGGAGGGACGCTCCCCTCCCCTTGCGGCAATCACGGTTCAATTAACCACGGAAAAAGGTATAAGTCAGAGCACAACAAAAGGCATCCGGACCAATAATACCCGGCTCATTGCTGCCGGCGTCCAACACGATAATCTCTTCCTTCTGCTTCATGGTGATCTCCCTTCAGCTGAAATATGCCCGGACGTACTGCGGGCTTTCTCAGTATACCAGAGTGGCCGGGAAAAAAGATAGCTTTTTCCACCGGCCGGGAATAGTCCTCAAGGGGAGGCTAGAATTTGACCCTCGCCCCTCCTTCGAACCAGCGCCCCGGGTTCCGGAAAGTGCCGTCCAGATACTGGGCGCCGTTGAAGAGGTTATGGGCGGTGAAAAAGAGTTCGACGGTCGTAGCGTCCCGTTCAACGACCTTTTTGCTCAGGTTCAGGTCCCAGATGAAGGCGCGGTAGCGGCCCGCCAAAGCCGCATCGGCGTTCCACCAGATGTAGTGCCCGCGCAGCGCGCCGCGCAGCGATTCATTGTCGTTGTAGTCGAGCCCCAGGTCACAGGTAGTGCGCGGGATGTTCGGGATGCGCCGGCCGGTCTGCCGGTCGGTGGCATCGATGAAGGCGTACCCGGCCAAGAGTGACGTGTTAAATACGGGGAGGGTCTTCACTTCCACCTCGACCCCCTGCCGCCGCTGCTTCCCGCTGTTGACCGCGGTGAAGGCGCCGCCGGGGAGCGGCACGAAAGCTATGACATCCCGGATGTCATGAAGAAAGCCGGTGGTCTTGAGCCAGGCGTATTTGAAGAGGGCGGTCTCCAGGCCGATCGAGTAAGAGAGGACCTTCTCCGCTTTCAGGGCGGGGTTGGCAAGAAAGAAGAAACCGTCGCCGAAGGTGAAGGAGAGGGGGGGGGTGTTGAACCCCTGGGCGACGTACCCCCGGAGGATGGTCTGCGCAAAGGGTGCCCAGGTGATCCCGAGGCTCGGGCTGACAAAGTCGCCGTTGGTGCTGGTATGGTCGTATCTTACGCCGGGGGTGACGGAAACCGCCCCGACCGCCAGGGTGTCGTTGGCGAAAAGTGCCCACTTCTCCAGGTCCTGGCGGCCGTCCTTGATAGCGAGCGATTCCAGCCGGCCATGATCGTAGTCGAAGCCGGCCAGCGCGTTATGCATGCCGCTGCGCCAGGCCAGCTTGGCGCTCCCGCCGAAGTTCAGGTCGTCGGTGGATATCCTTTGAAGTTCCGCGCCGCTGCTCAACTGGCGGACGAACTGGGATACCCGTTTCTTTGCGACCCGCCCGGAGAGGTCCAGGTTCAGGGTGTCGCTCAAGGTGTAATTGAGCGCGAGGGTGGTGAAGAAGCGTTCGAAATCTTCCCCCAGGGCGAGCAGGCCGGGGCCGGGCTGCAGGAACTGGCCGTCACCTCTTCCCCCCTTGTCGTAGCCGAGGGAAAACTGGACCTTGGCCTGCCGGGTCGCCTCCCACATAAGCTTCGTATAGAGGTGCCCCCCGTCGAACGCGGTGCTCGGAGTGAGGCCGTCGCTGGTGAGGCCGCCGCCGTAGAGGTAGTAGCCGAGGCTCCCCACCGTGCCCGAAGCGTCGGCCCGGAAATCGCCGGTCCCCTTGTCGCCGCCTCCGGCCGAGACGGTGCCGCCGAGCTTCCGGTCAGGGTCGGGGGACCTGGTGATGATGTTGATGATCCCGCCGAGCGCCGACCCCCAGGCGGACGAGGCAGGCCCCTTGATGATCTCGATCCGCTCGATCTGCTGGACCGGGAACGCGCCGAGGTCGGCAACGTTATCGGCGAGGCTATTGAGGGAGACCCCGTCCACCATGACCTGAACGTGGCGCGGGTCGGACCCCTGGATCAGGACGTTCATAGCGCTCCCCGGACCACCGCGAACGTCCACCTGCACGCCGGTGACATGGTAGAGAACGTCGGCCAGGGTATGGGCGTTAATCGCCTCGATCTCCTCGGCGGTGATGACCGTGATGTTTTCCGCTACCTGGGATATCGGCTTGGGGGTGCGGCTGGGGGTCACCAGGTCCTTGTCCTTGTAGATCATCTGGAGGATGTCCATCTCCTCCTCGGACTGGGCCGCCGCGGGGGCAACAGAGCAGAGGAGCGCCGCACAGAGAGAGGCGCAGACCGCCATTTTCCTGAAACATCCGGACACGTTCGCTCCTTTTCGCCTTTACCGGGGGAAAACGTCACCCGGAGATAAAAATTGACGATAAGTTATTGACAGCACGCCCTTTTCGGGAGAGAATTACAGCCGATAACATGATCAGCTTTCCCGTTGAACCGGAGAATATTGTGTATCCCCGGTTCCAGGGGAATGCCAGCCTTTGGAAACAGAAGTAATTATAGACGTTTTCACTTATTTGTCTACAAAAGGATTGAGTTTGTGGTGAAGAAAATCTTCCCCCTCATTGCGCTCCTGCTCTTCTCCCAGGTCCCGCCCGTCACGGCAGGCGGACTCCTGGTTGTCCAGAGCCTGCAGATAAAGCCCTACAATGAGGCGCTGCGGGGATTCAGGTCCGCCTGCGCCGGCACGACCCGCGTGGTGACCAGTGAGGAGCAGAGTGAGGCGAATATCGTCGAGAAAGTGCGCAGGAACAGACCCGACCTCATTCTCGCCATCGGCCTGGACGCCCTTGCCAAGGTTAAAAATATCAGGGACGTCCCGATCGTCTATCTCATGGTGCTGAATCCCCAGTCACTGGTCCAGGACACCAGCAACATTGCCGGGGTCAGCATGAACATCCAGCCGGAGAAGCAACTGTCTGTATTACAGCAGGTTCTCCCCCACGCCAGGAAAATAGGGCTCCCTTTCGATCCGGACAAATCGGGCGATTTTGTCAGGAAAGCGCAGGCCGCCGCGCAGGCTTTCGGCATCGAGTTAGTGACCAGGAAGGTGCACAGCCCCAGGGAGACTGCTGCCGCTCTCGACGGTATGAAAGGGAAGATCGATGCCCTCTGGCTCCCCCCCGATACAACCGTCATCAATCCCGGGACCGTTGATCTCCTGATACTCACCGCCCTTGAAAACAGGATCCCGGTCTACACTTTCTCGGAGAAATACGCGGAAAAGGGGGCTCTCCTCTCCCTGGAAGTGGATGCAGCGGAAGCGGGTAGACAGGCCGGCGAACTGGCGAACAGGATTCTGGCGGGAACTGCCGTGCAGAAGCTTGAGAATGTAGATGCCCGGGGGGGTATCCTGACCGTCAACCTGATCGTGGCGAAAAAGCTCGGCATACGCATTAACGGTGATGTCATCAAGAAAGCCAGGAAAATCCAGTAGGGACTGCATGAAGCCTTTCAACCCGAAAACTTATTTCAGGGAGCATTTCAGCGCCAGGATTTTCCTGACCTTCTCGATCCTGATAATCATCGTATCCCTTGCCTT
>JBGPCQ010000043.1:0-18770 GCA_041481895.1 Geobacteraceae bacterium | reverse complement strand
TCCCAATACTGCCGACAGACTGTTCCGAATACCCGACATCCTGTTGCCCAAAGGAATGGCACTCTTCACATTTGCCGGCGGCCCCTGAATGAAAAAGTTCCCCGGCAAACCCGAGAGGTGCATTTATCAGTAGACCGAATATCGCGGCCGCTGTAAATTCCAGAGTGTTCGAGCATCTTTTTAACATAACCCACCTCCCCTGATTCATGCCAATCAATGAAAATCGTGCTTTCCTTTAACCTACGGCATTTATCGAAGACTGAAACATGGTTGTCACCATTGGATAACTCATCGGATAATCGATCTATTTTCATTCATTACAATTGCTGTGCCAAAGATAGAGCACAGGGCACTAATGGCGTATCATGCTGATTTATATTGTAAAATTTTTTATTGTGACCAAATTTTTGATTATCCGTCTTTCGCCTCTCCTGAATCGTCAATGAACAGCTAATTCCCTCCCCTGAAAAATTATGCGTAATTCCAGCTAGATGGAAAGGCAAGCGCAACCTGAGCACTGTTAGAAATTTGAACAGCACGATAAAGGAGATATCAGAATGGGGCTGAGGTTTTCGGCAGAATGGCAGAAATAGTGAGATGGGTGCGGCAATGGGGAGGGTTAAGGGAGGTTATCCGACAAGTGAGCGAAGAAGCGAGGCGTGCGGGTACGTTGAGCTTTCGGGCAAGCGGCAACATCGCAGACCAGCCCGCAGTAGTTTTGCATGAGCCTATATGTTATAGGATGAAATCCGTAGAAAGAAACGTCGACTTCCGCTCCCGGACGATCCTGCTGATGATCTCCCGGTTCGCTTCCAGGTCCCTGGCCGCCACCAGGGTCCTGATGGAAAAGGAGCGAAGGGCGTCGGACACCGACAGGGTCCCCACTGCGGAATCTTTCCTGCCGGTGAACGGGAAGATGTCCGGCCCGCGCTGGCACTGGCTGTTGATATTGACCCGGCAGACCTGGTTCACCAGCGGGTCGATCAGGCCGGCCAGGAGATCGGCGTCCCGCCCGAACAGGCTCACCTGCTGGCCATAGTCCGAGGCGACGATGTAGCGGACCGGCTCCTCGATGTCGCTGAACGGCAGGACGGGGATAACCGGGCCGAACTGCTCTTCCCGGTAGAGGCGCATCCGTTCATCGACCGGCCAGACCAGGGCGGGATAGAAGAATGTCCCGTTGACAGTCCCTCCCGAACTGTTGATCACCCGTCCGCCAAACTGTGCAGCGTCCTCGATAAGCTCGGTGAGATAGGCCGGCTTTCCCGCCTCGGGGAGGGGGGTGATGGCAACTCCCGGCTCCCACGGCATGCCGCACTTCAAGCTGTCGAGCGCTTTCCCGAACCGCTCCAGGAACTCTTCGGCAACCCGCTCATGAACAAAGATAATCTTGAGCGCCGTGCAGCGCTGACCGTTGAATGACAGCCCCCCCGCCAGGCACTCGGCGACAGCCAGCTCCAGGTCGGCATCCGGCAGGACGATGGCGGGGTTCTTTGCCTCCAGCCCCAGCACGGAGCGGAGCCGGTGCGGCCTGGGATGGGCCTTCTGCAGCGTATCGGCGGCCCTGCTCGTGCCGATGAAGGCAAGCAGGTCCACCTGCCCGCTTCCCATGAGGGGGGTTGCAATCTTCCGCCCCTCGCCATAGATGATATTGATCACGCCGGGCGGAAAAGAGTCGCGGAACGCTTCCATGAGCGGGCTGAACAGGAGCACGCCATGGCGCGGCGGCTTCATGACCACCGTATTTCCCATAATCAGCGCCGGGATGAGGGTGGTGAATGTTTCATTCAGCGGGTAGTTGAATGGCCCCATGCAGAGCGTCACGCCGAGCGGCCCCCGGCGGATCTGGCCGATGATCCCCTGCTCGATGACGAAGCGCGACGAAACCCGGTCCAGCTCCTTCAGGGCGTCAATGGTATCGTCAATATACACGATTGTCCTGTCGAACTCCTTTTCCGACTCCTTGAGCGGCTTACCGATCTCCCACATGATGAGCTTTACCACTTCGCTTCGGCGCTCTTTCATCCGGCAGGCAAACTCCCGTACGCAGCGGATCCTCTCCGCAACGGGCATGGTCGGCCATTTCCCCCTTCCCCCGTCATAGGCGCGGACCGCGGCAGCGAGAGCATCCAGGGCCTCCGCCTCCGTCATCAGGGGAAATCTCCCGATTACCTGCCGGACCGGGCCTGACGGGGTCGCCGCACAGACCGGGGACAGGACCTCCTGCAGGGGGCCCTCCCAGGAGCGGAACCCGCCGTTAATGAGGTACTCTCTCTGTTCGACCTGCCGCGGAAGACGGAATTCCCCGGGGATGTCCGCTTCGTTGGGGAAAATCATGTCGATATCTGTCTGAATGCCCATAGCGTTACCTCTCTATCAACCTGGAAAAAACATTATCCACGGAGGGCACGAAGTATAAATATTCCTGATTAACGTCAATCTTCAGCTAGAGTGCAATCTACGTCTTGAATCAAGAGCTCTAACCGCCCGCTCCCTTCGGTCGCTCAAGACGCAAAGGACGCAAGGGAAACGCAAGGATCTTTTCAGAGGGTTAAACCCTTTTGTTTCAGGTTTTCTTTGCGTTCCTTGCGCGCTTAGCGGTTACAAAGGTTTTCAACCCGGAAAGTCTCCATAAGATTACCCGAATAAACATTAATATCAATTAAAATATCGGATAGTTACGAAGCTATACATGAACAGCCTGGTCCTGCCGTGAAACCATAGCATCACGTGCCGGTTTGTGATAAGCTAATCGTCATGAAACGGACAGCCCTCCCCAAACTTCTCTACGCCGACAGCAAAGGGAACATCTTCGATCACCCCTCCCTCACCATGGCCGGGATGAGCGGCACCGAAGCAGTCCTGCCGGAATCCGTGGAACTGATCCCCCTCCCCGCCGACAGCCGCCTCTTCACCATTCCCGACACCCCCCCCATCGCCTGGGACGGGAAACAGCGAAAGTTCGTGACCGTGGACGAGGTCCGTCTGGAAGGGCGAAAAGTAAGGGTGCAGGCGGTTTCCGCCTTCATGGCGCCGGGCTATGTCCGAACAATCCTCCCCGCCTGCAACTACACGCGGAAAAAGGTCCATCTTCCCCTCTGGTCCTACACCGCCGTCGGGTGGGACGAGGCTGCGGAGCGGTTCGTGGTGGCGGCCTCGCGGGTCGATGCCAACGAGAACTGGCTGCCGAAGAACTACGACGACCGCCGGCTCGACCCCCTGGTCCGGAAGATGCTCGGAGAGCTGCCCGACAACCGGCTGCTTACGCAGCTCGCCCGCTGCGCCGTGGATTACCATTGCTTCGCTGCCAAGAACCTGTTCTTCCGCCGCTGGGAGGCGCCGCTCCCAGTTTCCCCGGTCTGCAATTCCCGCTGTCTCGGCTGCATCAGCCTCCAGCCCTCCGACTGCTGCCCGGCCAACCACGAGCGGATCGGCTTCGTCCCCACCCCTGAAGAGATCGTGGAGCTGGCGCTGCCCCATCTCCTGGAAGCGCCCGAGCCGATCGTCTCCTATGGTCAGGGGTGCGAGGGAGACCCGATCATGCAGGCGGACACGGTCGCAGAGGCGACCCGCCGGCTGAAGGCCGCCACGCCGCGGGGTACGGTCAATTTCAATTCGAACGGCTCCTTTCCCGACCGGGTGCGCATGCTCTGCGATGCAGGGATGGACTCGATGCGCTTCTCCATGAATTCGGTGCGGGAGGAGTTCTACAACCGCTACTACCGGCCGGTGGGGTACCGCTTCGCCGACGTGGTTGAGTCGGTGAAAACTGCAAAGGACCGGGGGCTCTTCACCATGATCAACTACCTGGTTTCCCCCGGCCTCACCGACAGCGCCGGCGAGGTGGAGGCGCTCCTCAGGTTCATCGGGGAGACCGGCGTGGACATGATCCAGATGCGCAACCTCTCCATTGACCCCGACTTCTACAACCGGCGGATGCAGGTCACAGGGCGCGGGATCGGTATGCACCGGATGCTGGAGCTGGTGAAGCGTGAGTACCCCCGCATCCAGTTCGGTTACTTCAACCGGACGAAAGAGAACTTCTTCCCTGAGGGGTTTGAAAAAGGGTGGCCGATCCGGTAAGCTTCCAGCCGAATTCTCCGAAACAACGACAAAAGCCCCCTCGTCAAGAGGGGGCTTTTATTATGACGAAACCCGGAAAAGGCTCTCACCACAGATCGTACGTGTAGCACATGCCGTAGTCCTTGTCCTTAAGCATTCAGCAGGGTGCCGCTGATAATGCGGCGAACCGACTGCACAGGACACTGATTAATTTATAAAGCAATAGTTCGCCGGGGGTCAAACATAAAAGGGGCTGTCGGATTCGAGACCGGAAGGTGCAGTTTCCGATTCAGGTGGTAGAATTGAGGAGATACCATGCCGTGAGGTAGAACAATGAAGCCGCTCTTTCACCCCGCCCTCGTCAACAGCCCGTTCGGCGACCCGGGCCTCTATATCGATTTCCTTTTCGATCGGCGGGCAATCCTCTTCGATATGGGGGACCTCTCCCCTCTCCCCGCGCGGAAACTGCTGCGGGTGAGCCACGTCTTCGTCTCCCATACCCATGTGGACCACTTCATCGGCTTCGACCAGCTCGTCCGGATCTGTCTCGGCCGGGACAAAAAGCTCCATTTCTACGGCCCGCCCGGCTTTGTGGACCAGGTCTGGCACCGGCTCGCCGCCTATACCTGGAACCTGGTGGAGAACTACCCGACCGATTTCACCGTAATTGCCGCCGAGGCAAGCCCCGACGGCAAGGGGCTTGTTGCGGAATTTCACTGCCGGAAGGGGTTCCCGCCGGAGCAGGTCCGGGCGGAAACATATCGTGACGGCGTGCTCCATGACGAAGAGTCTTTCCTGGTCCGCGCCGTCTTTCTCGATCACCGGATCCCCTCCCTGGCCTTTGCCCTGGAGGAGAAGAGCCACGTGAACATCATGAAAAACCGGTTGGTCGAACTGGGGCTGGAGACCGGTCCCTGGCTTACCGAACTGAAGCAGGCCGTCCTGCGGGAGGATCCGGACAGTTTCCTCTTCCGGGTTTGGTGGCGCGAGAAGGGGGGTGTCGTTGAACGGCACATTCCCCTCGGGGAACTGAAGAGGGATATTCTCCGGATCGTCCCGGGGCAGAAGATCGCCTATGTTACCGACGCGGTGTACAGTTCCGAAAATACCGAGAAAATCGTTGCCCTGGCGCAGGACGCCGATTACCTCTTCATCGAGGCAACGTTCCTCCAGGCCGAGGAGGAGCGGGCGGCCGAGAGAAAACACCTGACGGCTCTCCAGGCCGGTTCACTGGCCTGCGCGGCGGGAGCTGCGCGGATGATACCGTTTCATTTTTCACCCAGGTATACGGGGCGGGAAGAGTTGTTGCGCAGCGAGGCGGAGGAAGCGTTCGCCGGGAAAAATCCGGCACATACATTTTCAACCACGAATGACACTAATGGTCACGAATAAAGTCAAAAAACACTACGGGTTTATATTGATTAGTTCTGATATTCAGCCTGTCGAAAACCTTTATAACCGCGAAGTACGCAAGGAACGCGAAGAAAACCTGAAACGAAAAGGAGTCAACCCGTTATAAGATCTTTGCGGTTCCCTTGCGTTCTTTGCGTTCTTTGCGTCCTTGAGCGACCGGAGGGAGCGGGCGGTAGAGGTCTTGATTCAAGACGTAGAATGCCGTAGCTGAAGATTAAAGCTCATTAGATTATTGAATAATTATTGTAACTTATTGTAATTATGGGAAAAAAATCAAATTCAACTTCTGCACATGAATTCCTGCTCCACCTATTTTACTGATAAACCATTGTTCCCTTCCAGGAGCGTCCTCCCGACCCAGTTGGTGGCGAACTGATAGGCGATGCGGCCGCTCCCGTCTCCCTTTTTCTGCGACCAGAGGATGGCGGCGTCCCGTATCTCCGCGGTCCATTCGATGGCGGCGCCGCTCTTCCGGGCGAGCTTGTCCAGCCACTGCCGCACCACGTCCAGGTACTGATCCTGGCTGAAGGGGTGAAACGGGACCCATATGCCGAAACGGCCGGAGAGGGAAATCTTCTCTTCAACCGCTTCGCCGTGGTGGATCTCGCCTCCCACCATCATGGCCCCCCGGTTGTCGCCCTCGTATTCCGGGAGCAAGTGGCGCCGGTTGGAGGTGACGTAGATAAGGACATTCTCCGGCGGGGCGTAGACAGAGCCGTCGAGGGCGCTCTTGAGCATCTTGTAGCTCGACTCGCCGATTTCGAAGGAGAGGTCGTCGGAAAAAATGATGAACTTGTAGGGCTGGTTTTTGATCGCATCCACGATGTCGGGGAGATGGATCAGGTCGGTCTTGTCCACCTGGATCACCCTGAGACCCCGGGGGGCGTAGCTGTGGAGGAGCGCCCGCACCAGTGACGACTTGCCGGTGCCGCGGGTCCCCCAGAGGAGGATGTTGTTGGCGGGATACCCGGCCAGAAACTGGCGGGTGTTGTCTTCCAGGAGCTTCTTCTGCTTGTCGATGCCGAGGAGGTCATCCAGGTGAATGTCTTCGATGGTGGCGATCGGCTCCAGGTAGCCGGCGAATGAGTGACGCCGCCAGTTGGCCGCGTGGCTGGCGTTCCAGTCAATCCCGGCTACCGGCTTCGGCAGGAGCTGCTCCAGTGAGGCCAAAACGCGCCTGAGCTGGGCGGTCAGTTCGGGGTCAAGATCCATTGCCATCTCCTCTTCACTACTTTTTCAACCTGTTGAGAGTTGAGGTTTGAGAAATTCATCCTTCATCCCTCAGTTTTTTTTGCTCTCCGCCACTTTGACGCTCATCTCCCGAACCAGGTCATCGTAGGCCACGACCGATTTTATCAGAGGCGCGTCTTTCCTGGCCGTTTCGTCGAAAGCCTTGAGTTTTGCGCTAAAGCTTCCTGCTCCGTTGCGCAGGTTCAGAATGCTTTCGCTCAGATAACTCTTCTCCTTTTTGTCGGGCTCTTTCCGGGACAAGAGCGATTTCGTCCTGTTCCAGTACTCATCGGTGCTCCCGACATAGGCGTTGACGCTTTCCAGGAAGGAGAGGGCCGAGGTCGAGATCTCCGCGGTGGTGGTGAGCTTCTGCTGGACGTCATTCATCTCTTTGAGCAGCTGGTTGTCGGCAAAACGCGCCAGTTCGGAAATCTCCCCGAGGTTCGCCGGCATCGCGGGGGGCAGCGCCTCCACTCTGGTGATGAACTGCTGGGAGGTCACCAGGTACCTGTTGATGGAAACCGACGCCGCGTTCAGGGAGAGGATACCCTGGGAGACGAACTTGGTGAGTACGGACGCCTGCCCGGCATACGGGATCGGCAGTATCCGGGCAAAGCCGGCTGCGACCGAACCGGCCTGTATGTATTTCGCATAACCCGAAAGGTTGCCGGTCATCCAGGCAACGAACCCTTCGAAGTCGGCCATGGCCTGGCGCTGGGCCTTCGTATCCCGGGCGACCTCCCGGAGCCTCTGGAGGTTTTTCTGGGCCAGCAGATCGCAGGTGATGGAGGGGGTGCTCCCCAGCGCCCTGAGCTTCTCCCTGAGATCGGTGTTCTCGCGGATAAGGGCCTGCAGGGTCTCTTCATTCTGTATGGCGGGCGCCGCGTCGTTTGTGCTGTCCGCCCTGGCGGGCAAAGCTGAAAAGGCTGCCATGAGCACCAGGGCAGCCGTGAGGATCGCGATTCGTTGCAAAGTTGTTCTCCTGAAGGTTTATCAAAGATGCGCCCTACCGGGCAATGTATCAAAATACCTTAAGAACGCCCGTTTGCGCAAGGCAAAACAGCGCCCTCGATTGCCTGCGCTATTCCAGGCCGAACTTCCGCTGGGTCTCCGGCGGGGCAGTATCGAAGCAGGCGAATTCCATGGTGAAGGTCCCCCGTCCCTTGGTGGCGCTGCGGAGCTCGGACATGTAGCCGAACATTTCCGCCAGGGGGACGCGGGCCGCTATCACCTGTTCCCCGTCACGGGCATCGATCCCCTCGATCCGGCCCCGTTTCTGCTGGATAGCGCCGAGGACCTTGCCGGCATAGTCTCCGGGAACGATGATTTCCAGCTGCATCACCGGTTCGAGCAGGACCAGCGCGGCTGAGGCCGCCTGGAAAAAGCCCCTCTGGGCGGCTGCCCTGAGTCCCAGTTCGGTGGTGACCCCCTGATGGAAGGGGGCTTCCTTGACCCGGACTTCCAGGTCCGTCAGCGGGTAGCCGGTCCTGCACCCGGCGTCGCATGCCTGCCTCAGGCTTTCCGCGAGGAGCTGGCGAAGCTCGTGCGGGAGCAGGGAATCCTCCGGCAGCAGGAGCGCGATCCTGACCCCTGCTCCCCGCGGCAGTGGGGCGAGCCGGAGCAGGACCTCCCCCGCCTGGACCCTGCCGTCCATCTCCCGGTGAAATTTTTCCCGGTGCTCGACCTCTTTTTTCAGGGTCTCGCGGTAGACGACCTGGGGAGGGCCGGTCTTTACCCGCACCCCGAATTCCCGGGCGAGGCGGTCGGTGATGATTTCCAGGTGGAGCTCCCCCATGCCGGTCAGGATAGTCTGGCCGGTCTCCTCGTCCTCGCGGACCCTGAAGGTAGGGTCTTCCCACTGGAGTTTCTCCAGGGCGGGGGGGAGCTTGTCCCGGTCATCGACCCCCTTCGGCTCCACGGCCAGGGAGACGACCGGCTCGGGGACAGTCAGCCCTTCGAGGATGACAGGGTGCCCCGGGTCGCAAAGGGTGTCCCCGGTCAGGGTTTCCTTGAGCCCGAGGGCGGCGACGATGTCGCCGGCCGAGGCCGTGGTGATCCGTTCCCTTTTATGGGCATGCATCCGGAACAGTTGGGCGAATCTTTCGTGGCTGCGGCGGGTTGCGTTGAACATCTGCGCACCCGCAGTGAGGGTCCCGGCGTAGATGCGGAGGTAGGTCAGTTTTTTCCCCTCGTCGGAGAGGACCTTGAAGGCCAGGGCGCAGAACGGAGCCCTAGGGTCACACGGGATGTTTTCCGGAGCGTCGCCGCGGGCGGTTTTGCCGAGAACCGGCGGGGACTGCAGGGGAGAAGGAAGAAAGTCGGCCACCGCATCGAGGAGGGGCTGAATACCCTTGTTGCGCAGCGCCGCCCCGAGGAGGGTCGGAAAGAGCCGGCAGGCGATGGCGCCGCGGGCCAGGGCGGCCTTGAGCCGGTCCCCCCCGATGCGGTTACCTTCCAGGTAATCTGCCAGAATCGAATCGTCGAAGTCGGCGGCCGCTTCGACCACGGCCCTCCGCGCCTCCTGCACCTCTTCGAGCCGTTCCGGCGGGACCGGTTGCCGTTCCACCGTTCTTCCCTGGTCCAGATCGGAAAAAAGGAGCATCTCCTCGCCGATCAGGTCGATGACCCCGGAGAAGTCCCCCTCGTTCCCCACCGGGAGCTGGAGGAGTACCGGCCGGGCGCGCAGTTTCCGTTCCATATCGGCCAGGGTTTTCCGGCAGTCGGCGCCGACCCTGTCCATCTTGTTGATGAAGCAGACCCGCGGGACACGGTACCGCTCTGCCTGGCGCCAGACCGACTCGCTCTGGGGCTGAACCCCTTCGACGGCGCTGAAGATCGCGATGCCGCCGTCCAGTACCCGCATGCTCCTCTCCACCTCGATGGTGAAGTCGATGTGGCCCGGTGTGTCGATCAGGTTTATCCAGCACCTTCCCCAGCGGCAGGTGGTTGCGGTGGCGGTAATGGTGATCCCCCTCTCCTGCTCCTGGGGCATCCAGTCCATGACCGCTTCGCCTTCGTGCACTTCGCCGATTTTGTGGGTTTCTCCGGTATAAAAGAGGATCCGTTCCGACACGGTGGTCTTGCCGGCGTCGATGTGGGAGATGATGCCGATATTGCGGATACAATCGAGGGATGGGGTGTCCATAACGTTTCGCCGCCCTGCAACGCCATATTTGAGCGCTCACTGCGTTGTTCGTCGTCGGCCACCTCGACGTACTGCGTGTACGTCTCCGGGGCCTTCTCCTCACAGCCTTGTGATCATATCAAATCTGACGCTGCAAACTGGTGGAATGCATGACCAGAGAAGCTTCGGGATGCGGAACAGTATGGCAGAGGCGCACCTGTTAAGCAACTACAATGTTAATGGCGCTCATTTCCTTTATATACATACATGAAAAATTGATCCGGCACGGTATACTTGACCCATGCAACACGCATTTATTGCTGACAACATGCTCGGCAGACTCGCCCGGTGGCTCAGGGTCATGGGTTGCGATGTGGAGTACTTCCCGGAGATTGGCGATGCCGAACTGATAGAGAGGAGCGAGCAGAGCGGGCGCCTGATACTGACCCGCGATACACTGCTGGTCCGGCGCAGACAGGTCCGCGCCAACTGCTTGTTCGTGGCAGGCGACCATTTCCGGGACCAGGTGCGGCAGGTGGTGCGGGCCTTCGCTATAAACCCGTGCGAAGGTTTTCTGACCCGCTGCCTGAACTGCAATGCTCTTTTGCAGGACATGGCCAGGGAGCGCGCGGCGGGACGGGTTCCCCCCTACGTCTTTGCGACCCGGGAGCATTTTCAGATATGTCCGGACTGCAGCAGGCTCTACTGGGGAGGGACGCACCGGGACCGGATGAAGGAGGATTTGAGGGAAATGCTTATGGACCGTTAAGGGTTGAGAGAGAAAATTTGACCTGATTAGCGTCAATTTGCGGCCAGTCTTGAATCAAGAGCACTAACCGCCCGCGCCCTTCGGTCGCTCAAGACGCAAAGGACGCAAGGGAAACGCAAGGATCTTTTCAGGGGGAAAACCCTTTCGTTTCAGGTTTTCTTCGCGTTCCTTGCGTGCTTCGCGGTTACAAAGGTTTTCGGGCCTGGCTGAAGATCAGCACTAATCGGCAAATTTTATGAGTTCCTCTGGATGCTGAACGGATTCAATGATGCTCTACAAGGCGCTTGCCGACGGGGTAGTGATTTTCCACTTCCTCTGGATACTCTTTCTCATCTTCGGAGGGTTCTGGGGGAGGAAGCACAGGGGGGTGAGGCTGGTCCATATCCCGGCGCTTTTGTTCGCCGCCTGGGTCGAGATCTGCGACTGGTACTGTCCCCTTACCCATCTGGAGGTCTGGCTCAGGAGGCAGCATGACCCCGGCCTTGCCTATACCGGTTCGTTCATCGTCCACTACCTGGAGCAGCTCGTCTACCTCGACGCCGACCGGCGGGTCATCGTTCTCCTGACACTGCTGCTCTGCGGAGTCAACGTCTGGCTCTACCTCGGCAGAAAACGCGCTTAAAAAAAAGGCCGGGTCACCCCGGCCTCCTGATCTTCTCCTGCTCTTTACTGCACCTTCTTCTTCCCACTCCCGGCAGCGCTTTTCTTGGTGGACTTGCCGGACTTTACCTTTTTGCCTTTCTTGCCGGTCTTCCCTTTTTTCGACTTACGCCCCTTCGACTTTGAATACTTTGAATATTTTCTCGGTTCCGGTGAAAACTCGTCCCGGACGTTGTTCAGGAGGACCGTGGTCTCTTCCAGGCCCGGGTCGGCTATTTTTGCCGCTTCGAGCGCCTCCTTCGCTTCCTTGATGTGGCCGGTCTTCATGTAGACGCGCCCCAGGGCATTCAGCGCCTTGGCATGGTCGCTCTTGATCCCGGTGGCCTCCTTGAAACAGGCGGTGGCCTCATCGTATTTTTTCTGGAATTCATACACCAGCCCCAGCTTGTAGTGGCTGTTGGGGTCCTTGGGGGCCAGCTCGACATTTCCCTTGAGCAGCTCAACCAGTTCAACGTATTTTTTCTCTTTCACGTAGATCGCGGTGAGGGAGTTGCGCGCCTCCATCTCATCTTTTTTCAGACGGATCACTTCCCGGTACTGCTTGACAGCCTCGTCGTTCTGGTTGTTTTTCTTGTAAAGGTTCGCCAGTTCGAGGTGTGCATCCATGGTATCAGGAGCACTACTGACCGTTTCCAGGTATTCGGAGATGGCCCCCTTGTAATTCCTGCTGGTTACATAGACTCGCGCCAGCTTCAGATGGACCTGCGGATCGTCTTTTTTTATCTTAATCAGTTCGAGATACTGCTCAACCGCCTGGGGAAAGCTCCCGCGCAGAGTATAGATGTCGGCCAGGCGGCGGCGCGCCTCGGCGTTTTCAGGGAGGGTCTTCAACGACTGCCGGTATTCGACCACCGCTTCATCCAGGAGCCCTTTCTTTTCGTAGATGAGTCCGAGACTGTGGTGGACAGCCCCGTTATCATCCTTGATCAGGACCGCTTTCTGGTATGCGGAGACGGCATTATCGTCGTGTCCGGCCGCCATGAAGGCATCCCCCAGCTTTCGAAGCGCCTCGGGCGATTCCGGCTTCTCCTTTAAGGCGCCCTGGTATTCGACGACGGCCTTTTCGAACTCCCTGGCCTGCAGGTATTCGTCCCCCTTGCGGACCCTTCCCACGTAGAGACTCGGCTTTTCCCCGGCAGTCAGTCCCGCCAGGACATATTCATTTTCGGCTGCTTTCCAGTCCGCCTTCTTCTCATAGGCTCCGCCCAGGAGCAGATGAATTTCCCTGTTCCCGGGGTTGGCTTCCAGTGCCTTTTTGAGTTCAGCCACACCCCTGTCCACCTGGTTCTTCCTGATCATGACCGCTGCGAGGCCCATCCGGGCCGCCTCGCTGTCCGGAGCGAGGGCAAGGGCTTTCCCGTATTCCTCCTCGGCACTGTCCAGACGCCCCATGATGCCGCATACCTCTGCAATCTTCAGGTGCAGGGCCGGGTCGGCAGGTGATGCCTTTACGACTTCACCGTAATGGTAAATTGCCAGGGAATAGAGCTTGTGGTCAGCGAAAATGATCGCCAATCCACGATGGTAACGGGGATCGGCAAGGGTTTTCAAAGCTCCGGAAAGTTCGAGGGCGGCTGAATCTTTCAACCCCTGACGGAGGTGGATCAATCCCAGGTTCCCGGATGCCTGCGGCAACGCGGGGTCAATTTTCAAGGCCTCCCGGTAGTGCGTGACCGCACCGTCAATGTTCCCGGCCCTCTCCAGGTTGAGGGCTTTTATATAGTGCCCGGCAGCCCCTTCGGGACAGAGCTTGAGGATGCGTTCCTCGGTACCGGTCCTTTCGGCCGCGGATTTCAGCAACGCAAGTTCGGTCACCAGCTTTTTGGCATCGCCGCACTTGTCGCCGGACCCGAACCCCCAGTCGAAACCGCAGTTCAGAAGGGCTGCCTGAACAAGCAGCAAAAGGACCAGGTATTTTTTCATCAGTCTCCCCGAATCGGTCAGTTTAATACAAACAGGGAAGGGATTATACACATACGCGGCACAAAATTCAATTAATTAGCGCAAGCGCCGCGGAAAAACAGCCGAACGCCGCAAATCCCCCCGGAAAAGGCCATCCTCTGTGCGACAGGCCGTAATTCCTTGACTTTCCCTGTAAAGATGATTAAATCATCACGTACCGGTTGCTGAAATGTTCAGATCGCCGGGATTACCCGGCACCCCCTTCTCACCTCGTTCGTTGCCGTTTATGACCGCTGCCGGCTCTGAACCGGGGTGCCCTGAAGCTGATACATCGTTTCCATCCGGTAACACCGGATGTGAAACCAAACAATCTCCCTCCGAGGGTGGATATGGCCGTCATCCCCAAAGATCCCCTGGACTGGTTGATCCTTTTCCGGCAGCAGATCAACGAGATCTTCACCTTCCTTTCGACCCTCGAAGTCAAAGAAAACCCGGGAGATCAGGAAAATGCGCCTTTTCTGGATATCTTCGAGACTGCGGACGAGTATGTGGTTGAGGTCGAACTCCCCGGCTTCGAACGCCGTGACATCACCCTGAACATCTGCTGCAACATGCTCGTCATCGAAGGTTTGAAACGAGTAGAAAAAAGAGGGAAACAGGTCAACTACATCTGCCTGGAACGTCGTTTCGGCCGATTCTGCAGGACCGTGGAAATCCCCCCGGCCTTCGACATCAGGGGGGTGAAGGCGAAGTACGACCGGGGTGTGTTGTCAGTTGCATTCCCCCGGCTGAAGGACAGAAGCCCTGTTATCAGGAACATACCGATTCAGTAAGGCCGAAGACGGAAAAAGTCAATCTGCTGCGTTACGCCGCGCATAGGGAGTTTTTTTCGACTTCTCGGGGATACTGACTGTTCGGGACAATAGACCAAGGAGACATTAGATGGAGATGGACATAGAAACCCGACAGGATAATGAAGAGCTGAAAATACCCGATATTCTGCCGCTCCTCCCTGTTCGGGATGTCGTGGTTTACCCCTATATGATCCTCCCCCTTTTCGTAGGCAGGGAGATTTCCATAGCAGCGGTCGATTATGCGCTTTCCCGGGACCGGCTCATTTTTCTCGCCACCCAGAAGGAAGTGAGCGATGAGGACCCGGTGCCGGAGACTATCTACAATGTCGGCACAGTTGCCATGATCATGCGGATGCTGAAACTCCCCGACGGGAGGGTCAAAATTCTTGTACAGGGTCTCAGCAAGGGACGTATAGAAGAATACGTCTCCTCCAAGCCCTTCTACTCGGTCCGCATCGAGAGGGTTGCCGAACCGCCGGTCGGGGAAAACACCCTGGAGATGGAAGCACTCATGCGCACCGTCAAGGAGCAGCTTGCGAAGATCGTCTCCCTCGGCAAAATCATATCGCCGGAAGTTATGGTGATCGTGGAAAACATGCTGGAGCCGGGCAGCCTTGCCGATATCATCGCCAGCAACATCGGGCTCAAAGTGGATGAAGCACAGCGCCTCATGGAGATACTCGACCCCCTGGAGCGGCTGAACAGGGTGAACGAATTCCTCAACAAGGAGTTCGAACTTCTCAACATGCAGGCCCGCATCCAGTCAGCCGCCAAGGAGGAGATGGGAAAGAGCCAGCGGGAATATTTCCTCCGCGAACAACTCAGAGCCATCCAGCAGGAACTGGGCGAGACCGACGCCCGGTCGGAAGAAATCAACGAACTCCGGAAAGCAATTGAAAATGCCAAGATGCCGTCGGCAGTAGGAAAAGAGGCCCTGAAGCAGCTGGGCCGGCTCGAACAGATGCACCCCGATGCCGCCGAGTCGGGGATGCTCCGGACTTATCTCGACTGGCTCGTGGAACTTCCCTGGAGCAAGTCCTCGCGGGATTCCCTCGACATCGGGCGGGCCCGGGAGATCCTCGATGAGGACCACTTTTACCTGGAAAAGATCAAGGACCGTATTCTCGAGTTTCTTGCAGTGCGCAAGCTGAAAAAACGGATGAAGGGCCCGATCCTCTGTTTCGTGGGCCCACCGGGAGTCGGCAAGACCTCTTTGGGCAAATCGATCGCCCGGGCCATGGGCCGAAAATTCGTCCGCATCTCCCTGGGCGGTGTGCGGGACGAAGCCGAAATCAGGGGGCACCGCCGCACCTATGTAGGGGCGCTGCCGGGGCGTATCCTCCAGGGTCTCAAACAGGCCGACACAAATAATCCGGTTTTCATGCTGGACGAGATCGACAAGATCGGCGCCGATTTCCGCGGCGACCCCTCATCCGCCCTGCTGGAAGTGCTCGATCCGGAACAGAACCATGCTTTTTCGGACCACTACATAAATCTCCCGTTCAACCTCTCCAACGTCATGTTCATTGCCACCGCCAACCAGATCGATACGGTCCCGGCTGCGCTGCAGGACAGAATGGAAGTGATCAATCTTTCCGGCTATACCGAAGAGGAGAAGCTACAGATCGCCAAGCGCTACCTGGTGCCGCGTCAGATCAAAGAAAACGGGATAACCGAAACGACCCTCACCATCTCCGACGAGGCGATCAAGACCCTGATCGCCAAGTACACCCGGGAAGCGGGGCTCCGCAACCTGGAGCGGGAAATCGGCTCCATCTGCCGGAAAGTGGCCCGCAAGGTGGCCGAAGGAGAAAAGAAACATTTCACCATAAACGCCGCTTCTGTCGCCAAATTCCTCGGCCCTCCCCGCTTTCTGCGGGAAGCGGAAATGGAGAAAAACGAAATAGGGGTCGTTACCGGTCTGGCCTGGACGCCGGTCGGCGGTGAAGTCCTGTTCGTGGAAGCCACGGTCATGAAGGGGAAAGGGGTTCTCACCCTTACCGGCTACCTGGGGGAAGTCATGAAGGAATCGGTGCAGGCGGCCCTCTCCTATATCCGCTCCAGGGCGGGGGAACTGAACCTCCCCGAGGACTTGCTCGGCAATCTCGATATCCACGTCCATGTCCCGGCCGGAGCGATCCCCAAGGATGGTCCCTCTGCCGGCGTCACCATGGCAACGGCCCTGGTATCGGCCCTGACTAAAATTCCGGTCAGGAGGGACGTCGCCATGACCGGCGAGATCACCCTGAGGGGGAAGGTCCTCCCCATCGGCGGATTGAAAGAAAAGATGCTGGCCGCCATCAGGGCGGGAATCACCACCGTCATCATTCCGGTGGAGAACAAGAAAGACCTGGAGGATATCCCGAAGCATATCCTGAAGAAAGTGACGGTCATCACCGCGAGGGTTATCGATGATGTGCTCAAGGTAGCCCTGGAAAAATATCCCCCCACCCCCCCTGTGAAAACCCCCGGCATCAAGACCAAAACCGTTCCGCGCCGGGTTATGGTCCCCTCCGGCAAAGGTGTGTCCGCCGGGGCAAAAAGATGAAACTCAGGGAACTCGGCGAGTTCGGCCTGATCGAGCGTATCGCCGGCCGGGTCGTGCGGGGGTCGGGAGTCCGGATCGGAATCGGCGATGATGCCGCCGCCGTCGAGCCTTCCCCCGGCTACATCACCCTGGTCACGTCGGACATGCTGGTGGAGGGGATACATTTCGACCTCACCCTGTGCGACCCGTACACTCTCGGGAAAAAATCGCTCGCCGTCAACCTCTCCGATATCGCGGCCATGGGGGGAATGCCGCGGTACTTTCTCCTCGCGCTCGCGCTCCCGGAAAACCTGTCGGTGGAATTCCTCGACGGCTTCATCACCGGCCTCCTGGAGATGGCCGCCGAATTCGACGTGGCACTGGTTGGCGGCGATACCTGCTCCTCACGGGGTGGACTCGTCATCTCGGTGACAGCCATGGGTGAACAGCTCCCCGATCGGGTCATCCGCCGCCGCGGTGCGCAACCCGGCGATATCATATTCGTTACCGGGACCCTGGGCGATTCGGCCCTGGGGCTCAGGCTCCTGAAAAATGGTGAGCGCACGGGCCCCCTGGTCATGAAACACCTCGACCCGCAGCCCCGTGTCCGGGAAGGGCTGGCACTGGCGGAGGCCGGCATACCGAATGCCATGATCGACGTGAGCGACGGACTGCTGGCCGATCTGGGTCACATCCTCGACCTTTCCGGGGTCGGCGCCAGGGTGGAGCTGGCGCATATCCCCCTTTCCGAATCTTTCCTCGCACAACGGCCTCCCCTCGCGGAAGACCCTTACCTGCTCCCCCTTGCGGGGGGAGAGGACTACGAACTCCTCTTCACGGCCCCCCCCGCAAAGAAGGAAGCGGCCGGCGCCCTGCTGGCAGGGCTCGGCACGCGGGGAGCGGTGATCGGCGAAGTTACCGCGAGCAAAGGGTTGAAAGTCGTGGCCGCCGACGGGAGCGATTATCAGGCCGCCGCCAGCGGTTACAACCATTTTTCGTAACTGATTAAGGTGTTAAGGTTTAAGGCTGAAGTTCTTGAGTTAATTGACATTCATGCAACTATTTGTTATGTAAGAGCAGATCAACCTTAACGCCGAGGTCTGCAAAGGTCTGCCCATGTCCGTTCCACGTCCTCCCGAAATGTGTGCAGAGTCAGCAGGCGCCGATTGCGCCCCTCCCCGGTCTCAGCAACAGTGTTGCGCATCTCCTCTCCATGAAGCCGCCTGACATGGGAAAACCTGCACCCGGGACATATTCCGTCGACGCGGATGGTTACGATATCTCCTCCGAAGCATTCGCTACGATACTGAATATCCTGAAAAGGTCCAGGGGGTTCAATCTCGATATTTACAAAAACAAATGCATAAAAAGGCGGATAGCCATCAGGATCAGGAAAACCGGCTGCGCTTCGGCCCAGGAGTATGGAGAACTCCTGATGAACGATGCCGGGGAGCCAGACCAACTTCTCAAAGTCCTTACCATACATGTCAGCCAGTTTTTCAGAAACCCTTCCGCTTTTGAGAAAGTAAAAAATGATGTGCTCCCCTACCTCTTCTCCCGCTGTGAGAAAGAGGGCCGGAACAGCCTGATAATCCGGAGCGTGGGGTGCGCCGGGGGCGAAGAACCCTACTCTCTGGCCCTGCTCCTTAAGGAATCATTCGCCTCGGCCATGATGCGCACTGAAGTCGGTATAATTGCCAGCGATGTGGACCGGGAAGTCCTGGAAATGGCTCAATCCGGCCTTTACCGGGAAGAGCGGCTGGTGGATGTCCCGCCGGAGACCCGGTCGCGCTGGTTCACCCCCGAGGGAAAGAGTTTCCGGCTGGCGCAGGAGATACGGGAGATGGTGACCTTCAGGCGGAGCGACCTTTTCGATAGCGACTCCGTGCCGGACAGCGACCTTATCCTCTGCCGCAACGTGCTGATCTACCTGGAGCGCGACCATCAGGAAAAAATCCTCATGCGTTTCGCCAAAGCCTTGAGCGGCGGCGGAGTGCTGGTGCTCGGCAAGTCCGAAACCCTGGTCAGGGAGAGCCGCCGATATTTTCAGACCATCTGCCCCATCGAGAGGATCTACCGGGCCGTCTGAAAAAGCGGGGACAACGGGCAGTTAACCATGTGCATACACACGGTCTTATTTTCATGGCAGAAAAGGAGATAATCTTATGTATATCCCCATGGGTTACAAGTTTATCCTGGGTTTCGTGGTGGTTGTGGCTGTAACGGCTT
>JBGPCQ010000042.1:0-19169 GCA_041481895.1 Geobacteraceae bacterium | reverse complement strand
GTGCATGGGCGATGGAACCCCTGATATCCTGGTGGTAGAGGCGCTTGTCGAACTGGATGGAGGCGGTGAACTCCTCCACGAATTTATCGGTCGGCTGGGTGAAGCGGCCCCCCCAAAGCTTGTCCTTTGACATATATTTATCTCCTTGGAGCTGTTCAACCAATATGTTGTGGCGTGCAGCCAAAACTTTTTCCGGGCATCTTCAGGTTTGACCTAAAGGAGCGAGGATTTTTCGTCCTGGCAAGGCTGTCAAGGGATTGCGCGGAGACATAGCAGGGCTATGTCGCACAAGCAAGGCCGAAGACTTACGCAGCCAGGGCGGAAAAGCATCGTTCCTCCCTATTCGCGGGAGATCTCGAATCCTTCCACCATCTCCTCCCCCGTCACCCTCACCCATTTCCCGTCCGGTGACCACCTGAGGATGGTGTGCACCTTGAGGGGGACCCGAGTCGTCCGCGGATCGAGCTCATGATGGAGGGGGAGATTGAAGTAATAGAGCCGGGTGCCGGTGCCGAAGCGGAGGCGACAGACCGGCCCCCCGCCGAAATCGTCGGTGGAGAACTCGGAAAGCTGGACATTCGCAAGTTTGTGGTGCCGGTTGATCACCACGAACGAGTTGCCGAATTCCCCTCCGAGGGGAAGATCCTCCAGCCTCGTTTCATCAGAGGCATTGCCGAAGACAGTCACGGTTTCCCGCACCCCGGGCGTGTCCTCCAGATATTCCCCGTAGAAGCCGCTGATCACCTCCTGATAGGACCTATGCTCCGGCTTGGGGTTGCACTGGATGACGAAAAGGGTGTCGAGCCCCTGCCGGGTATTGAAAAAGAGGGTATTGGCATGGTCGATGATCTGCTTGATGTTGGAAGAGTAAAGATCGCGGTAGAGGTAGTCGAGACAGATCAGGGTCATGAAATTGAAGCAGGCCGGTTTGCTCCGGAACAGGTAGAAATGTCGCCCCCGGTAGAGATCATGAAACTTGTCGAGGAATTCTTCACCGTGGAATGGATGGGATTTTGCTTCGAGAAAAACCCGGAATTTGCCGGTCGCCTCCTTGACGGCGATACAGCACCAGTTGACCGGCATCTCCAGCACGTCGCCGGAGTCGATGTCCTTGTCGACAAGTACGATTGCCTCTTCATTGTCCGCTCTGAACCGCTCCAGGAGATCCCGGTAGTTTTTCAGCCGGACCTGCTCCACCCCGAACATCGTCACCGAATTGGGCCGGAACCCCGCAGCGATCGTCTCCAGCATCTCGTCGAAGCGCGTAAACGGGACGGCAGCCTCAGGAAGCATGAGGAAATGGAGCTTCTTGAAATTCCCCTCGCCGGCGATGGCCAGGTCGAGGATCGATTTCACCTGGTCCCACTTCCGGTCAGGGTCCACCAGGGCAAACCCGGTTTCCGAGCGGCGCAGGTGATTGGGTATCTGGGCGATGAGGCAGTGGAGGTGGTGCCCCAGCGGGAAGTCGAGGTTGACCTTCATGTCGATGATCTGGACCATAAAAAAACTCGATTAAACCAGTAGTTTCTTATCCGGAGTTTCCGTATGGAAACTACTTAAAAGGATGAGCAACATCTGCGTCATGATCACTGCAAAGATTTATCAATTATCTTAGCCGAATAATCTTGTCCATCCCTGTCAAAACATCTCATAAGCAGATAATTCCGGAAATATCTTTCCGAGGATAAAGCACGCCCCTTCCGGCATGGCGTAATTTTTTAGCTCGTCGCACGGCACCCAGCGGGCCTCGGACACCTCGCCGGGGTTGTGATTGATGACGCAGGAAAGGGGCCGGCAGCGATAGTAGAGGATGACAAAGTGGTCGTTGTCATCGCCAGGGGTGAGGTGCTCGAAAACATCGACGAGTCCCTGCACCTCCACTTCGAGTCCCACCTCCTCCATTACTTCCCGGTGGAGGGCCCTGATAATCGGCTCGCCGAGGTCGATCTTCCCTCCCGGCATCACCCACAGACCATGGAAGGGGGGGATGTTGCGCCGGGTGAGGAGAACCTGCCCGTCGTCGTCAATGATCACCGCCACCACTGAAGTGACGATATGTTCTTTGCGGTATTTTATCTTTGGCATAGACAGACAGCAGGGGCACGGCATTCCGTGCCCCTTCCCGGGATAATGGCTTCAAAGGGGGGGACAGGCGGCGCCCCCGCATGAACAGTTATTTCTTCCTGCCGGCCTGCATCAGCGAGCGAATGCGCAGCCTGAGCGAATTGATCTTGATGAACCCTTCCGCGTCCTTCTGGTTGTATACCCGGTCTTTCTCGAAGGTGGCGAAGTCGAGATTAAAGAGGGAGTCGGTCTCCGATTTCCTCCCGACGGTGCGGCAGTGCCCCTTGTAGAGCTTGATCCGCGCCACGCCGTTGACGCACTTCTGGGAGTCGTCGATCAGCGACTGGAGCATCTCCCGTTCCGGAGAGAACCAGTAGCCGGCATAGATCATCCGGGCATACTCGGGAATGAGGGAGTCGCGGACCCGCATCACCTCGCGGTCCATGGTGATCTGCTCGACCGCCATGTGCGCTTCGCGGAGGATGGTGCCGCCGGGGGTCTCGTAGACGCCGCGGGACTTCATGCCGACCGAGCGGTTTTCCAGGAGGTCGACCCGGCCGATGCCGTGCTCGCCGCCGATGTAATTCAGGTGGGCCAGCAGTTGCGCCGGCGACATCTTCTCGCCGTCCACCGCCACCGCGTTGCCGTTATTGAACTCGACCTCGACGTACTGGGGCTTGTTGGGGGCCTTTTCCGGCGCCTTGGTCAGCACGAACATGTTCTCGGGCGGCTCGGCCCAGGTATCCTCCAGGATGCCCCCCTCGAATGAGATGTGGAGGAGGTTACGGTCCGACGACCAGGGGCGCTTCTTGGTTATCGGGATCGGGATGTTGTTCTTTTTCGCATAGGCGATGAGCGCCTTGCGGCTGTTCAGCTTCCAGTCCCGCCATGGGGCGATGACCGTGATGGCGGGGTTGAAGTGATAGTAGCCCAGTTCAAAGCGGACCTGGTCATTCCCCTTGCCGGTAGCGCCGTGGGAAACCGCGTCGGCCCCCTCGATCTTCGCGATCTCCATCTGCCTTTTAGCAATAAGCGGCCGGGCAATGGAGGTGCCGAGCAGGTAGTGCCCCTCGTAGACGGCATTGGCGCGGAACATCGGGTAGACGAAATCCCTGACGAATTCCTCCCGCAAGTCGTCGATGTAAACCTTGTCGGCGCCGGTGGCCAGGGCCTTGTCCCGGACCGGGGTCAGTTCGTCCCCCTGGCCGAGGTCGGCGGAAAAGGTGATCACCTCGCAACCGTACTCGTTTTTCAGCCACTTGAGGATGATGGAAGTGTCAAGCCCCCCCGAATAGGCAAGGACGATCTTTTTCACGTCTTGTTTGGCCATGTGGTTCTCCTTTTAGTAATTTTTATCGAATTATCAAGAAATCCCGTGCACGCTCAAAAGTGCCCAGATGCCAGGCGCCGAGGAGCGAGCAGCGGAGCATACGAATAGTATGTGAGCAGCGCAGCGACGAAGGCAACGCCGCAGATGGGTGCTTTTCAGCGTGCACCCATCAAGGTAGTCATGATGGCCTTTTGTATGTGCAACCGGTTCTCCGCCTCGTCCCAGACCGCCGAGTGCGGTCCTTCGATGACGTCATCGGTTATCTCTTCGCCACGGTGGGCCGGGAGGCAATGGAGGATCATGCAGTTATCCTTTGCCTCGTTGAGGAGCGCTTCGTTCAACTGATAGCCTGAAAACGCCCTCGAACGGACCTCCTGCTCCTTCTCCTGCCCCATGCTCGCCCAGACATCTGTGGTGAGAACATCGGCGTGCCGGGCCGCTTCGGCAGGGTCTTCAGTCAGGACGATCTGCGAGGTTGCCCGGTCCTGGGCCCGGTCCCAGACCTGCCGGTTCGGCTCGTACCCCTGGGGGCAGGCGAGGGTCAGATCGAAACCGAATACTGTAGCCGCCTCGATCCAGGTGTTGGCCATGTTGTTGCCGTCGCCGATCCAGGAGAACTTGAGCCCTTCATAGCCTCCCCGGTGTTCGATGACCGTGAAGATGTCGGCCATCACCTGGCAAGGATGAAAGAGGTCGGTGAGTCCGTTTATGACCGGCACGGATGAATAACGGGCGAACTCCTCGACAATCCCCTGGCCGTAGGTGCGTATCATCACCCCGTCGCAGTAGCGGGCCATGCACCGGGCCGTGTCCTTGATCGGCTCGCCCCTTCCCATCTGGGAATCCTTGGTGGAGATGAACAGGCCGTGCCCCCCGAGCTGAAATATCCCCGCCTCGAAGGATACCCGGGTCCTCGTGGAGGATTTCTCGAAGATCATGGCCAGCGTCTTCCCGGCCAGGAGCCGGTGCTCGATCCCTTTTTTCTGCTTTTCCTTGAGTTCCCGGGTCAGGTGGAAGAGCCGGTCCAGCTCGTCCTTGGTGTAATCGTGCAGCGCCAGGAAATGTCGCGCCATCTCTCCCTCCTTAAACCTCAACCTCGGCAAAGATGCCGTCGAGAATGCCGGTCATGGTATCAATTTCCTGCTTGGTGACAACCAGCGGCGGCACAAAGCGGAGCACCGTATCGTGGGTCACATTGAGCAAGAGTCCCCGCTCGTGCCCCTTCGTGACAATAGCGCCGCCCGGGATGGTCAGGCCCATGCCGATCATCAGGCCGATACCGCGCACCTCCCTGACAAAGGGGTACTTACGGCCGAGCGCCGCCAGCTCGCCTATGAGATAGTCACCGATCTCCTCGGTCCGATTAAGGATGCCGTCCTCCAGTATGGTCCGCACGGCGGCAAGCGCAGCTGCCGTCATCAGAGGATTGCCGCCGAAGGTCGAGCCGTGCGTGCCGGGAGAAAAGGCCGCCGCATATTCGTCTTTCGCCAGCATGGCGCCGATGGGAGCGCCGCCGGCCAGGGCCTTGGCCAGGGTCATGATATCCGGGGCCATGCCGAAGTGCTCGTAGGCGAACAGCTTGCCGGTCCGACCGATCCCGGTCTGCACCTCATCCAGGATCAGCAGCAGGCCGTGCCGGTCGCAGATGCTCCTCACGTCCTGAAGATAGCCGGGCGCCGGGATGTTGACCCCTCCCTCTCCCTGGATCGGCTCCAGCATGACCGCACAGGAGTTGGCCGACACAGCCGCTTCCAGGGCTGCCGTATCGTTGAACGGCACATGCTTGAAGCCATGCAGCAGCGGATCAAAAAAACGCTGCACCTTTTCCTGGCCGGTCGCCGAAACGGTCGCCATGGTCCGGCCATGGAAAGATTCTGCAGCAGTAATGATCTCGTAGCGCTCGGGACCGTACTTGTCACGGCTGTATTTGCGGGCCAGTTTGATGGCCGCCTCGTTGGCCTCGGCGCCGCTGTTGCAGAAAAAGGCCTTGTCGGCAAAGGAATGGGCGCAGAGGAGTTCGGCCAGCTCGATCTGGCTCGGGATATGGTAGTAGTTGGAGCAGTGGATCAGCTCACCCGCCTGCTTGCGGAGGGCCGCGACGACCTTCGGATGGCAGTGGCCGAGATTGTTGACTGCCACGCCGGCCAGAAAGTCGAGGTATTCCCTGCCGTCCGCATCCCAGACCCGACACCCCTCACCCCGCACCGGTACAATCGGATAGCGCCCGTAGGTCTTCATGATATATTTGTCAGCTTTTTCAATCCACTGCTGAGAGTTCATACTATTTTCTCCGATTGTCACGAGAAACGTGGATTTTTAGGCAAGCTCAAGGCGAGCAAGGGGTTGCGCGGAGGCGTAGCGTCGCTACGCCGCACAAGTAAATCCCGCAGCTCAACGTCGAGATTGCCAAAAAGCCGCGTTTCTCAACCGAGGATCTCCGTGCCGACCCCGACGTCCGTAAATATCTCCAAGAGCACCGCATGCTCCACCCGGCCGTCAATGATATGGGCCTTTTTCACCCCGCCCCGCAGCGCGTCCACGCAACAGGTGACCTTGGGGATCATACCGCCCGTGATCGTCCCATTGTCGATAAGCCCCGGGACCTCATCCAGTTCGATGCTGGAGAGGAGAGTTCCCTCCCGGTCTTTCACGCCGGACACGTCGGTCAGGAGGATGAGCTTCTCCGCCTTGATTGCCGCAGCAACTCTCCCGGCCACGAGGTCGGCGTTGATGTTGTAACTCTCCCCGCCCAGCCCCACGCCGATCGGGGCGATGACCGGAATGAATCCCCCTTTTTCGAGGGTTTCCAGTATGGCAGAATCGACCCGCGTCACATCGCCGACAAAACCGATGTCCACGGTCTCGACGGCACCGTCGTCGCGCTTCACCTCCTGCAGGAGTTTTTTGCAAAACAGGAGGCCGCCATCCTTCCCGGACAGGCCTACCGCTTTCCCGCCATGATGATTTATGTAGCCGACCACTTCCTTGTTCACCTGACCGGTCAGCACCATCTCCACCACCCCCATAGTGGCCTCATCGGTAACCCGCATCCCCTTCACGAACTCGGAAACGATGCCGTAGCGCTTGAGGGTCTCGTTAATCTGCGGACCGCCGCCATGGATGATGACCGGGTTTATCCCGATATATTTGAGGAGGATCACGTCGAGGGCGAACGATTTTTTCAGCGCTTCGTCGGCCATGGCGTGCCCGCCGTACTTGATGACGATATTCGTGCCGGAAAAGCGCCTGATATAGGGAAGCGCCTCCAGGAGGGTCGTGGCTTTCTCTATCAGCTTGTGCATGGAAAATGTCTCCATTCCGGCCTCTGTGATCGGTGAAAGAACTCTGCCGCCGTTAGCGAGGCGGGAAAGATGTAATATAGCAGATAAGTCGAAATAATCAACAATAAAGAGGCTTTACATGCATTTTCCGGGGGGGATTGCGGTTTAGAAAAAATTGGCGGGGCGTGAAGGTTTTCAGACTTCCTTGACCGGGATAGCGATGGTAACCGTAGTGCCCTTCCACGGTTCGCTTTCGATCATTACATTCCCGCCGTGCAGCCGGATGAACTCCTTCGCATAGTATAGACCGAGGCCGAATCCCCGGATCTGGCCGCTTCGCGTCGAGTCCACCTGATAGAATTTCTCGAAGATTTTGGGGAGGTCCTCCTTGGTAATGCCGATACCGGTGTCTTGAACGGTGACCTTGACCAGTTCCTCATGGATTTTCAGGGAAACTGTGACCACCCCGATCTCCCCGGAAAACTTGAAGGCATTTTCCAGCACCTGCTTGACAGCAAAGGAGATCTTCTCCCTGTCGAGCAGAACCGGAGGGACCGGATCCAGATCCAGACGGATTTCCACTCCCGGTTTGCCGGCAGCTTCGACTGATGCCTGAAGCAGTTCCGTGACGATGTTTGACAGGCTGCACGGCTCGGGTTTCAACCCTGTGCCGTCGTCTATCGCCTGGCTGAAGGCGAGCAGTTCGGCCACCAGGCGCTCCAGGTAGCAGGCTTCGTCATAGATCAGGCGCTGATATTTCTGGTACATCGGATCTTCAGGATCATAGACCCCGTTGGCGAGGTTCTGGAGAAAGAGGGATATGGCGGTGATTGGAGTGCGGAATTTATGGGAAATGAGGGAAAGGAAATTGGACTTGAACCGGTCCATGCTCTTCAGATTGGCGATTTCCTCTTTCAGGGCCTTTTTCACGAGCGCCTTGTCAACCGCGGTCCTCAACTGGAGGAGGTTGAGCGGCTTGGAGATGAAATCATCGGCATCGGCCTTGAGCGCATTGAGGATTACATCCTTTTCGGCAAATCCGGTCATGACGATGACCACGAGGGTCGGCTCGATCTCCTTCAGGCGCTTGAGGAGCTCAATGCCCCCCATTTTCGGCATCATGACGTCGGTCAGGATGACATCGATCTCTCCCTTTGTAAAAATCTTCAGCGCCTCTTCCCCGTCCCCGGCCTGGAACACCCGGTAACCCTTGAGTGCCTTGCTGCAGAGATCGCGGATAATCGCCTCGTCATCCACGATAAGAACAGACTTGACAGGCATCTGTTCGTGGTGGAGATCCGGCCTGTCCTCTTGGCTGAGTTTAAGCATATGGCCCACCGAGTTTCCACATCAGGAAATAAGTTTGTACACAGTTTCCAGCGCCTCAGGCAGCCTGTCCGGTAGTCCGCCGCCGGCCTGGGCCAGGTCCGCCTTGCCGCCGCCGCTCCCGCCGATTAAGGGGGCGAGGGACTTGACGATCTCACCTGCTTTGAACCGGCCTGTCAAGTCACCGGTAACGGCCACGAGCAGGTTCGCCTTCCCCGCATTCTCGCAACCGAGAACGATGATCCCGGACCCGATCCGGTCCTTGAGGGTGTCGGAAAGTTCCCGGAGTCCCTTGGGGTCAGCTGTCTCAACCTTCACCGCCAGCACTTTCACCCCGGCAATCTCTTTCACGCCGGATAGAAGGTCACCGGATTTAGAAGCGTTCAGCCGTGCCTGTAGCATTTCCATCTCACGCTGAAGCTCCTTCTGGCGGGCGAGGAGTTTCTCCAGTTTCTCCACCGGATCGCTCCCCTCGGCCTTGATGAGCGATACTATCTTCCTCTGCTCGTCCTCCAGCTTCCTGACGTGGTCGATGGCTCCGGTTCCGGTCAGAGCCTCGATCCGCCGTACCCCCGCGGCAATGCCGGTTTCGCCCAGGATCTTGAATAAGCCGATATCGCCGGCGGCATGGACATGGGTCCCGCCGCACAGCTCGGAACTTACGCCGCCGACCCGGACCACTCTGACCCGGTCGCCGTACTTCTCGCCGAACAGGGCGGTGGCGCCGCTCTCCAGGGCTTCCTGCACCGCCATCTCCCGGGCATGAACATCGTCATTCTGCATTACATAGCCGTTGACCAGGTCCTCCACCCGCCGGATCTCTTCAGGGGTCATCGCCGAAAAGTGGGTAAAGTCGAAGCGGAGCCGGTCGGGGGCCACGAAGGAGCCGGCCTGCTTGACATGGTCGCCGAGGACCTCTTTGAGGGCCGACTGGAGGAGGTGGGTTGCAGTATGGTTGCGGGCCGTGGCATTCCGCTCCCCGACGGCCACATTCAGGTCGGCGGCAGCGCCGACGGCAATGGCCCCTTCGGTCACGGTCGCCCGGTGGACAATGAAATCCGGGAAGGGACGGACTGCGGAGGTTACCCTCAGATGGGCGCTGCCGGTGGAAATGGTGCCGGTATCTCCCGACTGCCCCCCTGACTCGCCGTAAAAGGGGGTGGTTTCGGTGATGACTTCAATCTCGTCGCCCGCTTCTGCCGAAGCGACCTCGGCTCCATCCTTGATGATAACGGTGACCGGGGAGTAGGCGGTCAGTTCTCCGTAACCGACAAAGCGGCTCCGGATTCCCCGTGCATTGAGGGTCTTGTGGATGGCGGCAATCCCCTCTTCACCCGAGCCTTTCCAGTGCTCCCGGGCCTGCTCCCGCTGCTTGTCCATGCAGGTTTCAAAACCGGGCTCGTCGATGGTGAACCCTTCGCCCGCCACGATGTCGCCGGTCAGGTCCGTCGGGAACCCGAAGGTATCGTAGAGCTTGAACAGGGTCTCGCCGGGTATTACCGTGCTGCCCGCCTGCCGAAGGGAGGCGATCTCCTCATTGAGGATGCGCAGGCCGTTGTCGAGGGTTTCGATGAACCGCTCCTCCTCCGCCAGGACCACCTTCTTGATGTACGCCTCCCGCTCGATGAGTTCCGGATAGGCGTCGGCCATCATCTCGTTGACCGCATCCACGGCCCGGTAGAGCATCGGCTCGGAAAAACCGAGCATCTTGGCATGGCGGGCGGCGCGACGCATGATCCGCCGCAGGACATATCCCCGTCCCTCATTGCTTGGGAGCGCGCCGTCGCAGATGAGAAATGTCGTCGCCCGGGCATGGTCGGCAATGACCCGCATGGAAACATCATCCTTCTGATTTTCCCGGTAATTCTTGCCGGAGAGCTTCTCGATATGACGGATGATCCCTTGGAAGAGATCGGTATCGTAATTGGACTTAAACCCCTGCATGACCGTGGAAATCCGTTCCAGCCCCATGCCGGTGTCCACCGCCGGCTTCGGCAGGGGAGTCAGTTTTCCGGAGGCTTCACGGTCGAACTGCATGAAGACGTTGTTCCATATCTCCATGTAGCGGTCGCAGTCGCATCCCACGGCGCAGTCGGGGGAGCCGCACCCGACCTCGGGGCCGTTGTCCCAGAAAATTTCCGTGCACGGTCCGCAGGGGCCGGTGTCCCCCATGGACCAGAAGTTGTCCTTCTCGCCGAAACGGTAGATCCGCTCACGGGGAACACCTTCCTGAAGGTGCCAGATGTCGGCCGCCTCGTCATCATCCTGGTAAACGGTGACATAGAGCCGGCTGGTGTCGAGACCGAGGTCCCGCGTCAGGAAGTCCCAGGCAAAGGCGATCGCCTCTTTCTTGAAGTAATCGCCGAAGGAAAAGTTGCCCAGCATCTCGAAGAAGGTATGGTGCCGGGCGGTCCGCCCCACGTTCTCCAGGTCGTTATGCTTGCCGCCTGCCCGGACGCACTTCTGAGAAGAGCAGGCCCGGACGTAGTCACGCTTCTCCATGCCGAGAAAACAGTCCTTGAACTGGTTCATGCCGGCATTGGTAAACAGAAGCGTCGGGTCGTTATGGGGAATCAGCCCGGAACTGGCGACCACGGTGTGGCCCCGGTCGGCAAAATACGTCAGGAAGCGGGCACGGATCTCTTTGCCTGTCATGGAAACCTCTTACGCGAAAATCATTCACAAACGCCCCGGCAGTCGTCCCGGGCGCTGAATATGCGGAAAATGGCGGCAGTCGAGAATCCCCGCCGCTGCAGATATGCAACTACCCTTCTCTTGTCGCGGTCTGACGCCGATTCCGGATCGAACCCGGCGAACTTCCGTGTCACAAGCGCTGACAGCGTCTCGTGCTCATCGTATGCGGCCGAAATGCCGGCAACAACCTCCGCGACAATCTCCCGGGGAACCCCCCTGCGGATGAGTTCGAGGCGAATACGCGGCCCGAAGCCCCGACCGTTTCTCACCGCCGACTCCGCCCACTGCTCGGCAAAGCGCCGGTCATCCAGACATCCGGACTCTGTAAGCCTGGCTATAACCTCCGCGCTGACCCCGGCCGGGAATCCCCTGTCACGGAGCTTGCGCTCAAGTTCGGCAATGCTGTGATCGCGGCGGGCAAGCACTCTGACGACATAGGCTAAAGCTTGCTCCGCCTTTTCCATCTCAGAATTTTTCTACATCGAGCTTGTCACCCTCTTTGCCTTCCTCGTCGCCGGTGAACTGATCCCAACTGAGATCCGAGGTTGAGGATATCCCGGAAATCTTGAGGGCGAAATCATCCGGATTTGAGCTCTGGCGAAGCGCTTCTTCATAGGTGATGAGCTTTTTCGAATAGAGGTGCATGAGCGACTGATCAAAAGATTGCATCCCGTACGAAACGACGCCCTGGGCGATCGCCTCGGGGATCTGCTTGGTCTTGTCCTTGTCGTCGATGCATTCACGGATGCGGGCGGTCCCTATCATTATTTCAACGGCCGGCACCCTCCCTTTCCCTTCGGCCCTGGGGACCAGCCGCTGTGAGACGACACCCTTGATCACGCTGGAGAGCTGCGTTCTGACCTGGCGCTGATGATAGGGAGGGAATACGGAAATGATCCGGTTCACGGTTTCCGCGGCATCAAGGGTATGCAGGGTTGACATGACCATGTGCCCTGTTTCGGCAGCGGTCAGGGCGGTCTCGATGGTTTCATGGTCCCGCATCTCTCCGACCAGGATGACGTCCGGGTCCTGGCGCAACGCCCCTTTCAGCGCACCCGCGAACGACAGAGTGTCGAAACCGACCTCCCGCTGGCTGATGATGCTCTTCTTGTCCCTGTGCAGGAACTCGACCGGGTCTTCGATGGTGATGATATTGCTGGAGCGGTTCTCATTGATATAGTCGATCATGGCGGCCAGGGTGGTTGACTTGCCGCTCCCCGTGGTGCCGGTCACCAGGATCAGGCCGCGCTCTTCCAGAGCGATCTTCTTGAGGATCGGCGGCAGGTTCAGGGCTTCCATGGATGGAACCGACATGGATATGGCCCGGAACACCATGGCCACGGTGCCGCGCTGCGAGTAGACACTGACCCTGAAGCGCCCGAGACCGGGAACACCATAGGATAGATCCACTTCAAAATTCTCTTCGAAGTGTTTCCTCTGGCGCTCGTTCATGATGGCCGCAGCCATCCCGCTGACACCATCGGGGGTAAGCCGCGGGGCATTGGGGATGGGATGCAGTCTGCCGTCAATCCGGACAATCGGAGGGAGCCCGGTCTTAATGTGAACATCGGAGCCCTTCGCCTTCACGCCTATGGCCAATATATCGTTCAGCTGCATATGACGGTACCCGTCCCTTTACAGACTACGTTCGGGAAAATCCTAAATCGGTCAAAAGTCTTTCCTGGATCGCGGCAGCGACCTCGGGATGCTCTTTCAGGTAAATACGGGAATTCTCGCGTCCTTGGCCAATCCGATCCTTTTCGTAGGAAAACCAGGCGCCGCTCTTGTCGACAATACCTTTTTCCACCGCCAGGTCCAGGAGGTCCCCTTCACGGGAGATCCCCTCACCATAGAGGATATCGAACTCGACCTCTTTGAAGGGAGGGGCCACCTTATTCTTCACCACTTTTACCTTGGTGCGGGAACCGATGACATCGTTCCCCTGCTTGAGGCTCGCGATCTTCCGGATATCAAGCCGCACCGAGGCATAGAACTTCAGGGCATTGCCGCCGGTCGTAGTTTCCGGGTTGCCGAACATGACCCCGATCTTCATCCTGATCTGGTTTATAAAGATGACGCAGCAGTTGGACTTGGAAATGATTGCGGTCAGCTTCCGGAGCGCCTGGGACATGAGCCGCGCCTGGAGCCCCATATGGGAATCACCCATGTCCCCTTCGATCTCCGCCTTCGGAACCAGAGCGGCGACCGAATCTATCACGAGCACGTCGATGGCTCCGCTCCTCACCAGCATCTCCGTTATCTCGAGGGCCTGTTCACCGGTGTCCGGCTGGGAAACCAGGAGGTCGTCGGTTCTGACCCCGAGTCTTCGCGCATAGCCGATATCCAGGGCATGTTCCGCATCGATGAATGCCGCAATTCCTCCCAGCTTCTGGGCTTCAGCCACGACATGCAGCGCCAGGGTGGTTTTCCCCGAGGACTCGGGACCGAATATCTCGATGACACGCCCCCTCGGCACACCTCCGACACCGAGGGCCACATCGAGAGATAGAGATCCGGTGGGTATCGCGGCGACATCCGGCAATGGCTCATCGTTGCCGAGCCTCATAATTGCGCCTTTTCCAAACTGTTTCTCAATCTGGCTCAAAGCCAGGTCAATCGCCTTCTCTCTGTCCGACATCCAGTGGCCTCCTGTATTGTAAGGTTCATGCGTAGTGAAAATGGGTAATCTACAAACTCATAGCATAACTGTCGTGGCCATTTCAATGCTTATCTTTGCCGGGAACACCGACTGAATAAACCGCCTGATTCATGATTGCTCAATTAATTCCATCATCCGCCTGATCGAAAAGCCCCGGCACGGTGTATGCCGGTTCCGCCTGGATGAAGGGGAAAACCGTCTGGCTATGGCCTTCCTCGAGAGGGACCAACAGGAAGAATGAACTGCCGGGGCATCCCGCTGATTCAGACCCCGGGCTTTCGACCCATACCATCCCGCCGTGGGCCTCAATCATCCCCTTGACGATGGCAAGCCCCAGGCCGGCGCCCTTACCCTGGAATTTCTCCTTACCGCTGGTGTGGTTGCGGATATCGCCTATTTCATAGAATGTATCGAATATGTTGAGCCGTTCCTCCGGGGAAATCCCCACGCCACTATCCCTCACCTCCACCTGGAGGAAGGCGGTTTTTCCCATCTGCTCGTAGAATGACGGATTGAACCGGGAAAGAATCTCCTTTTTCCCTTCCAGGGCTTGCCAGTCGGCCACCGTGGCGAAGATGACGATCTCCCCCCCATCCGGCGTGAACTTGACGGCATTTTCCAGAAGCCTGGTGAAAATATCGTAGAGGCAATCCCGGTCTCCGTAGAAATAGGGCAGAGATTCTATTCCCCGTAAAAGGATCTTCTGATTCCGCTTATGAAGAACAGCGGCAAACTGCTCCATCAGTACATTCAGTATCTCTTCGAGGTGCAGGGTCGACTTGCTGACCGGAGAGGATTTCGCATCAAGCCGGGCAACTTTCAGGAGATCGGTAATTATCTCGTTGAGTCGCGTGCCACCCTTCTGGATGATGCCCAGCAGGCGGCGCTCGTCATCATCAACCTCCTTGCCGCTCTGCGCAAGCAGAAAATCGGTACTGCACAGTATCGCCGTGAGGGGGGTCTTGAATTCATGGGATATCATGCCGAGGAAATGGCTCTTCATCCTGTCGAGCCTTGCCAGATCAAGGTTGGCGCGTTCCACCAGTGCGAGGTTCTTTCTGAGCCTGTTCTCGGACAATGCAAGCTGGCGGCTGTTCTTTTCCAAAAACCGGTGGGAACGGAGCAGTTCGGCGGTTTTCCAGTTCAGCTCGGCAAACAGACGGGCATGCTCGATCACGATCCCGATCTGGTTCCCCATGGTCGTGAAAAAATTGATGTCTTCCGGCGCATAGCATCGTTCATCGCGGGCCATGATATGCAGCACCCCGATGAGATTGTTCTTGGCAAAGAGCGGGATACCGACAACGCTTTGCCAGCCATCTTCTCTGGAGTGCCACGCCATGCTGCAGCCTGCCCGGGAAATATCCGAAAGCACGGAGCAGTGCCTGGTCGCCGCAATCCGGCAGGAAGAATCCATGGCCGTATCCTTCTGCCTGGTAGCGGTGATCAGGCGTTCGGTAAGATTTTTCCTGGCAACGAGGGTGAGGGTCTTCCCCTCTTCCAGGAGATGGATCGCCCCGCCTTCTGCGTCGAAAACCTCCATGGTTTCCTGGAGGGTTACATCGAGGACGGTATGGAGGTCCAGACTGGCATTCGCCCTGGCAATGATGCTGTTGAGAATGGAAAGTTTCCGGTTGCGCTTCCGGATCTCCTGCTCGGCATGCTTTTTCTGGGTTATGTCGCGGATTATCGCCTGAATCACCTTTTCATCACCCATATCAATGAGCCGGGCGTTCACTTCGCCCACAAAATGGGTTCCGTCCTTGCGCCGGAAGGTGAGACAATCCGACGAGGCCATGCCGCGGCAGTTGAGGCGCCGCACCAGGGAGGCAAACTCGACCTGATCCCTTTCCGGAATCAGGTCTCTGCCGACAAGTGTCCCCATTTCTTCCCTGCTGTACCCGAACAACACGGTCCCCATGTCGTTCATCTCTGCCAGGTGACCTGTTTCGGCGTTGATGAAAAATATTGCGTCACCGGCGCCTTCCAGGAGGCTCTTGCAGTGCAGGGCGGTTTTTCCCACCTCCCGCTGCATCTCCTCCACCTCCCGAGAATGGGCCGCCTTTTCCGATTGCCGGGCTTTCCTGGCAACCAGCCCGATGATGACCAGTATAAAGACGAGCACGAGATGAAGATAGTGGAAAACGGTGCGGTTTTCGAAAAAATGGAAGGACAAGGCCTCGATGGAGAGCCCGACGAGAATCAGCCCGATGGTCCAGTTAAGAACTCTGAAGGTCGCTCTGTTGTCGTCGGTCATGGTCCACCTCCGCAGCCATGTAAGAAACCTCTAGACGGCGTCAAATTTGCGATGATGACAGGAAGGTCCGGAGAAGGCTCCTTCCTGAGCGCGGAAGCATAAAAGTTTTAGACGTTCCTTCCGGACTTGCGCGCTTCAGCGCTTCCGAACTTTCTAAAGGGACATCAAGTGCCTGCGCAGCCAGTCCATGGCCATGAAGGCGGTAATCGTCCGTATTTCTTCCCTGCTGCCGGAAAATCCGTATCCTTTCGCCTGGCAGCCGGTACGGGATGCAAGGGCCAGGAAAACCGTGCCGACCGGCTTTTCCTCGCTCCCACCGGCAGGTCCGGCGATGCCGGTAATTGCCAGGGCGATGTCGCTCCCGGAAAGCTTCCGCATTCCCCGGGCCATGGCCATCGCCGCCGCGGAGCTTACCGCCCCCTGTTCCTCGATAAGCCGGGGGGAGACTCCCAAAGCACGTATTTTTGCCGCATCGGCATAGGTAACTGCCCCCTCGATGAAATAGGCGGAACTCCCCGGGACATCGGTGATCCGCTTTGCAACCAACCCGCCGGTGCACGACTCCGCCAGGGAGAGCGTCACCCCTTTTCGCCTGAAAAGTTCCGCCACCACGGTATCGATAGTTTCCCGGTCTTCGCCGAAGACATACCCCGGGAGTTTCTCCCGCACCCTGCCGCAGGCCGTGTCGAGCGCCGCGCCGACCGCAAAGCCGGATTGCCCCTCGGCGCGGAGTTTCACGTGAACCTCGGGGAAATCGACGGAGAAGGCGATCATTACCCCGGCCTCCGGAAGCAGGCTCCCCTGCAGAGCATCGTCCACCTCCGCCTCGGAGAGGCCGAATATCTTCAAGACCCTGGTCTTGAGGAACTTCTTCTCTTCCCGTCTCTCCTCGATCAAGGCGATCACTGTTTCATCCAGCATGCGCTCCATTTCAGCGGGGACCCCCGGCAGGAAGAACAGGGCGCAGCCGTTGTGGACCAGGTGAAAACCGCAGGCGGTCCCGGAGGGATTCGGTATCAGGGCCGAGGCTGCAGGGAAAAGGGCCTGTTTCTCGTTCAGAGGATGGACACCCGTCCCGAGCTTTCCCGCGACGCTCCTGACATGGACAAGGGCCTCCTCGTTCAGGACCAGGCGGCGACCCATGGCCTTTGCAACGGCCTTGGCCGTTATGTCATCGATCGTCGGACCGAGCCCCCCGGTAACGATGACCGCATCGCTCATCCCGGCGAGGGAGAGGACCGCTTCCCCAATGTCCTGTTCCAGATCGCCGACAGCCAGGTGCCGGTGCACCCTGATACCCCGCAGATAAAGTTGCTCCGCACTATGGGCGGCGTTTTTGTCCACAATCTCGCCCATGAGCAGTTCATCACCGATGGAAAGGGTCGCGACCTTCACATGAACCTCTGGATAAGGTGGAGGACGATGCAGGCGTAAATGCCCGCGACCACGTCGTCGAGGACAACACCGTAGCCGTTTTTCAGATGCCTGTCGCAATAGCGGGCAGGCTGCAGCTTGGTTATGTCGAAAAAACGGAAGAGGAAGAAGCCGGCCACCACTGCCTGCCAGCTAACGGCAACTCCGGTCATGGTGACCAGGTAACCGGCCACCTCGTCGATGACGATCTTGCCCGAGTCCTTTTCCGCAAAAATCTCCTCGGCCAGTCCCGACACCCAGCAGGAAAAAAAGCAGAACGTGACCAGGGTCAGAATATAGAGCGAAAGCGGAAGCCTCGCCAGCACCAGATAGAGGGGAATCGCCGCCAGGGTGCCGACCGTCCCCGATGCCACGGGGCTGTAGCCGGTCCCCCCCCACGTCGCAAAAAGGATCACGAAGCTTCTCATGGGAGTATTGCTTCCCGTTCGATGACCCGGTAGACTTCCATCAGGGGCATACCTGTCTGCTCGGAGATGCGCCGGCACTCCTCGAACTCGGGAACGACCCGCAGCGGCTTGCCGTCGGCATGAAAGACCTTGACCCGGACCTTTCCCAGAGAGGTATCCCGCTCTTCCTCGGCGCGCGCAAGCATCATCCGCTCCGCAGGATAATAGCGCACTCCCGCAGCCGTCGATTCGGCCAGCACCAGACGCGCCAGTTCATCAAGCCCGGCGCGGGGAGTGAGGACCGTCAGCTTTACCCCGGGACGGTTCTTCTTCATCTGGAGGGGGGAAAAGGCGACGTCCAGCGCCCCTTGCGCGAGGAGCCGCTCCATGAGAAAGCCGAGAATCTCCGGATTCATGTCGTCGATATGGGTCTCCATGACATAAATCTCGTCTCTCCCGACCCTCCCTGTTTTCTCTCCGAGGACCAGACGGAGAATGTTGGGCATGTCGTCGAAATCGATGCTCCCGGCGCCGCACCCTATCGCCGTAACATTCATACCGGATGGGGGGCCGTACCCCTCGGCCAGGGCCGCCAGAATGGCCGCCCCGGTCGGCGTCACCCGCTCGCCCGGTCCGCAATCGAAGTGAACCGGCATCCCCCGCATCAGCTCAGCGGTAGCCGGAGCCGGTACCGGCAGCCGGCCGTGCACCGTCTCGACAAAGCCGTTCCCGAAAGGGAGGGGAGAGGCATGGATCTCTCCGATACCCAGGTAGTCGAGGCAGATCGCAGTGCCAACGATATCCACGATGGAATCGACCCCTCCCACCTCATGGAAGTGGACATGGCCGATCTCTACTCCATGCACACGCGCTTCGGCCTCGGCCAGTCTGAAAAAAATCTTCTGCGCACTCTTTTTTACGTTTTCGGAAAGGGAACTGCCTTCAATCATCCCGGCAATGTCGGTATAATGGCGATGGGGCTGGTGCTCTTCCACGTGCACGGTGAACCGTGCGGCGCGTATCCCCCGGAGTTCTACCGTTTCCGTACCAACGCTGTAGCCGGACCGCGGCAGGGAAACCCGGCTGAGCCCCTCCTCCAGGACCGCCAGGGGAACGCCCAGATCGAGAAGCGCGGCGACAGTCATGTCTCCGGAAATGCCGGCAGAGCAATCAAAATAGAGGATTTTCATAAATTTTGTTCAGCCTTTGCCGCAGAAACACATATAAACTTGATAAGAACCTGAAACCAATGGGACGCGGATAACATCAAAAAAGGCGGATTTAAAGACTTGAGGCAAAAAAAGTTCTTGGCTTTGTTTGATCCGCCTTTATCCGATTTTTTCGCCTTTTCAGCGTCCCCTATGCCTTTCGGACTTTCTCCGTGACTCCGTGGCCCTGTGGCAAAGCTCCTTATTCCCGATTGATTAACGATGCCGCGTATGCCGCTCCAAACCCGTTGTCGATATTCACCACCGTCACACCGGCGGAACATGAATTGAGCATTCCCAGCAGGGCGGCAATTCCCCCGAAAGATGCGCCATAGCCGACCGAAGTCGGCACCCCGATCACCGGTTTTGCCACCATTCCCGCAACAACGGAAGGGAGCGCCCCCTCCATCCCCGCCACGACGATGATGACCGATGCCGTAAACAGGAGCTCCCTGCGGGCCAGCAGACGATGTATTCCCGCTACCCCCACGTCATAGAGGTGCTCCACCTCGTTACCCATCATCCGGGCT
>JBGPCQ010000041.1:0-19500 GCA_041481895.1 Geobacteraceae bacterium | reverse complement strand
TGCGCTGCCAGAGTCGATTATGCAGTCAGGAAGCCGCGCCAGTCATTCATCTGCTTTGCCATCATCTACTTTCTGGAACAGATCGCTTATGGGGCCGGAGTTTTCTCGGGGTGTCTGAGCCGGAAATGTTTCAGCTCCTACCGGGTCGTGATTCTCCGGCACATGGAAGTGGCTGCGTAGACGGATATTTTCAAATTTGGCTACTCCGAGCCTGAACGCCTAAAGGAACCCTCCCATGGCGCCAGGCCAAAGGGTTTTGCCGGAAACGGCAAGGCCTCCCTTTGGAAAGGAGAATAAACGTGGCGCCAGGCCACAACATTCAAACGAAAGGGCAAGGAGAACACGAATGGACAAGATTGCCAGGATAGACATGGGGGCTGCAGGAGGCCCCAAGGTGACGGTAGGACCGGTGGGAGAATATGCCGGCCTCGGCGGCAGGGCGATGACATCCATCATCATCGCCGCAGAAGTACACCCCCTCGCTCACCCGCTGGGAGCGGAGAACAAGCTGGTCATCTCCCCCGGTATGCTGAGCGGCACCACCGGCTCAATGACCGGCCGGCTGTCGGTCGGGTGCAAAAGCCCTCTCACCGGCACCATCAAGGAATCCAACGCCGGCGGCCAGGCGGCGCAGGTGCTGGCGCGGCTCGGTTATGCCGCCGTCATTCTCGAGGGGAAACCGGAAGGTGACGACCTCTACAAGATCTACATCAACAAGGACGGCATCCAGGTCATCGTCGATAACAGCCTGAAACTGCTCGATAATTACCCCGTCATAGAGAAGCTGCGCGCAGAATACGGCGACAAGGTTGCCTACATGTCGATTGGCAGCGCCGGAGAGCGGAAACTTTTGGCTGCCTCCATCGCCTGCACCGACCCGGAACTGCGCCCGACCCGCCACTGCGGCCGCGGCGGGGTGGGTGCGGTGATGGGCGCCAAGCGGGTCAAGGCGATCATCCTCGACGACGCCGGCATGAAGATGCGTCCTCCGAAAGACCCGGAGAAGTACCGGGATGCCAACCGGAAATTCGTCGAGGGGCTGCGCAAGCACCCGGTTACCGGGGAAGGATTGCCCGCTTACGGCACCAATATCCTGACCAACGTGCTCAACGAAGCGGGGGGTTATCCGACGTACAACTTCAAGACCGGGCAGTATGCCGGCGCCGCCAAGCTCTCCGGCGAAGCCCAGGCAGAACTGGAAATCAAGCGGGGGGGCACCGCCACCCACGGCTGCCATCGCGGCTGCGTAATCCAGTGCTCGGGAGTTTACAATGACAAGGACGGCCATTACCTGACCAAGCAGCCGGAGTACGAGACGGTCTGGTCCCACGGTGGCCATTGCGGCATCGACGATCTCGACACCGTCGCCCGGCTCGACTTCATGGACGACAACATCGGGGTCGATACGATCGAGATGGGGGTCACCATCGGCGTGGCCATGGACGCGGGGATCATCGAGTTCGGCGACCGTGAAGGAGCCATCCGTCTAATGGAGGAGGTCGGCAAAGGGACGCCGCTCGGGCGAGTCCTCGCCAGCGGCGCCGCCATAACCGGCAAGGTGTTCGGCGTCGAGCGTGTGCCGGTTGTCAAGGACCAGGCCCTGCCGGCCTACGACCCGCGCGCCATCCAGGGGATCGGCGTCACCTACGCCACCACTACCATGGGGGCCGACCACACCGCCGGCTACGCCATTGCCACCAACATCCTCAAGGTCGGCGGCGACGTCGACCCATTGAAAACCGAAGGGCAGATCGAGCTGTCGAGGAACCTGCAGATCGCCACCGCCGCCATCGACTCCACCGGCATGTGCCTGTTCATCGCCTTTGCCATCATGGACCAGCCGGAAACCTTCCAGGCGCTGCTCGACATGCTCGGTTCCTTCCACGGCATCACTATGACCGGCGACGACGTGGTGGCGCTGGGGAAGAAGGTCCTCTCCGCAGAACGGGATTTCAACACGCGGGCAGGGTTCACCAAGCATCACGACCGGCTCCCCCGCTTCTTCTACAACGAGCCGATCGCACCCCACAACCAGACGTTTATGATGAAGGACGAAGAACTCGACGAAGTATTCAACTGGTAGTAGCTGAACGCCGATATTTCCGCCATCTCGGCACCCGTCCTCGGGACTCTCTTGTGCGGCGTAGCGCTGTTTATGCCCATTGGGTACTACGCCTCCGCGGAGCCCCTGCGGGTGACGCCGACCTGACGAAATCTCGACGTCCATTGGGGCGAACTGCCCTCAGTTGACCCGAAAGCGCAACATTGATGGACGAGGCGGGGCCCCGGCCCCGCCTTTTGCGACGCTGCATGTGTATGGCGGAGGTGATACAGTGCAACTGGAGATCGGGCTATTTGCCGGGTTGAAGTGCAACAACCCCGCACTCCCCAGTTTCGAGAAGAGTGAGTTCCATCTGGAAATCCAGAACGGAACGACCATCGGACAACTTCGGGAAATTCTGGCATTGGACCCGGCCCTCCCGCTTCTGACCATGGTCAACAACCACCATGAACAGGAGGAATGGGTTCTGCACGACAACGATCGGATAGGAATATTCCCCCCCATCGGTGGCGGATGACAGTTCAGACAGGTAAATAAACGTGGAAAATATGTGCGACGAGGAAAGAGGGAGACATTCAGGCCGCGACGAATCGCCGGACAAATTGCCCAAAGCCGCTGCCGCCCCATCCTGTCCACCCGACATCCTCCTTCGTCTCACCATGAAGCCGGAACAGATCAGGGAGTTTTTCCCGATCCTCCAGCAGGGATTCAGGGTCACCGCACGGGTCGGCTGCAGCCTCCGGAAACTCCTCTGCGAGCAGTTTGGCATGGGGAGTGACTACGTTACGGACCGAATCACCACAATTTTTCTGAACGGCAAGGCTACCGACGACCTCGACACCGCCATCATCAGGGATGGCTCGACGATCGCGCTTTCAGCCGCGATGCCCGGCCTAGTCGGGGCGACCATGCGGCGCGGCAGCTACTATTCCGCAATGCGCAGCGGCATAACCTATACGGATGACCGGTTAGGCGGCGAAGACAGGATCGGCACGGTGCGCGTCAAGCTTTTCAACATACTGCTGGCGGAGCTTGGGCCGGACTTTCTCAGACGCGGCGCAGTTGTCACCGTTTCCGACATGACCGATTTTCTGGGAAGCAGGGATGAACAGTTCTGGCGAGGGTGCACCGAGTCGTTCCTCAACGGCACTCCGGTTGAACCGGCGTTTTTGTCCAGCGGAGAGCCCCTCCGGAACTGCGGGACGGTCCGCCTCACCGTAAATTTCAGGGGATAATCATGAAGATCACCGTAAAACTGTTTGCCAGCTTCCGCGCCGGCCGCATCCCGATCGAGACGCGGGAGTATCCGGCCGGAACGACAGTCGGGGACATCGTCACCGAACAAAAAATCCCGGTGGCGGAGTTGGGGATCATCCTGGTCAACAGCCGCCACGTCGCCATCGACCGGGAGCTCGCCGATGGGGACACGCTGGCCATCTTTCCGCTCCTGGGAGGGGGCTGAGATGGAGCTCCTGAATGACTATCTGCGGGATCATGCGGAAGGAGACCTCCTCCCGTGGCGTTGCCAGGTGGAAGCAGCTGACCGGTTTCATCTTTCTCTGGCCCAGGTGGAGGAAGCGATCCTTGAGATGGGACTACTGCCGGCCCGCTACCAGCGCAACCGGCAGTGTATTAGCACCGGGCAGCAGCTGCAGTTGTTCCGCAGCCGCGTAGCTGTGATCGGCTGCGGCGGCCTGGGGGGGTATGTGATCGAGGAACTCGCACGTCTGGGAGTGGGAGAGCTCATCGCGATCGACCCCGATGTCTTTGTCGAGCACAACCTGAATCGCCAACTCTTCGCCAGTCCGAGCTCATTGGGCTGTGTCAAGGTAGAGGTAGCCAATAAGAGGGTTGAGCAGATCAACCCGGCGGTCACCCTGATTCCGCTCAGGCAGGCGCTTACCAGGACCAACGGCAGGGATATGCTGAATAATGCCCACGTGGCGGTGGATGCCCTGGACAGCGTTGCAGCCCGCCTGGATCTGGCGGAAGTTTGTGAAGAGTTGGCAATCCCGCTCGTGCACGGCGCCATCGGCGGCTGGTACGGCCAGGTAGCTACCCAGTTCCCTGGCGAACGGGTGCTGCAGAAAATTTTCGCCAACCGCGAAAACGGACAGGGAGCGGAAAAACAGCTGGGAAACCCTTCCTTCACCCCGGCGGTGGTGGCCAGCCTGGAAGTGGCCGAGGTCTGCAAAATCCTCCTGGGTGTGGGGAGTCTGTTGCGGAACCGGAAGTTGACCCTGGACCTTCTGAACATGGAGATCGAAGAAATACCATTCCTGCAGAGCGGCGGTGAAGAGACGTGAACATTTCCCAGTTGAAACCTCATAGTGTTGCAAGGGAAGCAATGTTAAAAAAAGAGAAAGCCAATTATATCATCAAGACAGTTGTCCATGCTCTCGATGTCCTGGAACAATTCCATGACAATGATGACGAACTTGGCGTCACCGAATTGAGCAGACGTCTGAAACTGGATAAGAACAACGTGTTCAGACTCCTGGCCACCCTGGCTTCACGAAACTACATCGAGCAGAACAAGCGTACGGAAAACTACCGCCTCGGGCTCAAAAATCTGCAGCTCGGGCAAACGGTCATTAATCAGATGGGACTGCATCGCCATTCGAAGCATGCACTGGAAGCGTTGGCGCAGAAGTGCAACGAAACCTGTTATGTTGCGGTACTGAGAGGTTCGCACATAATAAACCTCGACGTAGTTGAATCCGGCCAACCGGTGCGGGTCGTTACCCGGGTCGGCATAATGCTCCCTGCCAACTGCACTGCGGCCGGCAAAGTGCTCCTTGCCGGAGCAGCCTTCGAAGGAGAGCAGAACCGTCTTTCGACTGCCGATCTCGGGCAAATTTCTCCGCAGAGCATCACAAAACTGCACGAGCAGAAAAAGCAGCTGGAAAAAATATCCGTACAAGGTTTTGCTCTCGAGGATGAGGAACTGGATGTGGGCGTAAGTGGGATTGCGGTACCGATCCGCGATTATACCAGGTGCATCGTCGGCGCGATCAGCATTTCCGGCCCCACCATGCGTTTCAGCGAAACACGGATGCACGACGAACTAGTTCCCATGGCCCAGAAAGCCGCCGAGGAAATTTCCCTGCGACTTGGGTATTGCGTTCCTGCCGATGTTGCTGTATAAGTCTATTTTCATGTGCGGTTTCTTTCCGGACGCCGTCGCCACAAAATAATTTACTCTCCGAGCCGAAGTTCCTAAAAGGAATAACCTCATGGAACCCGGCCAATGGGTACCGCTGGAAACGGCGGCGCCTCCCTTTTGAAAAGGAGAACTCGGATTGCCCGATTCCATCGGACAGAAGGGGTCTTTTCCTATCAAGGGGGAGACCCCTTTATTTTTGTGCAGTACAGGGTATGCACCCTGATTTAATATTTTTTGAGGAGGAAGAGATGAAGAGCCTGATCGCCGCATCCATGCTGCTGGCCACGTCGGCCATGGCCGCCGACGCCCCGACGTACAACTGTGACTACGAGCCATCCTGCGAAGTTGCCCCCGGCATCTACGGCGCGATCTCCAACCCGGTCAAGAGCAAGTTCGACCTCTCCATCGGCGGCTTCGTCAAGCTCGACTACGCCTACAATTCGGTAAACCTCGGCGCCAACGGGGGTAACCTGCCGGGTCCCCCGGGCGGAAGCATTCCCCCTGGCGGGACCAATGCGGCGAAACAGGACCAGTCGATCCTTACCGCCCGCCAGTCCCGTTTCTGGCTGAAGGTGGCAGGCCCGACCTTCCTCGGCGCCAAGACCGGCGCCCTGATCGAGAGCGATTTCTACGGCACGGGCGGCACCAACGAAGCACCCGATCTCCGGATGCGCCATGCGTACGGCACCCTTGACTGGCCCAACACCCAAGTGCTGTTCGGCCAGAGCCAGGACATCTTCGGTCCGGCCGTCGCCGGCACCCAGGATACCCGGAGCGGGACAACCTTAGGCACCCCCAACAACCCCCGCGTTCCCCAGATCCGCCTGACCCAGAAGATCAACTTGGGCTCCGACAACTCCCTGAAGCTGGTACTCGGCGTCCAGAACCCGGTCCAGGACACCACCACAGCCAATGCGTTCGGTTCGGTGGTCAACGGGGCCGGCCAGATCATGTTCATCAGCAAGGCTTTGGGTCAAGCCCCCGGCTACTACGGCCTCGCCATGAACAACCTGATGCTCGGCTTCTTCGGCCTGGTGGGGAGCCAGAAGGTCAACGGCGGCACTGCCACCACCACCAATCGCGCCATTGACGTCTACGGCTACGGCTTCTACGGCTTTGTGCCGCTCCTGAAGTCGAAGGACGGCAAGAGCCGCGCCCTGACCGCCTCCTTCGAGACGCAGGCATATATCTCCGCCGGCCAGAACTGGAACGGCGCCAACGCCAACACCCCGCTGACCACGACGAATGCGGTGGTCGGCACGGTGCCGAACCAGACCGGCGCCAAGGGGTACGGCGTCTACGGCCAGCTCATCTTCTACCCGACCCAGGACCTGGGAATCACCGCCGGCTACGAGCGGCGCAATGCGCTTAACTACGCATCCTACGGAACAGCCGCCGCGTTCGAGAAGTACAATGAACTCATCTACGGCAACGTCACCTATGATCTGAATGCAGCGGTCAGGTTCGCCACCGAGTACGAGCATGTGCGCACCCAGTACAGCAAGATTCCGACCGGTACCGGCTTCACCGGCGCCACCAGCGACCTCGGCCAGGCCAATATCATCAGGTTCTGTGCCTACTATTTCTTCTAGGAAACGGTAATATCTCAATAATGATAGGAGTGGAGACACGACAGACAGGGGAGCACTGGAGAAGGTATGGCACAGCATATAGCAATCTACGGTAAAGGGGGAGTGGGCAAAACCACGCTGGCATCGAACCTGGGTGCGGCCTTCGCCGAAATGGGCAAGAAGGTAGTGCTGGTTGGCTGCGACCCGAAGTGCGATTCCGCAACCCTGCTGCACGCCGGTGAAGCGCGCCCCTCGGTTATCGAAGCAATCGCTTCGGGAAAACAAGCAGCGCTCGATGGTCTGGTGACCTGGGGCTACCGGGGGATCGCCTGCATCGAGTTAGGTGATCCTTTCCAGACCGGGGAATGCGCTTCCCGGGAGATTGGCGGGGCATTCGAGCTGCTGCACGAGCTCGATGCCTTCGGCCGGCTGGACCCCGACCTGGTGCTGTACGACATTCCGGGCGACCTCGGTTGTCCCGTCTTCGAAGGACCGATCAGCAGTTCCCTGAACCGGCAGGCTTTTGTGGTCACTTCATCGGATGTCATGTCTCTCTACACCGCAAACAACATCTTCCGGATGATTAACCGGCAGAAGGCCGGCAACCCAGTTGCCGGTGCACTGATCGCAAACGGGCTGAACGGAGCGTTCGAGGAAACCCTGGTCGACGATTTCGCCCGCCAGGTGAACGTCAGTGTCATCGGCGCCATCGCGCGCTCCCTGGTAGTCAAACAGTGTGAATTGTACGGCAAGACGGTTATCGAGGCGGCCCCCCTCTCCAACCACTCCTACGTCTACCGCAGGCTGGCGCGGCACATCATCGATGAAAAGGTCATCTTGTCCCTGCCTGCACCCGCACCTCTCCCGGCCAATGACCTGAAAACGTGGATGCGCACCTGGGGGGACCGCATGTACGAACTGGAACATGGAATTATCCGCGACGGGGCAGGCATCTAGCAACAGGAATAGTTTGGCAGCAAAATAAAGAGTTGAAAAAAATCTCAATAGCTCATAATTTAAACCATCACAGGAGGAAGTTATGTTCAACATCAAAAAGTGGTTGACCCTCGGCACTTTGGTGGGTCTTATCGGAGCGACTGCTCTGCCTGCGCATGCCGCCGGCAGCATCACCCTGCTCAATGTCTCCTACGACCCGACCCGCGAACTCTACCAGGATTACAATGCCGCCTTTGTCAAGCATTGGCAGAAAAAGAGCGGCCAGACCGTCAAGTTCCAACAATCTCATGGCGGCTCCGGCAAGCAGGCCCGTTCGGTCATCGACGGCCAGGAAGCCGACGTGGTGACCCTCGCCCTCGCCTACGATATCGACGCCATCCAGGAAAAGGGGCTGATCAATCCCGGCTGGCAGAAGCGGCTCCAAAACAACAGCTCCCCCTACACATCGACCATCGTCTTTCTGGTGCGGAAGGGAAATCCGAAAAAGATCAAGGGGTGGGACGACTTGGTGAAGCCCGGCATATCGGTCATCACCCCCAATCCCAAGACCTCGGGTGGCGCCCGCTGGAACTACCTGGCTGCCTGGGCGTACGCCCTCAAACAGAAAGGGGGGAGCGAGGCAAAAGCACTGGAATTCGTGAAGAAGCTCTACAAGAACGTTCCGGTACTCGACTCGGGGGCCCGCGGCTCCACCAATACCTTCGTTCAGCGGGACGTCGGCGATGTGCTCCTGGCCTGGGAAAACGAGGCGTTCCTGGCTGTCAACGAACTCGGGAAGGACAAGTTTGAGATCATAACCCCGTCGGTCAGCATTCTCGCCGAACCGCCGGTTGCCGTGGTCGACAAAGTGGTTGACAGAAAGGGAACCCGCAAGGTTGCCGAAGAGTACTTGAGCTACCTCTACAGCAGTGAGGGGCAGAAAATCGCCGCCAAGCACTATTACCGGCCGCGAGACAAGAAGATCGCCGCTGCCGCCTCCAAGCTGCCCAAGCTGAAGCTCTACACCATCGACGAAGTCTTCGGCGGCTGGCAGAAAGCCCAGAAGACCCACTTTGCTGACTGCGGCCTGTTCGACCAGATCTACGTACCGAGCAAATAGGTATGATGTGTATGTGAAATGTGCAGGGTGAACGGTAAGAAAGCTCGTGGATTTAATTTACCTTTCACTTTTCACCATTCACTGTTCCAAGGAGTTGCCATTGAAACTGAAATCCAGACAGCGCAACGTTCTCCCCGGCTTCGGCCCGACCATGGGCTACACGATTTTCTACCTCAGCCTGATCGTGCTGATCCCGCTTTCGGCGCTGGTTTTCAAGACAGCAGGCCTGACCTGGCATGAATTCGTGACGACCGTGACCGCACCGAGGGTGATGGCCTCCTACCGCATCACCTTCGGGGCGGCGCTCTTCGCTGCCGTCATCAATGCCCTGTTCGGCACGCTGGTTGCCTGGGTTCTGGTCAGGTACAGCTTCCCCGGCAAACGACTGGTCGATGCGCTGGTCGACCTGCCGTTCGCCCTGCCGACGGCAGTGGCCGGCATCACTCTTGCCACCGTGTATTCGGCCAACGGCTGGATCGGCCGCTACCTTGAGCCGCACGGCATCAAAATCGCCAACACCCGGCTCGGCATCCTGGTGGCCATGACCTTTATCGGCCTCCCGTTCGTCGTCAGGACCGTCCAGCCGGTGGTCGAAGAACTCGAAGCGGAACTCGAGGAGGCATCCGCCTGCCTCGGCGCAAGCCGCTGGCAGACACTCAGCCGGGTCATTTTGCCGATCCTGCTTCCCTCCCTCCTGACCGGCTTTGCCCTGGCTTTTGCGCGGGCTGTCGGCGAGTACGGTTCGATCATCTTTATCGCCGGGAACATGCCGATGGTTTCGGAAATTACGCCGCTCATCATCATCACCAAACTGGAGCAATACGATTACCGCGGCGCCGCGGCCATCGCCTCGGTCATGCTGTTCGCCTCGTTCATGCTGCTCTTCATCATCAACCTGCTCCAGCGCTGGAGCAGGAAATTCGCGGAATAACAACGATCGGGAGAAGCCATGTCGGGAAACCCCAACAAGACGGGCGGAAAAGGGAGTAACCGCCGCAACGCCCTCACCGAGCCGGCGCCGGTCCGCTGGCTGCTTACCGGCATTGCCCTGCTCTTTCTCGGGCTGTTCCTCTTCGTGCCGCTCGCCGCGGTCTTCAGCCAGGCGCTGGAAAAAGGGTGGGAGACCTACCTGGCCGCGCTCCGCGAACCGGACGCCCTGTCGGCAATCCGTTTAACCCTTTTGACTGCTGCCGTTGCGGTGCCGCTCAACCTGCTGTTCGGACTGACCGCGGCATGGGCAATCGCCAAATTCCGCTTTCCCGGGAAACAATTCCTGATCACCCTGATCGATCTCCCTTTTTCCGTTTCCCCGGTAATTTCCGGATTGATCTATGTGCTCATGTTCGGCCTCCAGGGATGGTTCGGGCCATGGCTGCAGGACCACGGCATCAGGATCATCTTTGCCGTTCCGGGAATCATTCTTGCCACCATCTTCGTTACGTTTCCGTTCGTGGCGCGCGAGTTGATCCCGCTCATGGAGACGCTGGGGAAAGAGGAAGAGGAAGCGGCGCTGGTTCTCGGCGCGACAGGGCTGCAGACCTTCTTCAGGGTGACCCTCCCCAACATCAGGTGGGGTGTCATCTACGGGGTAATACTCTGCAACGCCCGGGCCATGGGTGAATTCGGCGCCGTATCGGTTGTTTCCGGGCACGTGCGGGGCGCCACCAATACCATTCCGCTCCACGTCGAGATCCTCTATAACGAATACAACTACACGGCGGCATTTGCCGTGGCGTCGCTCCTGGCCCTGCTGGCACTGGTTACCCTGGGGGTGAAGAGCCTGGCGGAATGGCGGATGCGGGAACAGCTGGGACGTGATTGACCTGACACGCAGGAGATGATGCAATGAGTATCCAGATCAACAGCTTAAGCAAGCAATTCGGCACGTTCAGCGCCATCAGCGACGTGACCCTCACCATCCCGTCCGGCGAACTGGTGGCCCTGCTCGGCCCATCCGGCTGCGGCAAGACCACCCTGCTCCGGATCATCGCCGGACTCGAAACGCCCGATGCCGGATCGATCCTCTTCAACGGCGAGGACACCACCAACCGCCATGTCCGGGAACGCCAGGTCGGCTTCGTCTTTCAGCACTACGCCCTGTTCAGACATATGACTGTCTTCGAGAACGTGGCGTTCGGGCTCCAGGTGAAACCCCGCGCCTCTCGCCCCTCCAAGGCGGACATCCGGGAAAAGGTCATGGGGCTCCTTAAGCTCGTCCAGTTGGACTTCCTGGCGGACCGCTATCCGGCCCAGCTTTCCGGGGGGCAGCGGCAACGGATCGCCCTCGCCCGGGCCCTGGCGGTGGAACCACAGGTGCTGCTGCTGGACGAGCCGTTCGGCGCCCTCGACGCCCAGGTCCGGGCCGAACTCCGCCGCTGGCTCCGCCGGCTGCACGATGAGATCCACGTCACCAGCGTTTTCGTCACCCATGACCAGGAGGAAGCCCTCGAGGTGGCGGACCGGATCGTGGTGATGAACGAGGGGAGAATCGAGCAGGCGGGCACACCCGATGAAGTCTACGAAAGCCCCGCCAACCCCTTTGTCCTCAATTTTCTCGGGAACGTCAACCTCTTCCACGGCCGGATCCATGAAGGCCAGGCACATCTGGCCGGCCTGACACTGAGCACCCCGGAACATGCCGGCGCCGACAACACCCCCGCCATCGGTTACGTCCGCCCCCACGATGTGCTGGTGGAGCGGACGCCGTCCGACGATACCAGCATCGAAGCGGAAATCCGAAACGTCCATGCCATCGGCCCGGTAGTGCGGGTAGAACTGGCCCTCTGCGCGAAGGGGGAGATCATCGAAGCCCAGCTCCCCCGGGAGACGTTCCGGGAGCTGGACCTGAAGCCGGGGGAGATGGTCTTCGTCCGGACCCGCAACGTCAAGGTTTTTGCCGAAGATTACGTGATTTAGGCCATCGGAACTGAGAAGGTCGTCCAGACCATACTACGAGCTGATCAGTAAAGAATGCCTCCCGGCAGAAAATAGCAGTCGTATCAAATAACCTGTTGACACCTGCTCACCGATTATGTAACTATTATTGTCAACCTGCATGCTGTCCCGCAGTCTGGACAGATGCCTACAATTGAATAGCAGCACGATTTCTTATCGAGAGCGACTGAGGGACAGGCCCTGTGACGTCGCGGCAACCCCCTTCAGGGGAAGGTGCCAATTCCTGCGAAACGTAATGTTTCGGGAGATAAGGAAGAGCGATAGCCAGATATATAGTCCTCTTCCGTACGCCCCGGAAGGGGACTTTTCATTTCCGGCTTCGTAAAAAGTCAATCTGCTGCGTTTAGCTGCGCCCCTCGTCACTGCGGCTTACTGATGTAAGCCTCATTCCTCGCGGCTTGCAAGCCTTGCATCTTGAGCTTTTTACTGTGCCGGACTACCAAAGGAGATACGTATGAACATCGCGACAGAGGCGGTACAGATCGGACTGGAATGGGATACGCGCACCGGGGCGGTAACGGTGCCGATCTACCAGACGGCAACCTTCCGGCACCCGGGGCTCGGCCAGAGCACGGGCTACGACTACACCCGGTCGGGCAACCCGACCCGTCAGGCACTGGAAGAGGGGATTGCACGGCTGGAGGGGGGCGCACGCGGCTTTGCCTATTCCTCGGGGATGGCCGCCATCGCCAACCTGATTCTGCTGTTCAAGAAAGGAGACCACCTGGTAGTGACCGAGGATCTCTACGGCGGCACCTACCGCCTGTTCGAGCAGGTCTTCAGCCAGTACGACCTCTCCTTCTCCTACGTGGACACCACCGATCCCGCCGCGGTCAGGGCGGCGCTGCGGCCGGAGACCCGGGCGATCTTCGTGGAGTCTTTAACCAACCCGCTCCTCAAGGTTGCGGACATTGGCGCATTGTCGGCTCTCTGCCGCGATCGGGGGCTGCTTTGCATCGTCGACAACACCTTCCTGACCCCGTATCTCCTCCGGCCGTTCGATCTCGGTGCGGACATCACGGTCTACAGCGCAACCAAGTACCTGGCGGGACACAACGATACCGTGTCGGGGCTGGTGGTGGTGAAGGACCCCGTACTGGCGGAAAAGGTCTATTTCAACCAGAATTCCGTGGGGGCAGTGCTGGGACCGCAGGACTCCTGGCTGACTATCCGGGGGATGAAGACCCTGTCGGTCCGCCTCGACCGGCAGCAGGAGAATGCCATGAAGATCGCCCGCTGGCTCGGCGCCCATCCCCGGGTCAAAAAAGTGTACTACCCGGGATTGGAAACCCATCCCGGCCATGCTATTCTTAAATGCCAGGCTCGCGGCTTCGGCGCCATGATCGCCTTCGAGGTGTGCGAGCACGCCCTCGTCGAGCAGCTCCTCCTGAAGACCCGGCTGATCTCGTTTGCCGAAAGCCTCGGCGGAGTGGAAACCCTGATCACCTTCCCTGAAGCGCAGACCCACGCCGACATCGAGCCGGCAATCCGGGCGAGGCTCGGCATCAACGACGTGCTGCTCCGCCTCTCCGTCGGGATCGAGGATGCGGACGATTTGATAAACGACCTCGACCAGGCATTTGAATAAAGCACTATCCGGAGGATATATGAAGTTCGCCACCAGACTGATTCACAACGGTCACGAAACCGACCCCGCCACCGGCGCCCTCAGCATCCCGATCTGCCAGGCCTCCACTTTCCGCCAGGAATCGGTGGAACAGTTCGGCAGATACGACTACTCCCGCTCCGGCAATCCGACCCGCGAGGCGCTGGAGGATGCCGTCGCCCAACTGGAAAACGGCACCCATGCCTATGCCTTCGCCTCGGGGATGGCGGCTATTTCGTCGGCGCTCCTGCTCTTTTCACCGGGCGACCACCTGGTGGTTTGCGAAGACGTGTACGGCGGCACCTACCGTGTACTCACCTCCCTCTTCACGCGCCTCGGCATCACCAGCAGCTTCGTCGATGCCACCGATACGGATGCGTTCGCCGCCGCCATCCGGCCGGAGACCCGGGCGCTCTTCCTGGAAACCCCCTCCAACCCGCTCTTGAAGATCACCGACCTGCGGGCTGCCGCGGAACTGGCCAGAGACCGCGGCCTCCTCTCCATTGTCGACAACACCTTCATGACTCCCTATCTGCAGCGCCCCCTCGATCTCGGCTGCGATATCGTCCTGCACAGCGGCACCAAGTTCCTCAATGGCCACAGCGACGTGCTCTGCGGGTTCGCGGTGGTGAAGGACGAAAAGCTGGGGAAACGGCTCCGTTTCGTTCAGAATGCCTTCGGGGCGGTCCTCGGGCCTCAGGATTCATGGCTCGTGCTCAGGGGGCTGAAAACCCTCAAGGTACGGATGGAGGAGAGCCAGAAAGGGGCTCTTGCCATCGCCGGCTGGCTCAAGGAACAGGCGAGGGTGGAAGAGGTATTCTACCCGGGGCTCCCCGGCCACCCGGGCCATGCAGTCCACGCCGGACAGACGTCGGGTCCCGGGGCGGTTCTCTCCTTTACCCTGGCCTCGTATGAGCTGACCAAACGTCTCCTGGAGGGTTCCGAACTGTGCGCCTTCGCGGTCAGCCTCGGCGGCGTGGAGAGCATTCTCTCCTATCCGGCAAAGATGTCCCACGCGGCAGTACCAAAGGAAGAGCGGGAAAAGAAGGGGATATCCGATACACTGGTCCGCCTGTCGGTAGGGCTGGAAGACCCCGAAGACCTGATAGCCGACCTGGACCGGGCAATAAACGCGTAAGGGGGGCTGCCGGCACCTGCCGTGCACGGTTATCGTACTCAGCCGCGTGCATCGCCGCGTCATTGCACCAGAGGAATTTTTTTCCGGATTGTCGAACCGCGTAGATGTGAAGGGTCATCCGCAGGCAGTGAATCCCCGGCGTCCGGCAACAGGTCCCATAACCGCGCCGGGAAGCTGGGGGAACATGATTAAATCAGCGGAGAATAGCTGTCAACAGAAGGTAGTTTGGCAACGAGGTCTATTCTGCTCAGACAAACAGGTCGGCATCGCCGTAGTCTTTGCCTTCGTTTTCCTTTGCCCTTGATTCGGTAAACAGGACAATTCCCACACCCACGGCCGCGCCCACCAGGAAGGTGATCAGCACCGGCAGGCCGTCCATACATTTTTTACCCTGATCCTTGCAATCTTCAGCCATGGGAAAAGTACCTCTCTTTCTGTCAGAACGTGTCGAAAAAAGACTGCCGGACCGGACTCGGCCCGATTTGAAAAGTTTAGTAGCGTGTAACGTATCTTTTTACATAGCAAGTATTTTCGTTAAATGCAAGATTCAATTTGCTTTTTCCGGATAATTGCAGGATTTCCCCGGAAAACGAAGATTGACTTTCAGGCAGGTTTCGCTATAAAATCAGCTTCCGGAACATCCGGCGAAATCAGCCCTGGGATGCACAGATGCCCGGGGTTTTTGTTTGGGGGAATAGCTATGTCACAACTGAAAACCGTGAAATGTCCCCGCTGCCGGAAGGAATCCGCCTGGGAAGGGAACCCCGACCGCCCCTTCTGCTCCGAGCGGTGCCGGCTTATCGACCTCGCGGCATGGTCCGACGGGGAGTACCGGGTTCCGGGGGAGAAGCTTCCCTCCGATGAGGAACCGGAAGAGTAACTGAACATATCAAAGGAGCACATCATGTCCGAAGTCCGTCTCCGTTTCGCCCCCAGCCCTACCGGTTACCTCCATGTCGGAGGAGCCCGTACCGCCCTTTTCAACTGGCTTCTCGCCAAAAAGGAGCAGGGGAAATTCATCCTCCGGATCGAGGACACCGACGTGGCCCGTTCCACGCAGGAATCGGTTGATGCCATCCTGGAGGGGATGCGCTGGCTCGGCCTCGACTGGGACGAAGGGCCCTTTTTCCAGTCGGAAAACTTCCCTCTCTACAAGGAGTTCGCGGCGAAGCTCCTGGCACAGGGGAAGGCCTATAAATGCTACTGTACCGCCGAAGAGCTGGAGGCGAAAAGGGAGAAGGCCCTAGCGTCAGGGAGCAAGCCCAAGTACGACGGCACCTGCCGCTCTCTTAACGCGGATATTCCCGGGAAACCCTATGTAGTCCGCTTCAAGGCGCCCCACGAGGGGGTAACCGCCTTCGACGACCTCGTCAAGGGGCCCATATCTTTTAACAATGAAGAACTGGACGACCTCATCATCCAGCGGAGCGACGGCACCCCGACATATAATTTTACGGTGGTGGTAGACGACGTTTCCATGGCGATCACTACGGTCATCCGCGGCGACGACCATGTCAACAATACCCCCCGCCAGATACTTCTCTACGAGGCGCTCGGCTGCCCGGTGCCGCAATTCGCCCACGTGCCGATGATCCTCGGTGCCGACAAGAGCCGGCTGTCCAAGCGTCACGGGGCGACCAGCGTCATGGCATACCGTGATATGGGCTTTCTTCCCGAGGCAATGGTTAACTACCTGGTCCGCCTCGGCTGGAGTTACGGTGACGAGGAGATATTCTCTCTCGACGAGTTGATCGATAAATTTTCTATCGAGACAGTCGGCCGTTCCGCGGGAGTCTTCAACCCGGACAAGCTGCTCTGGCTGAACGCCCACTACATCAAAACCGGCGATCCGCAGCGGCTGGCGGAACTCCTGGCCCCCTTCCTCGCCGAACGGGGGGTCAATGCCGGCCGGGGGCCAAACCTCGTCGCAGTTATCAGAACCCTCCAGGAGCGGTCCCGTACCATGCTGGAGATGGCCGACGGAGCAGTCTTCTACTACCGGGACACGTTTGTCTACGACCCCCAGGCCGTGGATAAATTCCTGAAACCGGACGTGGTTCCCCTGTTCGAGCAGGTCCGGGATCGTCTCGGCAAGCTCGACGATTTTTCTCACCAGGGAATCGAAACAGTCATCAAGGGAATCTGCGATGAACGGGGGATCAAGATGGGCCAGCTCGGCCCGCCGATCCGGGTCGCCCTCTGCGGCGGAACAACGTCACCCTCGATCTACGAGGTGATCGAGGTACTCGGCAAAGATGCGACCCTGAACAGGATCACACGGGCTTTGGAGTTCGTCCGGTCACACGTCTGACGAGGAACTAGCGCGTTATTTTGACGCAAAGACGCAGCCGCGCAAAGAAAGGCATTTTCTCCATTAAATCTTTGCGCCTTTACGTCGTTGCATCAAAAAGTTGATTTTTTCATAATAATTATCCTCTGTTCTCTTCCCTCCCGTTTCCCTTCTCGGGTAAAGAGTAAACAAAGTTTACAGGAACCTGTAAATGTAAATTTTGTTTACATAGCCCTTAATCCCTTTGCCGGCAAGCTTTCGCACGGGTTTTTCTCCTCACGATGTAAACAAAGTTTACATTTACTCCTCATGCTCCCGCCGCTGTCTTCTCTATCTTGTTAATTTTAATGAATATTATCGTTTGGCATATTTCTGGCAGACTAAAAATAGTATTTATTACAGATAAATTCACCAGGACCGGCAATGTGATGAAAATGCGCCAGATTCTCATTGTAGAAGACGTCGTTATGATCGCCGATTTCATGAAGCTGGTTTTGTGTCGGCATGGCTGGCAGGTCTCCGGTGTTACCGCATCGGGCGAGGAGGCGGTTGCCGTTGCACATGCGACCTCCCCGGACCTGGTGCTCATGGATATCAGGCTCAATGGCTTCATCGACGGTATCGAGGCAGCGGAAAGGATCAGAAGTCACCGTAACATACCGATCGTATTTGTCTCTGCTTACACCGACATCGACATTATCCAGAGGGCAATGGCTACAGGCGCGAGCGGTTACATTATTAAGCCTTTCAGGGGGAAAGACCTGATTTTTGCCGTAGAGAGGGCATTCGGCGGGCAGGAATCCGGCATGCACCCTGGCGAAGCTTTTACGATTAACCTTCCCTCCATCACATCCCGCACTTGAATATCCGGTTGACAGGGAACCGTTTCGGGAGTATCTAAAGACAGGTCCCCGGACCGGAAATCAATCGTAAACCAGTGCGTTCCCGCTTCCATGACTCTCATTTCAATAACATGCCCTCAATGCGGCTACTCCAGGACCACCGACCCTGCAGCCATCCCGCCGGGAACGGTCAACGTCGGCTGTCCCCGCTGCCGGCAGCGCTTCAGCATGGCGCATGCCGTTATGCGGCCCGGGGAGCCGCTATCCCGGACCGAAGACGCCTCGCCCGCTGCCGCGGATTCTCCCTCAATCCTTTCTCCCAGCCCTCCTGGTGGTCCGGGAAGAAAGTTCCCGCGCACCTTCTCCTTTGTCTTCACCGGCACAGCCTCAGAATATTTCGGCATCTGGATCGTCAACATGCTCCTGAAGATCGTTACATTCGGCCTCTATTCGGCCTGGGCCAAAGTGCGCAAGCGGCGTTATTTTTTCGGCAATACCCTGCTCGACAACTCCCCTTTCGATTATCTCGCCGACCCGCTCGCCCTGTTCAAGGGGTGGCTGATCGGCGCGGGGCTGTTTATCCTCTACATGCTCGGGACGAAAGCAAGCCCGTCCCTCAGTTTCATATTCGTCCTGCTTTTCTTTATCGTCACCCCCTGGCTGATAGTACGCTCCCGCATGTTCAACCACCGCAACACCGAGCACCGGGGGGTCCGCTTCAGCTTCCGGCCGAACTACCGGGAGGCTTACCTCGTGTTTGCCGTGCTCCCCGTGCTGATGCCGGTCACCCTCGGACTGCTCCTCCCCTACATGGTCTATCGTCAAAAAAACTTTTTTGTCGTAAACAGCAGTTACGGACAGACACCCTGCACCTTCGCGGCCACGGCCGAGGATTTCTACAAGATCTTCATCAAGGGGCTGGGCATTTTCATCCTTATCCTTATCGTCTTCTTCGTCGGCGTATCTTTCCTGTCGATGCTTTTCCTCGGAGGGGCATCCCTCTTCTCCCTCTCGGCACAGCCGGTCAACCCGGCATCACTGCAGAAATCGGTCGGCCTCGCGGTCGGCCTCCTGGTGCTGCTCATCCTCCCTCTCTACCTCACCTTTGCCGTTTACCTGGAGACCGCCCTGGCCAACCTGACCTGGAACTCCACCGGCATCGGGGCCAGCCGCTTCAACTGCACCCTGAGCGTACCCGCCATTATCTGGATCCGACTGTCAAGCGCCTTCGTCATTCTTGTCAGCCTGGGGCTGATGATCCCGTGGGCGGCGATCCGGATGGTGCACTACCGTTTCGGGCAACTGGAATTCCGCGCGACGGACGACCTGGAGAGTTTCCTGGCCGCCAGCCAGGAGGAGGTCGGTTCAGCCGGGGAAGAGATCGGGGACATTTTCGGGATTGACGTGGCGCTATGAAAAATCTCACCGGCTTTTATTACGACGGTAAAAGCTCCGCGCGCACCGAGGTGACTGTTTCCTGCCTGGAGGACCGGCTGCGGATCGCCGGCAACGGCATCGACACGGGCTATTACATCCGGGACATCCGCATTTCTTCCGGAATCGGCGCCATCCACCGTACACTCCGCTTTCCCGACGGCTCCCAGTGCGAGATCGCCGGGGGCCTCCCCCTGGACGGCCTCCTGGCAGGGCAGGGAACGGGCCTGCTGCAGCGACTCCTCCACCGCTGGGAAAGGAGCCTGCCGCTCGCCCTCCTGGCGCTCCTCCTGACCGTCGGCCTGATGACCATGCTGGTCAAATACGGCATCCCCGCCGCAGCCAAACGGGTGGCCTTCTCCCTGACCCCGGCGACCGAC
>JBGPCQ010000040.1:0-20510 GCA_041481895.1 Geobacteraceae bacterium | reverse complement strand
GAGGGCAAACACGCTTTTGGTGCTGACCAGGACCTGAAGCGCCCTGATCCTGAGGGAGCTGGAGTCGTCCCGCAGGAACTTCATCAGGTAGGTCCTGGCCTTGGGTTCGGCAGTCCGTTCAAGGTAGTTGAGCACCTCTTTCCGAACCTGCGGCTCCTTGTGGGAAATCAGGGCGACCAGCGGCTCCAGTGCGGCGGGATCCGCTATCCGGCCCAGAATAAAGGCCATGTTCCTGACCACGAACCAGCGCGGGTCCGCCAGGTACGGGTAAAAAACTGCGGGTTTGTCGTGGCCGAATTCGATCAGAACCTGGATTACCACCTTTCTCATTTTCATTTTTTCTACCCGCCCGAGGAACTCGCACATCCAGACGATTGCAGGTTTGCCGAAAATAGTGAGGATCTCCACCAATTCTTCGGCGGTAATCTCCTCGGTAGTATTTATGGTCCGGGCCAGGACCTCGGTAGCTTCCTTCGAGTATATGGTGCCGATCGAACCGGTCAGCACTCCCCTTTTGGAGGCGGGTAGCTGGTCGTTGCCGGCCAGGCTGCCGAGGAACTTTATCAGGTTCACGGCATAGCGGATCTGCCCGGAGTTCAGGAGATTCTCGGTAAGCTTCGTCATGATTTCGACGAACTCGCCGAAAATCTGTTCGTCTCTTTCTCCGATAAGTATCGAGGTGAGTATCTGGATCACTTCATCAAGGGGCTGCCTTTTCTCGTCAGCCTCCCGCGCCTTTTTCAGCCACTCGGATTCCTCTGCGGTGAGAAGGAGGATGCTCTGCGGAATCAGTGCGACCGGCGGGGCTACACTGTCAGGCGGGATCGCCCGGTACAGCCCGTAAATCTTGTCCTGCTGGGAGGCTGGGCCGGCCATAACGCTTCCGGCGGTCTCGAACTCGAGAAAATCTTCCGCCAGGATATAGGTAAGGTGGGGGAGGTTCTTTTCCCAGAGGAGAGTGACCACATCGTCGTCGAGATCATGGGGACGTTCCTTCCCGACAATATCGAGAAAGTCCCAGAGTTCAGTCTCTTCGATCCCCTCGCTGAATATCAGATAGCGTATCCCGTCAAAATAAAGCCTGAAGGCCATGCTTTCCCTGGGATCGCGGTTCTCGTATATCTTCTTCCCCTTGTATTTGAGCTCGAACTGGTCGATATCGATCTTGAACTCGCCGTAGAGGTCAAGATGCCTTCCCATCCTCTCCGTGACCTCATCGATGAATTTCGCCACCAGCGGGTTGTTGGGAAGATACATCTTGAGCGCTTTGGATGTCTTGACCATGGTCAGAATCACCTCCGTAGCCATGGCCAGCTCTTCTTTGCTGACCTCGGAGGCTTCAGGGGCTTCGTTCAGACCATAATGGATATCCGTCATACGTGATGCTCCTTGGATTTCGGGCAGGGTCCATTCCGGGGACGAGTTGATTCCCCACCTAACCTTGGTATATTAATATATATTCCGGAAAGTGTCCACAAACTCCTCGGCTTTTGGCGGGACCGGATTCATCGTATGATTTTCCTTGTAATTATTTCGGATTACTGGCATTATAAGATGTTTTGAGAGGCGGGCGTACGTGCTCGTCTTTTTCATTTAGAATCACAAGGAGTTGTTCAATCATGCAGGAATTAATACGAAACATAGCCATAATCGCCCACGTCGACCACGGCAAAACCACCCTGGTGGATGCCATGCTGCGCCATGCCGGGGTGTTCCGGGAGAACGAGGCCATCACCGAACGGGTAATGGATTCCAATGACCTGGAAAAGGAGCGCGGCATCACCATCCTCGCCAAGAACCTGTCGGTGCACCACGGCCGATTCAAGATCAACATCGTCGACACTCCGGGACATGCCGATTTCGGGGGAGAGGTGGAAAGGGTGCTGAAAATGGTCGATTCGGTCCTCCTCCTCGTAGACGCTCTGGACGGGCCCATGCCCCAGACCCGTTTCGTGCTGAAAAAATCCCTCGACCTGGGCCTCAAGCCGATCGTGGTGATTAACAAGGTAGACCGTCCGGGTGCGCGGCCGGCAGAAGTTGTGGATATGGTTTTCGACCTTTTCTGCGAGTTGGGCGCCTCGGACGAACAACTCGACTTCGCCATAGTCTATACGAGCGCCAAGCTTCGCTATGCCATGCTCGATATTGAGGCGGCATCGACCAGCATGGAGCCGTTGTTTGCCGTGATCGAAAGCAATGTCCGCCCTCCCCAGGGAGACGTGAATGCGCCTTTTCAGCTCCTCGTTACCAATATCGATTACAACGAATACATCGGCCGGATCGCCACCGGCAAGATCTTTAACGGCCGGGTGACCAGCGGCGAAACCGTTGCCCTGGTCAAGCGCGACGGCTCGTTAAGTAAAGGAAGGATCACCAAGCTGCTCGGCTACGAGGGGCTCAAACAGGTGGACATTACCGAAGCTTCGACCGGCGACATCGTCACCATCGCCGGATTTGACGAAGTCGGCATCGGCGAGACCCTGGCCTCGGCTGATAATCCCGTCGGGCTCCCGTATGTATCGATTGACGAGCCGACCATCTCCATGAACTTCATCGTCAACAACGGGCCGTTCGCCGGCCGCGAGGGGAAGATGGTAACCTCGAGAAACATCCGCGAGCGCCTCGACAAGGAACTGCGCACCAATGTGTCGCTGAGGGTGGAGGATACCGCCAGTCCCGATACCTTCAAGATCTCGGGCCGCGGCGAACTCCATCTCTCGATCCTGATCGAGAATATGCGGCGGGAAGGGTTCGAAATGACGGTTTCCAAGCCTGAAGTAATCCTCCGCGAGATCAACGGCCAGAAACATGAACCTATGGAATACCTGGTTGTGGACGTCCCCGGCGAATACCAGGGCGCCATCATCGAGAAGATGGGGCCGCGCAAGGGAGAAATGGTCGCCATGAACCCGATGGGGGAAACGTTTCGCCTGGAGTTCGTGATCCCCGCCCGGGGACTGATCGGCCTGCGGGGAGAACTCCTGACAGAAACAAGGGGCACTGCGGTAATAACCCACACCTTCCATGAGTACGCCCCCTACCGGGGGGATATTCCCGGGCGGAAAAACGGCGTGCTGATGGCCATGGAGCACGGCGAAACCACAGCGTACGCACTGGATGCCCTTCAGCCCCGCGGGGTGCTGTTTATCGGCGCCGGTGTCGAGGTATACGGCGGGATGATCATCGGCCAGCATGCCAAGGACAACGACCTGGACGTCAATCCCTGCAAGGGGAAAAAACTGACCAATGTCCGTGCCTCCGGTTCCGACGACGCCATCAAGCTCACCCCTCCCCGGGCACTCACCTTGGAGCAGGCGTTGGAATTCATTGACGAGGACGAGCTGGTTGAAGTGACGCCCAAGTCGATCCGTCTCAGGAAAAAGGAGCTTGACCCGAACAGGAGAAAAAAGGGCAGCAAGTAGTTTCGAGCTGAACTTCAACCGGGGCAAGTTAAATCCTGAGACCATCAACTCGATGCTCTCAACTGTTTGACTATTGACATTGGCTCATTTTTCAACTAATTTCTGACGAAAACAGTGAACAGGAGTTCTCCATGACTCTGCGCAGCATTTTCTGTATTTTCTTCTCTTTTATCGTGCTTGCGGGGTGCGCGACGACCACGACCCCCCGTGGAACCACGCCGGAAGCGCTGTTAAAGGAAGGGGACGATCTCTACGCCATAAAGCATTACGACGACGCCATCATCAGGTGGAAAAAGGTGAAGGAGAGTGTGACCGCACCGGACATCGTCGCCCTGGCCGATCTCAGGATTGCCAACTCCCTGTTCGAGAACAAAAAATACATCGAGGCGGCATCCGATTACGAAAATTTCCGCAAGCTCCACCCGAACCACGAAAACATCCCCTATACGACCTACAGGCTTGGCCTCTGCTATTTCAACCAGATCACCGGCATCGACACAGAGCAGACCCCGGTGAAAAACGCCGTGACCATGTTCGAAACCTACCTCAGACAGTATCCCGCATCGGAACTCGTGAAGGAGGTCAGGGAGAAGCTGGAGGTTTGCAAAACCAAGCAGCTGCAGTATGAAATCTATGTCGGCAGGTTTTACTTCCGCACGGATAAATATCCGGCGGCAATCAAACGATTCGAAGAAGCCCTGGTCGTTTTCCCGAAATCGAAAATTCACGACGAGACCCTCTTCTACCTGGGCCGGGCGTACCTCGACAATGGGGAAAAACCCAAGGGTAAGGAAGTCCTTTCCCGGCTTCTCAATGAATTCCCCTCAAGCAGTTTTGCACCGAAAGCCAGGAAAATCCTGAATAAGAGTTGAGCGGAACTACTGCTCAGCCTTCCAGGACCTCGCGAATTTTCAGCAAGAGAGCGGACGGGGAAACGGGCTTTGAAATGAACGTGAAGCCTTCTGCGAGGGAGTCCGCTCCGTTGAAGACCTCGGCAGGGTAGCCGCTGGTGAATATCACGCGTATGCCGGGCTTGATACTGCGAATCTCTTCATAGACCTGCCGGCCGTTTTTCTTCGGCATGATCACATCCAGCAGGAGCAGCTGGATCGAATCCATCTGATCCCTGAATTTTACAACCGCGTCCTCGCCATCGATTGCCTCGACAACAGTGTAGCCGAACTGTCCCAGCAAATCACTGACAAGTCCTCTGACCATCACGTCATCCTCGGCCACAAGAATCGTTTCCGTTCCCCTCGGGGCAGCAGGCCGGACCGAAGCCGTAGTCTGTACCGCTTCCGTAATCGTGACCGGCAGGTAGATTCTGAATGCAGTGCCCCTCCCCGGCTCGGAGCAGCAGTTGATGAAGCCGTCATGCTGCTTGACAATGCCGTACACCGAGGAAAGACCGAGTCCTGTCCCCTTTCCCAACCCCTTGGTGGTAAAAAACGGCTCGAAAATTCTCTGCCTGGTTTCGTCGTCCATTCCGATTCCGGTATCGCTGAAGCTGAGAAGGGCGTACGTGCCGGGCCTCTGGTCACCATGGAGTTTGATCGTGTCGACTTCCATGGTATCCCGGGAAGTTCGGAGTGTGACCATCCCCCCATGGGGCATGGCATCCTCCGCATTGGCGGCGAGGTTCATCAGTATCTGGAGTATCTGTCCCGCATCGGCAAGAACGACCACGGGCTCCTCGGGCAGCTCGATCCTGAGATCGATATCCTCCCGCAACAGTCTCGTCAGCAGTTTCTCCGCGCTGCGAACAACCTCGTTCAGATCCACCGGCTTTACTTCGATGGGCTGGTATCTGCTGAAGGTGAGGAGAGAACGGATCAGTTCGGCAGCACGGTCGGCAGCGGCAAGGATATTGTCCACATGGGAAACAAGGGGGTCATCCTTAGGGAGTTTCATCCGGAACAGACTGCCGAACCCGATGATCGCCGTCAGGCTGTTATTGAAGTCATGGGCAATCCCCCCGGTAAAGGTCCCTATTGCCTCCATCTTCTGGGCGTGACGGATTTGTTTCTCCAGGTCTTTCCGCTCCGAGATGTCCCTGATTATCCCGGCTGCATGCCATTTCCCCATGAGCCGGACAGCCGAGATGGCAAGCTCGACAGGAAATTCGACGCCCCCCTTCTTCAGGGCCGAAACCTCGTAGGTCCTGCCGATCAGGTCGCCCTCTCCGGTCGCCACAAAACTGCGGAATCCAGCGTCATGCGCCTGCCGGTACCTGTCGGGAACGATAAAATGGATATGCTCGCCCATGACCTCTTTACGGGAATAGCCGAACATCCGCTCTGCGGCGGAGTTCCAGTAGGTAACCCTCATTTCGTCATCGATAAGGATGATCGAGTCGGCTGCGGCATCGGTAATTGCCCGCAGCATGTTCTCACTGTCCCGCAGCAGTTCCTCGGCTTTTTTGCGGTCGGTAATATCATGAATGATCGCAAACAGATACACTCTGTTTTCGATGCTGATGGGTCCCCGGTATACTTCGACGTCGCGGGCTTCTCCGCTTTTCAGGCGGTGACGCCGTTCCACATGCTGGGGCACCTTCATCGCCTCCGTCAGATTATTGAGAACCTGCTCTTCGGAAAGAATGCTGATGCCGGTGGTCTTCATCCGGACGAGTTCCTCCCGCGCATAACCGTAAAAAGAAACGGCGGCGGCGTTGGCGTCCACAATATCCGCCGTGTCGGGATCGATCAGCAATACTACCGCAGGAGTATTCTCGAACAGGCTTCGATACCTTTCCCTGCTCTCCAGCAGGTCGTTTTCCATTCGTCTGCGTTCGGTAATATCTTCATTGAGAACGATAGCGCCGATCAGCCGCAGGCCGGCGTCCCGGAGCGGCACCGCCGAATGGAGGATGGTCTTGCGAGTCCCGTCAAAGCATTCTATATCCACGACTTCGTTGAGTGATGTTTCCCCTCTTTGAATGGCGCGGACCGCCCCCCATTCGTGGGCCTCGATACGCCTGCCTGTGTCCGCCCACCACCCCTTGTACTGGTCGTACTGATCGGGCCCCGCCATTGTGGTGCCGCACCAGATGCTCTCGCCCGCTTTGTTGCCCTGCTGTATCCGGCCGGCCTGGTCTACAATCCAGACCCCGACCGGCATGGTTTCCAGGACATTGCGCAAAAGTTCCTCATTTTTCCGTATCAATTCCCCGGCATCCCGCAATTTCCGGTAATCTCTGCTGATCAGCCGGTAGAGGAGCCATGCGGTGATCGCAATAAACATCCATCCCTTGTACATGGAAATCCGGGTAATCGCTGCCCGGTCGTGAATCATCAGGCCGAGCAACTTATCGGACAACAGTATCCAGAGCGCACCGAACAGCGCATAAATGAAGACAATCCTGAAGGGGGGGCTCTGTGCGTTAGTTTCCAGGCGTGGCAGGGTTTTTTTCTCCATGATAACCCTTCTCCCTTTCTCTCTGATACCAACTCGGTATGAAGCATCTGCCCGGTTCATTGCGGCAGCAACGTTCACTCCCGAATCGGCAGCCGGCTGAGGAAAACCTGAACCGGATGCTTGATGGGCTTATAATAGTCAAAATATGAATTGTTACAAGACAAAACAGATGAGGTTTTCAGATGAGGAAGGTACATTGGTGAGAAAAGAAAAGCCCGGACCATTTGACCGGTCCGGGCTGATACACCTGCAGTTTATTTCTTCCCCTTTTCGTCCATCGCCTTGTTGAGCAGCTCAACCCCTGCCTTGGAGGCAGTGATGGAGGCCGTGAGGGTCTCGCGGGCCAGGCCCGGGTTATGGAAACCGTCGCTGTTCTCGGCGGTCCACCATTCCCACAGCACATGTGCTTCTTCGTGTTTTTCGCGGGCCTTGGCGAGGACCGCCTCGTCCACGCCGGACCGCTTGGCAACCGCATAGGTGTCGATCAACTGGCCAAGCCAGTATTCCGCCTTGCGCATCTTCCCCTTGACATAATTCTGGACGGCGTCAATCTGGTAGAGCTTCTGCTCGGTCGTCCACTGAGGATGGCACCGCATGCAGGCTTCCTTGACATGGTTCTTCGGCTTGATCACCATGTGGGACTTGAAGGTCTTCCCCTCCTTGTTCTTCATGACCGGCATGTGACAATCCTCGCAGGTGGCCCCGGCCCGGTCATGGACACTCCCCGCATACGTTTCCGCCTCGGGATGCTGGAGCTTGACGAGCCGCGCCCCGGTCACGGCATGCTTGAAATCGAAGAAATTGAGCTTCTTGTAGTGTTCCAGCAGTTCCTTCGGTCCCTTGAGGGGCATGTGGTTGGTCCGCTGGTCGTCGAAGCCGATCCCCTTGCCGGTATCGAATTCATACCCCTTGCCGCAGGCATATTCCACGTGGCACTGGGCGCACATCATGCGCGAGTCGGCCTTCTGCATGATGCCGATCTTGCGGAAGCCGCGAAAATCGATCACCTTCAGATCGGTTGTACCGTCCTTGCCCGCGAACATCTTCGATCCCTTACTGATCTCGTTGATCAGCTCGTCCCGGACGATGCGCGGCTGGGTGCCGTGCGGATCATGGCAGTGGATGCACCCCACCGGGTTGTGGGTGTCCTTGGCCACCGCGATGATGTCGGAGGTACGGTCCCACGTTGCCTTCGGGTCCTTGTCGCCGAGAAATTTCCATTTCAGGATGTGATCGGAGGTCTTGCACTGGATGCAGGTCGGGTTCCCCGCCTTGGCGGTTTCCCCCATCTTGAAATCGGGTCCCCTGTCCTCCAGGATGTCCCAGGTCTTGCCGACGCTGTCTACACCGAACCACCCTTTCTTGTACTGGAAGCGGCCGCCGGCAAAGCGGTCGACCACAAACTGGTCGGTCACCATAAAGGCGTGGCCGCGCGGCTCGTTGTGCTCGAAGGTGAAGCCGTACGGAGCCAGGAGCTTGTCCATCATGGGGGAGCGTCCGGCGGGGGCACCCTTCTCCTTGCGGGCCTGGGCCTCGTAATCCACCTTGTAGAAGCTCTCGAATTCGTCCTTGTGGCACGTGCCGCAGAGGGCCGCATCGATCTTCGTTACCGGCTTGACGTCGCCGCTGCTCTCCATGTGCTTGTCCAGGTTGTCGTGGCACTCCCTGCACGCAAGCATTGCATGCTTGGAACCTTCTTTAAGGTCCTTGACCTCCTCGTGGCACTCGTAGCATTTCGCCCTGCCGTCATTGATCATCTTTGCCGCGGGTTTCTCCTTGGCAGCGGATGAAAAGACCGGCAACGACAGAAGTGCCGCTCCTCCGGCGACTATGGCCAGCATGGCCAGATTCTTTCCCCTCATAGTGTTGCTTCTCCTTTCGCTGGTATGTAGTGTCAACAACCGATTCTTGTTACGCCCCGGACAGCGCCTGACAGGCACGACCGGTTAATGCGCCGATGATTCCTCCAGGGCTGTCAATTTTTCCTTGAGCGCCTTCTCCCTTGCAAAACGTGCGGTTACGTCGCGTATTATCGCGGCGATGCCCAGGACCCCGCCATCCGCCCCGCGGAGAATGGCCATGCTGAACTCCAGGGATTTCCGGCCGCCGTCCTTGCAGAGACCGGGCGCGGCGAGGAGTTCCTTGCCGTACCTTGTCACGCCGGTCGCCATGACCTTACGGTACCCCTCCCAGTGCCGGGCTCGCATTTTTTCCGGGATTATCAGGTCGAGGCTCCGGCCGAGGGCCTCCGCGGCAGTGAACCCGAGCATCTCTTCGGCGCCCCGGTTCCAGAGGCGGATGATGCCGTCGACATCGGAGAAGACAATGGCGTCGCCGCTTTCCCGCACAATCCGGTCACTCAACGAGTCGGAAATAAAGTGCTCCATGATGGATCTCCTCGAACTGCAGATAAATTTTACCGTATGCAGCACAAATGACATTAAATTATTTTCAAGCGGTATCCGCGGGGGAACCGTCTTCGCTCAGCAGGGCATTTCGGCGTTTTTACGCGAATAGTACCACCAGGTCGTGATGATGCAGCTTACATAAAAAATTATAAAACCATAGAGGGCCGCATCCGGTCCTCCTGTTGCTGTGATGGCGGTGCCGAAGCTCTTGGGAATGAAGAAGGCGCCGTACGCGGCAAATGCGGAACTGAAGCCGAGCACTGCGGCAGCCTCCTTGCCGGCGTCCCGCACCGCCTGCTCCTGGGCTTCAGGCCCCTTCCCCTCGGCCTCGCGCTGCCGCTCGGTCAGGAAGATGACCGGGATCATCCGGAAGGTGGAGCCATTGCCGATGCCGGTGGTAAAGAACAGGAGAATGAACATGGCCAGGAAGCCCCAGAAATTACCCCCCGCCCCGCCATGGGGAAGGAAGGCGAGTACGCCGAACACGGCCGCAGCCATGATGATGAAATTCCAGAACGTGACCACCGCGCCGCCGAGCTTGTCGGACAGCCACCCCCCCACCGGCCGGACCAGAGCGCCGACGAGGGGGCCGAGAAACGCATATTTGGTCGGGTTCATGCCCGGAAACTGGGATTTGATCAGGAGGGGAAGACCGGCGGAGTATCCGATGAACGACCCGAAGGTGCCGAGGTAGAGCCAGCACATGATCCAGTTATGCTTCCGTCTGAAGATGACTGCCTGTTCGCTGAACGACGCCCTGGCGCTGGCAATATCGTTCATGCCGAACCAGGCGGCGATGGTCGAGGCGACGATGAAGGGGACCCAGACGAATCCGGCGTTCTGCAGCCAGAGAGATTTGGTCACCCCTTTTATGACGCACATCTGGGGGTCGCCGCAGAGAGCGCTGAACGTGCCGGTGGTGATGACCAGCGGCACCAGGAACTGCATGGCGCTCACCCCCAGGTTGCCGAGACCGGCGTTGAGCCCCAGCGCCGTCCCCTTCTGCGCCTTGGGAAAGAAGAAGCTGATGTTGGCCATGCTGGAGGCGAAGTTGCCGCCGCCAAAACCGCACAACAGTGCAAGGATCAGCATGGTCGTATAGCTGGTCTGCGGGTTCCTGACCGCAAGACCGATGCCGATGGCCGGGATCAGCAGCGACGCGGTGCTGATGGTGGTCCATTTCCGGCCGCCGAAGATGGGGACCATGAAGGAATAGAATATCCGCAGGGTGGCCCCGGTCAGTCCCGGCAGCGCCGCCAGCCAGAAGAGCTTGTTGGAATCATAGGCGAAACCGATGCTGGGGAGGTTGACCACCACCACGCTCCAGACCATCCAGACCGAAAACGCCAGAAACAGGGCCGGGATGGATATCCAGAGGTTGCGGGTAGCGATCGCCTTTCCTTCCTTTTCCCAGAATTCCTTGTCCTCCGGGGTCCATGTAGTCAATACGCGAGATGCCATTATTGTCTCCTTGATTAGTAGGAGCGGCGCCGCGCCGCGATTATCGCGCCGAGGGCGGCGCTCCTACATTGATCTATTTAATCGCCGTTGTAATAATCTTAAGCACGTAACTAATTTTCCAACTTGCGCATGTCTTTGGGGTGTTTCTCCAGCATCATCTTCTTTACTACGTAGTGCAACGACAGCAAGCATGCGAGCGACAGGGCGAACATGAACATCCAGCAGCTGGTCCAGAGACCGGTCCATTCCAGGAGATAGCCGAATACGATGGGGCAGACGAAACCGCCAAGCCCTCCGAGGACTCCCACCATGCCGCCAACCACGCCGACCTCTTCCGGAAAATAATCCGGAATCAGCTTGTAGACTGCCGCCTTGCCGATCCCCCAGATTGTGCCGAGCACCAGGACCAGCACGGCAAAGATCCAGACGTTGGCCTGAAAGAAGATGCGTGTCACCCCTTTGGCCAGCAACTCTTTTTTCTTCACCGTTTGCCCGACCGCAACTACCGGCTCCTGCCAAGTCTGTTTGCCGGGCAGGACCAGCATCCGGTTGTCAAAATTCTCCATGGCTGCAGGCTTGGCCTTCAACGGGTAGGTCTGTTCTCCCAGGACGGCCGATGAAGTTTTTACCTCCTCCACCAGAACGGATGACGCCGTCACTTCCTTCACCACCCCGGCGCGTTTGGCCATGACGCCCCGTCCGGGGGAATATATCTCCATTCTCGGCACAATGACCATCAGGCTGATCAGCGTTGAGAAGCCGAGCACCCAGTACATGATCTGGCGGCCGCCGAACCTGTCGGACATCCATCCCCCCAGGGCGCGGATCACGCCGGAAGGAAGGCTGAACATCGAGGCAAACAGGCCGGCAGTGACCAGGGGGAGGTAATAGACATTGACAAAGTAGGGCACGAGCCACTGGGAGAATGCCACAAAACAGCCGAACACCAGAAAGTAGTACAGGCCGAAACGCCAGACGCGCATGTGTTTGAGCGGCGTCAGCATCTCAGCAAAGGACTTGACTGAGCTGGCCGGCTTTCTGTTTTCGCTGAAGATCAGGAAGATTACGCCCATGACCGCCAGAATAAGCGCGTAATAGACGGGCAGGTCGCGCCATCCCTCGATGTTTGCGCCGTTATTGGTCAGCCTGTTGAGCATAGTCGGGGCAAACAGGGTAGTCAAAGCCGCCCCGGCATTCCCGGCTCCGAAGATGCCGAGGGCCGTACCCTGCCGTTCGCGGGGGTACCAGACCGAGGTGAAGGCGATGCCGATGGAAAAACTCACCCCGGCCATGCCGAATCCGAAGCTGCAGAGAGCGAATGAGGCAAAACTGTCTGCTTTGGAGAGCAGGTACATCGGAACTGCGCAGAGCAGCAACAGCGTGCCGTAAACCGGCTTGCCGCCAAACTTGTCGGTGAGCATCCCGGCCGGAAGCCGGAACAATGAGCCGGTCAGAACCGGAATCCCGAACAGCCAGCCGATCTTGACCGGGCCCCAGTTGAAAACCTGGTTATCGACGAGAAAGGTTACCAGTACTCCGTTGAACATCCAGGCGGCAAAGCAGACCGTGAAGGCCAGGGTGTTGAGGAAGAGAACCTTATGGGATTTCCACGTTGCGACTTCCAGCATTTCTAATTCCTTCCAATTTAGTCTCTTATGACTTCATTCTTTACAATAATTGAGCAAAATGGACGACAGTGAATCAAATTCAAAACCGTTGCCCGCGGATAACGTCGGATAGAATCTGATTAAAATCTGATTTTAAAACCATAGAAAAGGTTTATCCGATTTTTATCCGAAGTTATCATTAGTGACTGTTGCTGCGCATTTTGCAGCTTACTGGCACTTAGTAGTTTTATCAGACTTGATCCGCGTGAAAATTTTTTACGAATTTTTTTGTTTGGTTCCGGCTTCGCCATCTTATGATAAACACCTTACCTGGACCGCCACCTGTACAGTATCGGCGGATCCGTCAGAAAGGCGACCGGCAGGTAGAGTATATGCACCAGCTTGGTAAACGGCAGCACGGCGACGATCAGGAAGGCCCCGGCCGCATGCAGCTTGAAGATCAGCGGAAAATCAGCCACGTACTCGACCTGCGGGGTGAAGGTGAGAAGCGAGTAGAAATAGGGAACAGCGATATGGAGGTACCACTGGGAGCCCCAGCGCATGAAGACGGAGATGTAGATGCCGGTGGCGGCCTGGATCGCCAAGAGCAGAAGGAGCAGCCAGTCACTGGTGAAAGTCACCTTTTTGAGCATGGGGGCATTGACCCGGCGCAGCAAGAGGACCAGGCAGCCGAACAGGGCGAACAGCCCCAGTGCCAGGCCGATGCTCTCCAGAGCGACCAGGGTCTGCTGGTTCCCGAGGAATGCCTTCATCGGGCCGGGGGCAACAATGCCGATGACGTGCGCCGCCAGCACCGGGATAATGCCGTAGTGCCAGGGATTGATCCCCCAGTAGAGGGTCTTCCGCTCCAGGAACTGGGTGGAATAGGCCGACCAGGTAAGCCGGTTGGTAACGTAGCGGTAGGGCGTCACGAAGATACAGAGCGCCAGGGTAGCGTAAGGGAGCACGATGAATATGAATGTGTTCAGCATGGGGTCACCTCCATCTGCGAAGTCGTCTTCAATCGGCTACCTTTGTTAACATCGTCGGAGGCTCCTCTGCGTATTTCATTATACGCCTGCGTCGCCTCCTTCTCGTTGCCGCGGTATCCGACCGAATCCGGCTCCGCAGCACAGTCTGCGGCGCAGAGCCATTCGGCCGCTTCTACGAGGGCTTGCCACGGCGACTGCCGACGGGCGGCGAACGCCGCGTTGAGCCGTTGCAGCCCGGGGAGGACGTAGCAGGCAATGAATTGCCTCCGTACAGCATCGTCCTCATGGCGCGCCAGATGAGCGAGGAACCCGAGCACCACCGCCAGGTGATCGGGGAGTTCGTTGCCGGCAGGGTGGAAGTCGAGCCGGCTGAACTCCTGTTTCAGACTGATCATGTATCCTCCCTTTTTCTGGTTGTCGCCGAAGAGGTGATGCCCCAGGTAGGGAGCAGTCGCCGGGTTGAAATCGAAGGTCGCGACATATTCCTCCTGGAGTGTTGCGAGTGGCGAGGCGGCAACGAATTCGGCGAAAGATGCAATGGAACAGCCCGGGTGGCGCTCGTCCAGAAAGGTGCGGACGACGCCGTGGGCCTCGTGCAGTCCGTTCTTTTCCGCGGGATAGTCGAGCATCCGGGCCAGGGATGCATAGGTATCGGCACTGGTCATTTTACTCTCCCGGTCTTCTTGAGGATGCCGAAACCGGCTTCCCCGTTCCGTTTGAAGGGATCTTGCTCCTCCCGCTGCTGACTCGGGATGATGTTCCGCTCATTGTAGCCGCCGATGGTGAAAAGCCGGTACAGCCGATCTGCACCTTTCTCATCGAGACCCGCCTGCCGGAGCGCCTCTTCAGCCGGGGTCCGGCCGAGGTTCTTGCTCCGCATGAAAACCCGCAACGCAATGAGCTTTTTCAGGGCATCCTCGATAATCTCCCGGTTCCCTCCGGAGAGGAGGCTCGCCAGGAAGCCGATGGGGGCTCGAAGCTTTTCCAATGCCGGGATCGATCCGTGTTCCGCTACCTCGTGAAGGTCACCGATGGTAGCAAGGACCGGGGAAAGGGAGGGAATATAGTAGGCCATCGGCATGGTCCTGAACTCGGGGTGGAGCGGCAGGGCAACGCCGAACTCTTTCACCAGGGCATAGACCGGCGATTTCTCGGCAGCCTCCAGCCATTGCTCTGGGACCTCGTTTGTGCGGGCAGCAGCCTTAACCTGCGGATCGCGCGGATCGAGGATCACCGAACGGTGAGCCGCCACCAGCCGGTCGTCAGGCGCGAGCAGCGCCTCCTCGACCCGGTCGGCATCGTAGAGGAGGACGCCGACGTAGCGGATCCTGCCGACACAGCTGTGGGCGCAGGCGTTGCACTGCCCGGTCTCGGTACGGGGAAAGCAGAAGATGCACTTCTCCGCCTTGCCGCTGTTCCAGTTGAAATAGACCTTCTTGTAGGGGCAGGCGCTGGTGCAGAAACGCCACCCCTTGCAGGCATTCTGGTCCACCAGGACCACACCGTCCTCGCCCCGCTTGTAGAGCGCCCGGGACGGGCAGGAGGCAACACAGGCGGGATTCAGGCAGTGGTTGCAGATGCGCGGCAGGTAGTGCATGAAGATCCTGCCGTAATCCTCGATGATTTTCCGGTCTTCCAGGTTGGTGTCCTCGGCCGCATAGAGCTGCGAGCCGGAAAGGTCGTCGTCCCAGTTGGGGCCCCCCTTGATCTCCTCGATCCGTTCACCCGATATCTGGGAAAAGGCCTCCGCCACCGGCTGGTCACTCCCCGGCGGGGCCTTGTAGAGATTGCTGTAGTCGAAGTCGAATGGCTCGTAGTAATCTTCGAGCTTCGGCATGTTGGGCTGGAAGAACATGTTGAGGAGCGTCGGCCCTTTCCCCATCGCCCGCAGTTTCAGCTTGCGGCCGTCGGCGACCCACCCCCCCTTGAAGATACTCTGGTCCTCCCATTTCTTTGGATAGCCGACCCCGGGCTTGGTCTCCACGTTGTTCCACCACATGTACTCGGCGCCCTTCCGGTCGGTCCAGATATTTTTGCAGGAGATGCTGCAGGTGTGGCAGCCGATGCACTTGTCCAGGTTGAACACCATCACCAGTTGCGCTCGTACGTTCATGACGTTGCTCCCTTATAAAGGCCTATTTCACCACGGAGACACGGAGGAAAACTAAAATCAAAACCATTTCTAACAGGGATATTCAGGATAATCAGGATGGAATACCTATGTTCGTATCCTTTTTCTAGGGTTAATTCTGGATATCCTGTTTGTCCCTGTTCATTCGGGTTATATGATTTTTCTCCGTGCCTCCGTGTCTCCGTGGTGGGTGATTTCATGATTTTTACTTTATGTTGAGTTTCCGCACCACCACATAGCAGTCCCGGTTGACCCCAGTCGGTCCCCAGTAGTTGAAGTAATAGCTGAACTGGGCGTAACCGCCGAGCATCAGCGTCGGTTTCAGACGGATCCGGGAGAGGCTGTTGTGCACCCCGCCCCTTTTGCCGCTCTTCCTCGACTTCCCGACGTTGAGGGTCCTCTCCGGCGCGTGGTACATGACCGCCGCCCCGCGCGGAATCCGGGACGAGACGATCGACCGGCAGACCACCACACCGTTGGCGTTGTAAACCTCGATCGCCTCGTTGTCCTCGATTCCGGCGCCGGCTGCATCCTCGTGGTTGAGCCAGACCGTCTGCCCTCCCCGGGAGAGGGTGAGCATGCGCAGGTTGTCGCTGTAGGTGGAATGGATGCTCCACTTGCCATGGGGAGTGAGGAAATTGAGGACAAGCCCCGTTTCCCCCTCGGTCTCGTCGAGGAGCGCCGGGTCGAGCTTCCCCTTGAAGGTGGGGAGCCCCTCGTGAAACTCGCCGTAGTAGGGGTGATCGAGATAGAGGGACTGCCGGCCGGAGAGAGTACGCCACGGCACCCCGTGCTCGACGTTGAGGGTGTAGGGGGCGTAGGGGCGGTTCTCGTTGACCAGTCCGCTCCAGACCGGCGTACTGATGAAGCGGCGCGGTTTCTGGGTAATCTCCTCCCAGGTGATCCGGAAGTTCCGGTCCCCCGCGGCGATCTGGCTAAGCGGCTTGCCGACCCGCTTCTCCAGGTTCTGATAGGCGCGGTAGGCCAGTTCGCCGTTGGTTTCCGGGGCAAAAGCCATGATCACGTCTGCCACGATCCGTTCGTCCTCCAGATCGATGCAGTTTTTTCCGGCCCAGGAGCGCGTCGGCATCTCCTTGAGGAGCTTTTCGTGGAGGTCGTCCGCCTCCCAGCTGACGCCGTGGGCATGGAGGTGGCCGATGCCCGGTCCGAGGGACATGAAGCGATTGTACAGGTTGACATAATCCCGCTCGACGATGGGGAGATTCGGCATGGTTGTGCCGGGGATCGGCTCGCACTCGCCGAGCTTCCAGTCCTTCACCTGCCGCTGGGCAATTTCGCCCGGCGTATCGTGCAGGAGCGGCGCCGCAATGATGTCTTTGAACGGTTCGGGGAAATGTCGTGCCGCCAGTTCGCTCACTTTTTTGGCGATCTCGCCGAAGATCTTCCAGTCGGACTTCGACTCCCATGCCGGCGGCACGGCGGCATCCATGCAGTTGACGAAGGAGTGCATATCGGTGGTGTTCAGGTCGGATTTTTCGTACCAGGTGGCCGCCGGCAGGACAATGTCGGAGTACATGGTCGAGGTGTCCATCCGGAAGTTGAGATCCACCACCAGGTCCATCTTTCCTTGCGGGGCTTCCTCGTGCCAGACAATATCCTTCACCTGCCCCTTGGCTACCTCTTTGGCGGTGAAGCTCGCATTGGGGGCGCCGATCACGTGCTTGAGGAAAAATTCGTGCCCCTTGGCGCTGGCCGAGATGGCGTTGCCGCGCCAGATGAACCAGACCTTGGGGGAATTCCCCGCCCCGTCCGGGTCCTCGATGGCGAAGCGGGTTTCGCCGCTCTTCAGGCGCCCGACCAACCAGGCGCGGATCTCGTCGTCGGTGGCAGCCCCCGCTGCCTGGGCAGCCTCAACAAGCCGCAGGGGGTTGTCGTTGAAATGGGGGGAGAAGGGAAGCCAGCCGAGGCGGACCGCCTTGGCGTTCATGTCGGCGGCATGGAGCGGCATTTTCTCCCCGGTCTCGGGCTTGAAGTAGTCGACGAAGCGCCGGTCGTAGCGCCACTGGTCGGAATGCATGTACCAGAAGCTCGGGGTATTCTGGAGCCGCGATGCTTTTGTCCAGTCCTGGGCCATGGCGATGGAGGTCCAGGGAGCGAGCGGCACGACCTTCTCCTGCCCGACATAGTGAGCCAGTCCGGCGCCGTTGCGACCGACGCTGCCGGTGAGGATGAGGGCAGTGATGGCGGCCCGGAAGATCAGGTCGTTGTGGTACCAGTGGTTGATGCCGGCGCCGGTGATGATCATGTTCCGGCCGCCGCTCTGCTCGCCGTTCGCGGCCCACTCGCGGGCCATCTTGATCAGGGTCTCGGCGGCGATGCCGGTGTATTTTTCCTGCCACTTCGGGGTGAAGGGCTTATCGTCTTCGTAGCTTGCCGGGTAATCGCCCGCAAGACCCCGGGAAACACCGAACTGGGCCATGAGGAGATCGAAGACGGTGGTGACCGTCACCTCGCCGTCTTTCGTCACGATACGACGGACCGGTACCTCTCGGATCACGTCGCCGTCCGCCTCGAAGGTGAAGCGGACCTTACGGGTTTCTTCACCCAGAAAGCTCAACCGGCAGTCGATATCCCCGCCGTCCAGCATGTCCCGCATATCCAGGTTCCAGTTACCCTCTGCCTTGCTCCAGCGGGAGCCGAGACTGCCGTGGGGAATCCGCACCTCGCCCGCCCCGTCGGCCACGCACAGGGTCCAATCGGCGTGTTCGAGACCGGCGCTCCGCTCTATCTCGGCCGCCCGGAGGAATTCGCCCTGCCGCCAAGCGCCGTCCTTCTCAGAGAGCTTGACGAGGAACGGCAGGTCGGTGTACTTCAGAACATACTCTGTAAAGAAGGGGACCTGCCGGTTGGCATAGAACTCGGTGAGGATCACGTGGTTCACCGCCATCCAGTAAGCGCCGTCATGACCCTGCTCCACCGGCAGCCAGGCATCGGCAAATTTGCTCGCCATGCTGTAATCCGGCGACATGACCACCACCTTGGCGCCCCGGTAGCGGGCCTCGGCAAGGTAGTGGGCGTCGGGAGTCCGGGTCATCGGGACATTGGAGCCGCACAGGACGATGTAGGAGGCGTTATACCAGTCAGCCGACTCGTTGACGTCGGTCTGCTCACCCCATACCTGGGGAGAGGCGGGGGGGAGATCACAGTACCAGTCGTAAAAGCTCATGGCCACCCCGCCGAAGAGCTGGAGGAAGCGGGTGCCGGCCGCATAGCTGATCATGGACATGGCCGGAATCGGGGAGAACCCGACCACCCGGTCGGGACCGTGCTTCTTGGCCGTATAGAGGGTGGAAGCGGCGATGAGTTCCACCACGTCGTCCCAGGACGCCCTGCGGAAGCCTCCCATGCCGCGCTTGCCCGTATAGCTCTGCCGCGTCTCCGGGTTTTCGACGATGCTCTGCCAGGCATCCACCGGATCGTCGAACCGGCTCCGCGCCTCTTGCCAGCGGTCGATGAGGGCGCCGCGCATATACGGGTGCTTGACCCGCATCGGGCTGTAGAGATACCAGGAGAAGCTGATCCCCCGGGCGCAGCCGCGCGGTTCATGATTGGGGATATCGGCATTGAACTGGGGGTAGTCGTTGGCCTGAAGTTCCCATCCGACGATGCCGTCCTTGACGTGGACCATCCAGCTGCAGCCGCCGGTACAGTTGACTCCATGGGTGCTGCGCACCACCTTGTCGTATTGCCACCGGTTCCGGTAGAACTCCTCCCACTCCCGGTCACACGGGGAACGGTCGTCCTTGATCCGCTCGTTCGCCATTATCTGATCCTCCTCCTGTAGAGAGTCATTCCCAGCATGAACACCGCAAACAGGCCGACGCCGGCAAGGGGGAAGGGAGCCGGACCGCCTCCCTTCCGGGCGGCCGCATCCCTGGTAAAGGCGATGAGCGCGGTAATTTCCTCATCCGTCAACGGCCGGTCGGCATAGGCTTTCTTCATGATCGGGAATTTCAGGCTCTTCAAAACTCCCCGCACCCCCTGTTCCCCCATCCTGGTATAGAGACCGGTCAGGTCGGCAGCCAGGTTGCCGCTCTGCATCCCGGGATAGCTGAAGGCATGACAGGCGATACAGGGTGCGCCGCCTTTACTGAACTGCTTCCTGCCGGAGAAGAGAGCTTTTCCCCTGGCAACAAGTTCGGGTGTAACAACAATCTCCTCGGGCTTGACGGGAGGCTGTTCCGCCGGCGGCGCGGCAGCGCCGGCGGCTGCCGCTGCAGTGGCGGGAGCTTCGACAGTGGCGCCCTTGGCGGGTTTCCCGGATGGAGGCGCCCCCCCCTTGAGATAGGCGATGATCTTCCTGGCGTCATCACGGCTGATTCCCAGGTTCGGCATCTCGAAGCCGTACTTCTTGACCAGTTCAACCTGGGTGGGGTCCTTGCCCAGAGTCAATTTATCCGGTTCCACGATGACCCGCTCCAGCCAGGCAGCGGACCTCTGCGCCGCCACCCCCTTCAGATCGGGGCCGCCGCTGTCGCCGCCGCCAATGGTGTGACAGCCGGCGCACTGCTTTTCGAAGAGGTCCTTTCCTGAATCAGCCCCAGCCACTCCAGGCAGGACTAATGAAAGGATGAGCACTAAAGGCAAACTTTTCAAACAGTCACGCATATGCTTCCCCTCCGGTAGAAGATTTTTTTCAAGTTAGCTCATTACCGTTTTATTCCAATGCCTGCTGCTATTCTCTGATGCCACAGTGGAGTTGAACTGATGATATTTCTAAAACTGTAGAACATCTTTTTGAAATTGTCTTGACGCACGTCAATAAATCGATTTTTGTTTCAATATGTTAATTTTGCACAGCTTGCCGGATATACGAGACAATCCGGTTTCAGGAGGGTGTCCTCTGGCTCCGGGCAACGAGGTAGTAGACGCTCCCCTTCACCCTCAACATCAACCACGGCCCCCCTCCAGTCAGTGGTCGCCTTGGTCATTTCGTCCCGTCAGGGCTCCGGGGAAATTACTTTAATGCTTTCAAATGTTTTATCAACTATACCCCGATCGTCTGTTATTTCAATTGCACGCTCTTCCCGGCAATGCGGACATGCCGATAT
>JBGPCQ010000039.1:0-20942 GCA_041481895.1 Geobacteraceae bacterium | reverse complement strand
TGGGGGATCGGCTGTGACTGCTTCGCCTTTTGAGCTCGGGAGGGACAAACGGAAAGCCCGGATTGCAATTGTTTTTACACGGCCGGCAGTGATATAATGTACACAGGTAAACGGGGAATGAATGGAAATTCCCCGGGAAGGAGGTACTTGTCATGGCAAGCAAATATTTTCACGGCATGTTGACTCCCGGCGACTGCGCGCTGGCTCTCATAGACTACCAGCCGGCGATGTTTTCCGGGGTAAACTCTCACGATAGAACCACAATTGTCCAGAATGTCCAGATAATCGCCGAGGCGGCCAGACTCTTCAAGGTGCCGACAATCCTGTCGACCGTCGCTGCCGACAGCTTCAGCGGGGCGATGATACCCGAGGTCACCGGCATCTTCCCCGGAAAGACTCCCATCGACCGGACGTCCATCAATGCCTGGCTCGACAGGAATTTCAGGGGGGCGATCGAAAAGACCGGGAAGAAAAGAGTCGTCCTGGCCGGGCTCTGGACCGAAGCCTGCGTGCTCTTCCCAACAATCGACCTGCTCCAGGCCGGCTATGAGGTCTACATCCCCACCGACGCCTGCGGTGATGTCACCGTTGAAGCGCACGAGCGGGCTGTAGAGCGGCTTGTTCAGGCGGGCGCGGTGCCAATCACCTCGCTGCAGTTTCTCTTCGAACTCCAGCAGGATTGGGCACGGAGCGAGACGTACGAGGGATGCATGGATATCTTGAAGGCGCACTCTCCGTACGGCATCGAAGTCCGTTTCGTCAAGGAGTTCCTTGGCGGGCATGGCGAGGGGGTAAAGATGGCCAAGGCTGCTTAGGAGGGGAGAATCACAGTAGTTTAAAATTACAGATGCTGTTAATAGCGGGTCGTGCAATGCTTTTTCTGCACGACCTGTTTTTTTGAAAAAAGTGCCGGACATTATTCAATCACGACAAGAATTGTTAGTTGAATAAATGAGCAATATAAGTAGACTTTACAAGGAATTAAAGACGTTGGCCAACTATCTTTTTTCTCAGCGGCCCGAAAAGTGATAAAGGGTAAACAGTATGATGAACGTTAACCAGGTGCTTGCTGCACTATTTCTCATGGTGGTCGCGATGCTTCTCAGCCGCCCGGAGACTGCGCATGCCGAAGCGGGAACAGCCTTCCAGCCCCCGCCCTCCAAGTTGAACCGTGCCGACGAGGATTACCGCTATCTGCGTGACGCGGCAATGCGCTCCGACTTCTGGGACCCGGTCAAATACGTGTCGCTCAATGAGACCGGCAGTTGGTATCTCTCTCTTGGCGGGGAGGCACGGGAGCGGTACGAATACTTCAGCCATCCTAACTGGGGGGCAGGACCCCCAGGATCCGGCTATCTCCTCCAGCGCTATTTTCTGCACGGCGACCTCCAGATGGGCGAACACGCCCGTTTTTTCTCTCAGCTCCAGAGCAGCCTGGAAAATGACCGCAAGGGCGGGCCTCGACCGACTGACGAGGACGAACTCGATCTGCACCAGGCATTCCTCGATCTGAAATTCGATCTCACGGACGATACCTCGCTTACCCTGCGCTCAGGCCGGCAGGAACTGGCCTACGGCTCCCAGCGTCTCATTTCGGTACGGGAAGGGCCGAACGTGCGCCAGAGCTTCGACGGCTTCCGGGTCATATACCGAAATGGAGAGGTGCAGTTCGACGGGTTTGCCACCAAACCGGCGCAGACCAACCGTCACGTTTTCGACGACGGGCCGGACAATACCAAGGCCCTGTGGGGAACGTATGCGGTACTTCCTTTCCCGCTTCTCTCTAAGGGAAATATTGACCTCTACTACATCGGGCTGTATCGACGTAAAGCGGGCTTCGATCAAGGAGCGGCCCGCGAGACCCGGCACTCGGTGGGGACCAGGTTATGGCGCACCGAACCGCCGCTCGACTACAACTTCGAGGCCATCTACCAGTGGGGAAGCTTCGGCACTGGCGACATCCGAGCCTGGACAGTTGCCTCGGACACCGGCTACACACTTATGTCATTGCCGCTTCGCCCGCGGTTCGGCCTGAGGGCTAACATCGCCAGCGGCGACAAAGACCCGGCCAACCCGGACCTGCAAACTTTCAACCCGCTTTTCCCGAAAGGGGCCTATTTCAGTGAGGCGGGCCTGATCGGCCCGGCCAACTTCATTGACCTGAACCCCTGTCTCGACCTTCACCTCACCAGCCACCTCACGCTCATCTTCGACTGGGATTTTTTCTGGCGGGAGAGCACCCGTGACGGGCTGTACAACAACGCCGTCGCCCTTGTCCGTTCCGGCAAGAATAGCAATGCCCGCTACATTGGCAGCATGCCCCAGGCGCAGTTGTTCTGGGAAATCGACCGACACTTGTCGTTCGTTGCAATTTACGGCCATTTTATTGCCGGCCGTTTCCTTAAGGAATCGGGTCCTGGAGAAGATGTGGAATATGTTACCACCTGGTTAACATACAAATATTAGCAAGTCAGCAGGTCTTTTCTCCTTATTCTGGCCCAGTTTATGGGGAGAAGGCACGCAGTGAATTCAAGCTACAACTGCAATACGTTGAGCCCGAATTGACACAAATTAAATGAAACCGGAGCTGGACACATTTTTATCCGGTGAACATATGAAATAAGGGATTGGGCAACAGGCCGTGCAGACCTGCCCCGTTTTTCCCTCCCAATCATCCGCAATTATCTGCTATCGTGAAGCAGATCAGTTTTTCCCCCGAGAGGTAGACGTGAAGGTATTAAAATGGCTGGCGGCAATCGTCCTCGGCGGAATCTTTCTCTATGCCGCCTGGATCGGCCTGACGCTCTACCGCCTCCCCGCGGTGGCGGGGCTGGCCGACCGGCGGATGAACCTGACCATCCAGGTGAAGGACTGGCAGGGGAAGATCCACCCCTTTGTCGTCGGGCCGCAAAACGCCCGGTGGACCGCGTCGGAGAGCATTCCGTCGGAGATGAAGTGGGCGGTCATCGTGGCGGAAGACGCCAACTTCTACCGGCACGAGGGGATCGATGTCACGGCGATCAAAAACGCCATCAAGTATGACCTGGAGAAGAAGCGCTTCGCCCGTGGCGCCTCGACCTTAACCCAGCAAGTAGCGAAGAACCTCTACCTTTCCCGGGAAAAGACCATTACCCGCAAGCTCGAGGAGATCTACCTCGCCAAACGGATGGAGCAGGAGCTTACCAAGGGGCGGATCATCGAGCTCTACCTGAACATCGTCGAACTGGGGCCTATGGTGTACGGGATCGGCCACGGCGCCCGCTACTATTTCGACAAGCCGGCGAGCGCTCTCACCCCGCGGGAATGCGCCTTCCTCGCCGCCATGCTCCCCGGCCCGCAGAAGGTCTACAACCCGTACCGGCACCTGGACCGGGTGCTGAAGCGCTCCGACATGATCCTGGGACAGTTGCGGCAGAAGGGGGTGCTGACCGAGGCGGAGTACCGCCAGGCACTGGCGGAGACGCCGGATATCGGCGGCATGCAGAGGAAGGTTGACAGGAGCTTCGCGGGGAAAGTGCGGAAAATCTTCAAGAACCTGTTCGGTTTTTTCCGGTGAGGAAAGAAAAAGGGTCAAGCCCGGGAAAAGGAAAAATACTCATGAAAACGACGATGAATTTGGTGTATATTTAATCAAGCTATTGTAAAAACAAGTTACCGGAGAAAATTTCTGAGAGGTTAGCGCATGAAAACGAAGAAGCTGAAGAATCTTGTCAAAAAGGCCAAAGATGAACTTTCCTGGATGATTCTGGAAGAACCGCAGGCATCCGGTCCGCTGCGCATTTTCTCCGACCCCATGGCCAGGACCCATACGATCTTCCAGCCATCGAATCCCCCTGAAGCGGGTCCGGACCAGGAACTCCACTATCTTCATGAACTGGGCCATGCCCTGCTGTGTGAACAGGTCCATCCTTTTTTTTCTACCAGCTTCCCAATCGCCGGCCTGGACGAGAAGCTGCTCCCTGCGGTTGCGCCGGCGCTGAGTGCTGCCAGTGACTGGTTTGTCGGCCACTGGATGATGGAATTCTGCCATGATGTGGCAATCGCCGAATTGAAGAAAGAGTATGAGGCAACTGCCGGGGTGATGGGAAAGGGAGAGCCGCTGAGCGTCGATAAATTTTTTGTCGCCGTGCTGATCATTGCTCAATCCATAAAATATCTCAATACGCCGGTGGAATGTTCAGGCTTCCTGGATGCGGCAATAGAGGCATTCCTGGCGGTTCCTCCCGACAAACCGTCGGTCCGGAAGATCGAGGATTTGATCAACAGGCTCCTGTCACTGGGGGCTCCGTACCGATGCCGGCATATGAACAGTGAGGGGCAGGATGTGATGGAATTTTACCGGGCGTCAATAGAAGGATGAATTATGAAGGATGAAGGTTGAAATTTCATAACTCATACTTCATCCTTTGTATGAGCTGTCCCCGGATTCCCCGATTGACAAGCATGTATCCAACTGTTTGTGATATGATACTCGTATGAAATGGTTATATTCCGCCTGCATATCCGTTGTAGTGCTTTTCTGCCTTGCCGCTCCGGGCAATGCCACTGTGAAAGTAAAATCGCTCTGTGAGCTCCGCTATCCAAGTGATGCCCGCATCGAGTGGCAATGTCTGAAACTGCAGTGGACAGACACGCCCGAGGGGCTTTTCGGCGAGCATTGGCAAGACGTGCTTCGCTTCAACCGGATGGACCGGCGCCATTTTATCGGCGGGAGATCGATCAAGGTCCCGAAGCTTCTCGAAGATATCAAGGATTTTACGCCGCTGCCGGCAACGTACCCGGACGCCGCCGGGGACGAGAAATTCATCCTGGTTGACCAGTCCGAGATGTTCCTGGGCGCCTACGAATACGGCACACTCGTCTTTTCCTGTCCGGCGGTGGTCGGCATCGAGGGACACAGGGTTCCGAATGGCGAATTCAGGATCGATGCGGCTGATCGAAAGCATACATCGAACCTCTACACCGTCGAGGAGATCGGCCGCCGCTATCCGATGCATTACTCCCTCCGGTTCTACGTCGACAAGAAAGCCGATGGTTGGCCATCCTACTATATCCATGGCCGCGACGTCCCCGGCAACCCCGCCTCCCACGGCTGCATCGGCCTCTATGACGAGGAGATGCAGAAGGAATACTACAGCGCCCATGACCGGAAAGTGAACAAACCGTACTATCACGAGCTGAAGCCCCCCTACCTCGAAGCGGCCAAGGAACTCTACCTGTGGGTCATTGGCTCTCGCCATGACCCCGGTACGTTCCACGAGATCAGCGACGGTCCGCGGGTTCTGATCGTCGGCACCCCGCCGCTCTAAATGGTTGGAACTTCACAATTCATAACTCTTGGTTCATCCTTTGTTAATAATTATTCCGAGGAGTTAAAAAAGCCATGCATGACCTGTTACCGGATGGAGAAGACATACGCCGCGCCGTCAAATGGGTGTCCGGCAACCTGCTGGAGAATCCCGATCAGCCGGTCCAGCCGCTCGTTCAGGAAGCGATCTTCAAGTTCGATCTTTCTCCCCTTGATGCCGAGTTCCTGATCGAGTTCTTCAGTCACAGAAAAGAGGAATCCTGACCCCTCATTCCGCATCATTGAAGCCTGACCGTACGCTTGAAGGATGACATTGCAAAATTCATCCTTATCTCTTGCGCTGCTGGCCTTTTCGGTCCGCTTTTCTTTCCGCGGCCATTACAAAGACCCTGCAGAGGTATCTGCAGGGTCTTTGTAATGCGGATTGCCGATCCGTTCCCGTGAATACGGGATTACGCCGCCGGCATATTTATTTTTTGGTGGTCGGGCATATGCAGTTTGTAGGCGTCTGGTTGCCGACGCAGACACTGGCATGGCAAAATGCCATCTTGCCCGTGGATTTCACGTTGCCCGCTGTTTCTTTCGGGTTTCTCATCGATGGCGCCTTCTTTCTTTTAACTGCTTATATTTGATCTACTTCTTCCTGTTCTTATTATAGCACAATTATGATTTTGAATGTCATTGCTTATTCTGTAAAAGAAGGGACAACGGAGCAAGCAGGGCATTTTGTGGGGGAAATTGTGGGGCCGGGTCGGGTTCCCCGGCGTTTCATTCGACCGGGCCTGCGCCGCAGACCTCGCCGTGCGGCCGGCAGTCGATGTTATTGAACAGCGTCTCCGGGTCGACACCCCCCAGCCGGTCTTTGCCGATCGCCTTCAGCCTGACGTGGAACAGCTCCTTGGCGATTTCCACGTCCAGCATCGTTTCGGTCTTGAACGCTGTCATGATCGCCAGCTCCAGCTTGCCGTCCATGATGCCGAGGTGTCCGGACAGGTCCATCAATTCCTTGACCACCTCATCTGCCCGGCGGCCGTCTATGGCAAATTCACGGTAGACTGAAACCAGTTTTTTGAACATTGAATGCTCCTGTCGGTTCGACAATGGAATCATACACGGTGCTTCTTTTTTAGCTTCTTCGGGGAGTTTTGTCAATTGTACCGGCATAAGGTAGCGATGTGATATTAAGCAGGAACAAGGTTGAATTATGAGCGTCCCCGCAGGGACCGCAGTAGTTTACGAAAAGCTGACCAACATAGCGACATCAACACTCATTGATCAATCGCTCCTCGCCGGATCTGCAACCATAACGGTTCAGTCAGTTATATCCTTAACTCCATAGATACCAATCTACAGCCGGTGGGAAAAAGGGGACAGGCTGCTTTTTCAGCCAGCCCCCTTTTCCCACGGTACCTTCACCAGCTACCTTGAGGTCGCCGTGAAGCTCGCGGGAGATACAGGTGGCGCTGTCCTGCAACTTCGGAAAAGTATGCTAAAATTTGATCATGTCCATCCGGAAACTCCGGATGAGACACCACTGTTTTTCAATTCGGAAGCGTAACGACTCTCTGCCTGACCACTTCGCTGGAACAACTGCTGAGCGTTGACTGGAGGAGAATTCCTATGCGCGAAAATTCGGACGAACTCAAGGCGCAGCTGGAACAGAAGCGCCAGCAACTACGGGCCTGTAATAAACGTATCCGCGCCATCATGACCAAGAACAGGGACGGGATCCTCATCGTGGACAGGAGGAGGACTGTTCGGCATGCCAACCCGGCCGCGGCGACGATTTTCGGCTGTACGGAAAAAGAACTCGAAGGAGAGGAATACGTCTATCCCCTGGAGCTGGATGGGACTACCGAGCTGAAGATACGGGCCCGGGACGGGAGAACCGTCATGGTGGAGACGTGGGCGGTGGAAACGGAGTGGGACGGCGACGCAGCCTATTTCGTCTCCCTGCACAACGTCACCGAGGGCAAGCTTGCGGAAGAGGCGTTGCGCGAATCGGAGGAGAAGTTCTCCCGTGCTTTCATGGCCGTACCGAACCTCCTCATTGTTGCCACGTTGCCGTATGAAAGGTACGTCGATGTCAACGAGGCCTTCGAGCGTACTTGCGGCTGGCGGCGGGAAGAGGTCTTCGGCCGCACCCTGGCGGAAATAGACATCTGGAAGAATCCGGCAGACCGGAGCCGGTTGATCAGTGCTCTCCAGCAGGAGGGGAGGCTGCGCGACCTGGAGATCGTATTCCTGAACAGAACGGGCGAAACCTTCGTCGGCCTGCTCTCCGCCGAGCTGACCGAACTCTGCGGCATCACCTGCATGATTGGTATCATCACCGATATTACCGAACGCAAGCGGGCGGAGGAAGCGTTGCGGCTGTCGGAGGAGAAATTCGCCAAGGTATTCCGCTACGTCCCGAGCCTCCTCGTTGTCAGCAGCACCCTGAAGGAAGGGCGGATGATCGAGGTCAATGCGGCCTTCGAGAAAATCTTCAAGTACACGCGGGAAGAGGCCATCGGCCGCTCCGCGCTCGACCTCAATTTGTGGTTTGATCCGGAAGATCGCGTCAGGGTGATTCAGACAATCCGGCAAAAGGGGGAGGTGCGCGACCGGGAGATCAAGTTTCTGGACAAGTGCGGCAAGGTCTTCGTCGGGCTGTATTCGGCCACGATTATCGAGATCGACGGGGAAGACTGCCTGCTCAGCATCCTGAACGACATCACCGAACGCAAGCGGCAGGAGGAGGAGATCGAGATACTGAACATCGACCTGGCGGCGCGGGCGCTGGAGCTGGAAACCGCCAACAAGGAGCTGGAGGCTTTCAACTATTCGGTCTCCCACGACCTGCGCCGCCCCCTGACAGCCATCAACGCCTACTGTCAGGTGGTCCTGGAGACGTGTGGCGGCAGCTTGGGCGGGCAGTGCCGGGGGTATGTCCGGGAAATCTATGACGGCACCCTGCGCATGAATGAGCTCATCGACGTGCTCCTCACCTTCTCCCGACTGGCGCACAGTGAACTGCACCGTGAAACGGTGGACCTCAGCGGAATGGCACAGGTTGTGGCCGCGGAGTTGAGGCTGGCCGAACCCGAGCGCCTGGTCACATTCAGGATCGCCGAAGGCGTAACGGTCGACGGCGACACGAACCTGCTGCGAGTGGTCCTGGACAATCTCTTCGGCAATGCCTGGAAGTACACTGCAAACCGGAAGGAGGCAACTGTCGAATTCGGCACCACGGTCATTGACGGGAGGCCGGCCTATTTTGTCCGCGACAACGGGACCGGCTTCACCATGACCGACGCGGAAAAACTCTTCATCCCCTTCCACCGGCTCCCCGGCAGCGGCGAATTCAAGGGCCATGGCATCGGTCTCGCCACCGTGGAGCGGATCATCCGGCGCCACGGCGGGTGGGTGTTGGCCGAGGGGGAGGCGGGGAAGGGGGCGACGTTCTACTTCACTCTGCAAGCCTGAGCAAAAGGGGGACAGGCTACTTTTACCGAAAAGTAGCCTGTCCCTGTTATTTCACGGGTTAATCGCCCCTTCCGGCTACGTGTTCCTGCCACCAAGCGTCAACTCAGTCTGATTTCATGACCGCCCAACGTGCATAATCCGGCTATGGTTTCGCGATTCAGGTTCAGCGCTAACGGTGCCTGCGGAGCAGATCGTTAGTGGTCATGGTTTTTTTCCTACGTGAGTGTCTGCTGCCGACATCAACGCGAAGGGCCTGCCGCAAAATTCACAGACATACATTTCCGCATCGCCGGTAGCAAAAGCTAGTTGTGTCGTGCCCGTTTCTTCCAGTTCGAAGGAGATCATTCCGGCATCCTCGACCGGTCCTTTACAGGAAGGGCAGTTGACGGGGAGCCTGCCGGCGAACACCAGGTCGCGAAAGTCCTCGAGCGCGTAGTATCCTACGAAGTCCAGATAGGCGAACAGTTCTTCAGCAGGTCCGATTTTGCCAACGACCGGGAAATCAAAGATCTTCTCGTCGATGTTGTAGAGGCAGAGCATACCCTTCTTCAGTCGATTGTTCAGGGCGTCAGGAACGCTGACCAGCCTGAAGCAGGGGTAGGGCTGGTTCCTTAAGACTTTCTCCAGAGGGGTCATTTTCTTTCCTCGTGCGAAGGCAAACAAATTGTTGCTAAATCCTTTCATTTTGCTAGTATCTAGATGTATATGAAACCATTTGATTCGACACGAAATCGGCGGGAAGCTCTGGCAGCCATGCTGACCGATCCCTGCGAAGAGGTTCGAACCGCGTCTGCAGAGGCTCTGGAGCGCCTGGAAGGGATCGGCAGTCTTCCTGAAGTTCTTGATGCGCTGTCAAACGGGAGCCTCGGAATCAAAATAAAGGCACTCTACGCCCTCGGCAAGATCGGCGGAGAAGAGGTTCTCCCCGCTCTTCTCTACTGTGCCGCCCGACCGGAAGAGGATATAAAATCGGTCGCAGTGGAAATCCTCGGCAATCTGGCCAACCCCCGTACGCTCCCCGCACTCCTGGAGCGCCTTAAAGAGCCGAATCCGGCGATCCGGGCCAAGGCAATCGCGGCACTGGGGAACTTCAGAAACCCCTCGCTCATTGATGAGCTGCTCCCTTTTCTCGATTCGGGAGACGGGCTCCTCGATGCTGAAGCAGTTACCGCGCTGGCGCGGATCGGGGACGGGTCCCTGGAGACAAGGTTCATCGAGCTGCTCCGCTCGCCCCATCCGCAGACCCGTGAAGCCGCTGCACATGCCCTTGGCGAACTGCGGATCATGCGAGCAGGTAGCTAGATATATCTACGTTCTTCAAGAGCGGGTCGACCGGTGATACGATGGTAGCATGCCGGGTTCCATCCGTAACGGCGAGGCTCATAAGTTTCGGTCTCTCCAGCACCACTCCCCGAGAGTCGATAATCACCTTGATAGCGGGCACCATGCTTTCCATTGGATGGGGCCTCACAACCAGAGCTATCTCATTTGTGTCGAGCCTCACGAGGGTGCCGACCGGATATCGCCCCATCATTTCCTCAAATTTCCCCACCAGTTCACCGTTCAGTGCAGTTCCAGAAAGTCGGTGCATGACATCTATTGCGCCCTTCGGCAACATGGGCACGCTATAGGTGCGCAGGGTGGTAATCGCGTCATAGCAGTCGGCTACGGCCACGATTTCGTTAATTCTCCCGAATGACCTCTCTCTCGCCCATTCGGGGTATCCTGTACGGTTGTATTTTATGTGATGCCCGAGTACCGCCTCCGCCACCCGAGGATGGATATCCTTCATTTTATCGATTATTTCCGCCCCCTTTTCGGCATGCTTCTTCATCTGCTCGTACTCTTCGGCGGAAAGCTTTCCCGGTTTATTGAGGATATGCTTGTCGATCCCGGTTTTCCCGATGTCATGGAGGAGACCGGCGGTGTTGGTGTCCCGCAGGGTTTCCCGATCCATCCCGAGGTACGCCCCGAGTGTCAGGGCCAGGATCCCTACGTTAACGGAATGGTTGAAGGTGTAATTGTCGTAATCTTTGATCATGGCGAGCCCGAGGAGGGTTGTATGGTCTTTCATGGTCACGGAAACCATGTTTCCCACCACGGCATTGATCCGGTCACCGGAGGGGATCCTGCCGTTTTCGATCTCCCGCATCGTGTCGCGAACGGCGCTAAGTGCTTCAAAATAGGTGCGCGACGGGGCGGAGCCCGCCTCATCAGCCGTGCTGCCGTACACCAACTGGTCAATGCCCAGACGGATGGTCCGGATGCCATTCTTTTCCAGCTCTTCGGGTAGCAGGGCGGCAGTGGTCTCCCGGCGGGCAAGGAGTAAGGTGAAACGGAACAGGTCATCAGGCGTCACCCCGGCGTAGATGGTCAGGGCGTCGATCCCCTTTTGAGTGAAACGTTCGGCCAACGCCGATACTGCGGCGTTGGGGTTGACGAAAAGGTGGCTCTCCAGGAAAAAGACCCCCTCAACCACGCCGAGATGGATTTCAGGCTGCTCCCTGAGCATACCGCCAAGGATTCCGGCAAGCTCCTGCAAAGGCTGCAGTACTGCGGGATGGGCCTGTGGATAGAACGCAACGGATTTAATGGAGGCCATCAGGAGCATGGCAGCCCGTTGCGCCCCATGATTGGTTATTTCACTCATGGCTGCTTGCAGTCCTTTGTCCCATGGTTTCCAGTGCAGCAGAGCAGGCCCGGCCGATGCGCCCGCCCCGGGCCGACATCTTTTCCAGAAATTCTCGCGACGATTCCCCTCCCAGGTGCCCGATGGTCTCGACAGCGAGGATCTTCAACTCCTCCTGACGGCCGGGAACGATCCAATGTCTTTTCTTCACCAAGCTGAACAACGGGTCGAGCGCCTGCCGGTCGCCGATACGGCCGATGGCGAGCAAGGCTTCCTTCTTGAGATCCAGCGTTTTTCCCAGCACATCCCGTTTTTTGACCAGTTGGATGAGCGGAAGGAGCGCCTTCTGGTTCCTGGTGTTTCCCAACCACGCGATTACCTGTTTCCTGACGGCCTGATTGTTGTCTCGCAGAAGATCAATGAGTTCCGCCGTAGCTTCCCTTCCCCCGATCTTTGCCAGGGAACGGATAGTTTCCATACGCACCCGGGTGTCGATGTGATAAGCGGTCAGCATGAGCCCCTTCACGGCATTCCTGCTTCCCATCTCTCCCAGGATGGCCAGGGCGGCGCGCACAACCTGCCATCTGCTGTCTTTCAGCATCTCGATCAGCGACGGTTCCGCCGGGGGGCCTATCCGGAGGAGAGCGGTCGTCAGCGACTTCCAGGCAAACTGGTTATCAACTGAAACTAACCGCCTGGTAACGGCGTCGACCACCTCACCCCCCAGTTGATGCAGAATAAGATACACTATCTCGTGCTGCCCGAAATCCTTATCTTCCAGGTGAACAAGCAGGTGCTCAGCCATTTCCCCCAGAGCGAGCTGCTGAAAAACCATAAGGGAGCAGTTGCGGCGGACGGCGCTTCTTGTCACGTCGGCATTCTGGTCCAGCAGGCCGAGGAGTATCGGAAAGAGCCTGTCAAAATCTCCCTCCACCTTCAGCGACTCCCCTTTTACCAGCAGAATCCGGGCCAGCTGGCGATATCTGTTGTCATCCGTTTCCGTATACATCAGGGCAAGCAACTCTTCGATCTTCAAATCGTTCAGGTGATCGGGGAGGCTCCCTTCAGACTGCGATGTGTCCTGTTCATGGTCTTCCTGAACTACGGTCCTTTCGGCAACCGCCTCATCGGCAGCCTCTCCCAACCTTTTTTTTGTAAAAACCGCGGAAATGTCGATCTCATCAGAGATGACCGTCTGAATGCCCCGATTCGTCAGCATCCCGGCAAGCCCTCCCTCGTCGATAACCTTGTGGGGTTCCATCGCCAGCAGCGAGAGAAACCCGGTAAAATCCCCCGGGGAAAGCTCCGGCAGCAGAGTGAGCCGCTGTATCTCGCGGGCGAAAAGCTCTTTCGCCAAGGCCTGTATCATAGGGGTGTTATCAATCACAACTGCTTGATCCGCAAAAGAAAGGCCGTTACGTTGCACGATCAGGGACACTCCGCCCTCTTTCATCAGAGTGACCATCGCCTGATAAGCCCTGTGAAGGATTTTTTCGCGAAGGGGATGGTTCTCGGGATAAAATGTAATGGCCTTCAACGCCTTGTAGGTTTCAGCAAGGGCCGCGTTGCACGCCGGGGCCGTCCCGCCTCCATCTTTAAGAGGAGTTATTGTATGTTTTTTGTTTTCTGGCATGTCCATTTCTCGATGATCTTGGCAAATTCTATCCTACAAATGAAAATTATACAAACAGGAAAAGAGGGTCAGATCTTGCGGAATTTCGGGGACATACTACGCATTTATTCCTTGTCTACCCCCTGTTCTCCCTGCCTGAGAACAAAAAAGGTATAATATCAGGTGCACCTGCTCGTGGAATTCACCTTGTCCGGCTGGCTCAAGGTCGAGCTGCAGCCGAAGCGGGCAAGGAATGTACAGGGAACGCATGATGGCGTGAATATTGCGCAACGTCATATTTTTCGATATAATATCACTAGAGAGGTAGATTAACGAAACCGGGGCTGCCCAGACCCTGCTGTCCAAAAAGTGTGAAGGGCCTGAGCAAATCCCGAAAGGAGGCCCATATGCTTTGGACAATCGTAGTAATATTAGTGATCCTATGGCTTTTGGGACTGGTGACAAGCTACACGATGGGAGGGTTGATCCACATCCTGCTGGTCATTGCCATCATCGTCATAGTGGTAAACCTCATCCAGGGGCGCAGGCCCCTGTAGTGCGACACAACATCGGCCCGTCAGCCAAACAGTGATATGAAGGCCAGATCCCTTCCGATTTGGCCTTTTCCTTATCCCATTCCCGGCGCAAAAAAGGGGCCAGCCCCGGGTGAGCCGCCAAGCATAAGGGTCAAACCTGCAAATTCCAAATAAGACAGCAAAACTGTCAAATCATTGTGAAGGGTCATGGCTGCACTTTTCATACATCTGAAGAAAGTTGCCTCTTGGCTCTCTACGGCGGCATGTGAGGAGATACAGTGGTCCGGCAAGAGAAAGCCCGCTATTGGCGGGCTTTCCCGGTTGATGGAGAGAAGCTGCAGCGTATGTGATCAGGCCGCTTTGCGCAGTGTCGAGGCACAATAGACATGGGTGAAGGTCTCGGCAAACTCCTCGATCGAGGTCGGTGTAGAGTTCTCAGGCGTTCGCGGCCGGTTGACTGCAAAAAGCCCGTCGTTCAGCGCCTTGCTCATTTCGATGAAGAGCCTGCTCACGTCCGCGCTGATGCCCATCTCTGTCATCCCCTTCGCGGCATCCTCGTACGGGAACTGCACGTACTTCAGATCAGGAATGCCGATCTCACGGCCGATGACGGCTATCGCTTCGTTGAGCGAGAGGTCGCGCTGGCCCAGCAGGTCCTGGACCTGCTTCCCTTCAAAATCCCGTTTGACGAGCCGCTCTGCTACATGGGAGGCAATGTCACACGTGGCGATCATGGCGAAATTCAAGTCCCCGCGCACAGCTGAGCCGGCGATGCCCATCCGCTCGATCAGGGAGATGTTCATCAGGAGGTTCTCCATGAAGTAGGTGGGACGGAGATGGAGAATGTTCACTCCTTCAAGCAGGTTGAGCCGCTCTTCCTGGTCACGAAGCCCTTTGATCGGACCGGTGCCGTCCGGCAGATCGGCCCCCTGGCTGCTCAGGCTAACCACAAACTTGACCCCCGAGTTTATTATGCCTGTGGCGATGTTCGTCCCGATCTCGTTCTGGTAAGCCCGGAAATCCCGGGCCGTATAATCCGGGGGGATCATGGCGAAAACCGCCGTTGCGCCGGTGAAAGCTTTGTTCACAAAAGCGCTGTCGTTCAAGTCCCCCACTGCCGCCTCGGCCCCTTTGTCGACAAATCGCTGAAGCCTGACAGCGCTTCTGCCGATCACCCGTATCTTTTCTCCCTTTGCCAGCAGCATATCAGCTGTCTGACCCCCTATGTTCCCCGTTGCTCCGGTTATAGCGTACATGATGTCCTCCTTTTCCTTTGCTCTTATTGATTTAACTATACTATTTGCCGTCTGAAAATACAATAATGATTATCATTTTCAATGGGAGGAGAAGACATGGGAGCAGGTTTAGAAATATAAGTTTTCTGGGAAAAAACAGGGTGGAAAGGGGACAGCCAGAGATTTATCCCTAATGCTTCCTAACAGGCTGCTAATGCTTCTTCAGCCGGTAACTGGAAAGGCGGCCGGTGGCCGCCTTTTCCTGTTCGGCATAGACTCACTTTGCCCCGCTCATGACACCGATGGCCCGGTCGATGAAGAAGACCCCGCTTCCCGTTTCGCCGATGTTCTTGATCTTGTCGAGGATCTTCTGCATCGTATGCTCCTCTTCGTGCTGCTCGGCGACATACCACTGGAGGAAGTTCACCGTCGAGTGGTCCCGCTCATCGATAGCCAGGTTCAACAGCTCGTTGATTTTGCCGGTGATCAACCGCTCGTGCTCGTAAACTTTCTGGAACACCTCGCTCATCGACTTGTAGGCGGTCGGCGGCGCCTTGATAGCACCGATGACGGGGAGCGCCCCAGTTTCATGGACATACTTGAAGAGGCGGTGCATGTGCGCCAGTTCGTCCTGCGCCTGGGCGTGGAGAAATGCGGCGCAGCCCTCCAGCCCCTTGACCTCCGCCCAGGCGCTCATCTGCAGATAGAGATTGGACGAGTAGCTCTCGAGTCCGATCTGGTTGTTGAGACTGTTAACCATGGCCTTGCTTAGCATGTAATGTTCCTCCTTTGGGAAATGTCTCCTGAACGAAATAAGAGATTATATGTAAAATATACCGCGTTTCGTCGATTTTGCCAGGCGAGAGAATAATCTTGGGCAAACCTGCAAATTTCAAAAGACAAGAAAACTAGCGAATAAAATCGAATTCTGCATGTCTGACCCTTATATCCATTCCTAGTGTATATTGATTTATACAGGGAACAATTCTTTCAAGACACCTCAGAGCCTCCTGGTATATGGAATAAGTCCTGCGATAACGTAGAGTTACCTGCTATCTGACCGTTACCTGCCCCTGCTTAGCTGTATAGTTTTTTAAACAGCTCTCACCGCCGCGCAAATTTCCGGCCTCTTACCCAACCACCTGTTGTATGATTTTAAACTAGCGATATCAGTATGTTAGCGCTTTTCGCAAACAATTTCCCGATTCTGGCACGGCTGATGCTATTTCAAAGTCATCATAAATGCACTACGGCGAATCACTCAGGTATAATGGGAAATATGCAGGAAGAAAGGAGAATGCCATGAGAGTCCTGATTTCAACGATTGCAGCGCTGCTGGTAACCGTAACGCAGGTATTTGCATCCGGGGGTAGCACAGCAGAGCCTCTCAGCTTTTTGATGATTATATTCATGGGGTTTGGCGCCCTGATCCTGGTCTTCCAGCTTTTCCCGGCTGCCGTACTATTAGTCGGCATAATCAAGGGGATACTGGCTCCGGCCGTCAAGAAAGATGAAGCTGCGGCAGTGAGCGGCGGCAACAAATCCTGAAATACGATCAGAAGCCTGACACTTTACTACGAATAAAAAGGAGAACAGCCATGAAAGCGAAATCAACTTTGACAGCACTCTGCAGCGCCATGATAGTGAATCTCGCAGCCAGCAGCGGAGCCTACGCGGCAACTACCCAGAAGGTCTATTCGAGCGGCATACTGGTTCTGGTCTTCATCGGCTTTGTCGCCCTGGTGGTGGTCGTCCAGATGATCCCGGCAATCATAACCCTGGTCGGCATGATCAGAAGCCTGGTTAGCGACAGGAAGGCCGAAGCGGCTAAGGGTTCAGCCCGCTGAATTAAATTTAAAAATCAAGCAGAACTCAGAGAAAGGATACGGTCATGAACGAGTTACTCGCATCCATAGGGCAAGTCAAGGAAGTCTACACCCTGGTCGATTTCTACCAGTACATCAAGGGAGTCGAATACCTGATCTGTATCGCCTTCTTTGCCGGCTTCCCCATGTTCTACCGCTACATCCACGGCAGCAAAGAGAATATCTGACGACCGGCACACTATCCCGGAAAGGAGACTGTCATGCCAACATTCTATTGCATAAAGTACGGGCTGGTATGCGCAGGACTTATCATGGTGGGCATCATTGCCCTGTTCACTCTCATCTACGCATTGTCCTCACTCGGCGTGAAGCATCACAAAGAAAAACTGGGGAATCAAAACGTCTGACACTCTGCATCAAGCGATGTAAATTATCAAAAGCAAAAGGCCATGCAACCATGTATGGCCTTTTTTCACTTAGCATAACTTTCCAAAATTTTCGATTTGATCCGGCTGGTGTTTTAGGGAGACAAAAAAAGGAGACAGACTGTAATTACAAAAACAGCCTGTCTCCCTTTTTCTTAACCTGTTTTTAACTGCATTGAGCTTGCCTTACGGGGCGGTAACGGTATTTGCGATTAATGTAACCGCGGTCTGTGCCAGCGCCCTGCCGCTCAGCGTTGCGCCGGTATTCATCGAAATCAGCGTTTGACTCAATATAATGCCCTTGACGTCAGCCGTCGTTCCAAGGGTGGCTTTGCCGGATACCTGCCAGAATATGTTCTTGGCCTGTGCACCGCCGACCAGGGTAATCATGGCGGCGTTGTCCACAATCAGATCTCCGGCTATCTGGAAGATCCAGACATCATTGGGGCCACCCGCAATTTTAATGCCGGCATTTGTGATTAAAACGCCTGTGCCCCATTTGTAGAGGCCAGGAAGAAGTGTCTTCCCGCTGATATCTCCGCCGCCCAGTTCAATGAAATTAGGTGATGTTCTTCCGGCGGCGTCAGTGAACGCGGTTTCCATGTCGCCTATAGCCGTGGTCATTTTAGTAGGCGTAGGGGGAGCATAGTCGGCTGCGTATATTTTTTCGGTCACTAAAGACGATGTAGAAAATGTATTCGTGGCATCCGCGATCAGTCCAAATCCCGTCATGGCAGTTGCGGCGATAGGGCTGACTCCCATATCTCCAACAACTGTGGTGGTTCCAGTGGTTGTGATTCCTGTTTCTGTCAGAATCACAAAACTTCCGGCTGTTCTAAGGTTTACCGGGCTGGGACCTGCTGCGGCTGCACCTGTGGCAAAGGCAAAAACAGTCAGAACTGACATAAGTACAAGATTAGCTTTCCGTGCCGTAAATCTTTTCATGAAATCTCCTTTTGAAATAAAATAAAATCACGATTGTTTATTACTAACCCTCTACTACTTTCCACCTCCTTTATTTACCTCATTAAAAAAACTTTCATAGCCCTTTGCTTAGTTATACCTCCCTACCCCAATATTGATAAGAACTCGCTTTTGGGTGCGATGCCAGGATCAAGACAGTAAAAGCAATTAGCCTGCCAATGACCGAATGAAAATCATAAGACTATATTTATTCTTTAATAACAGGGCCTTATGTTAACAGTAGAGAATTTCAGAGAAGTATGAAATGATTGTTTGCCCTCAACATTTGGTGGAAACCTCAATATGTTGTGGGATGTTTTGTGGGGAGCGGCAACCATAAGGGTCAAACCTGGAAATTTCAAAAAGACAAGAAATCGCTGGTGTTCAGAACTTTGCATCTGGTGATTTGAGGGATATATTTTCGAACTCTGCTCCTCTTTTCACCCGCAGACCAAAGCGTCGTTTGACATTCGAAATCTCCTGTGTAAGACTCTGCACGAAAACGAAAGGATCAAAAGCGTGCGAACCGTTTTACTGAAAAGCGCCGTAATCTGGGCCTCCTTCATTCCCATCGCCACCATGAACGGCCTCCTCCGCGAAAAATGCCTAGCGCCGCTCCTCGGCTACCGCCTTGCCCTGCCGCTCTCCGGCATCTCCGGCGCTGCGCTCTTCTTCCTCCTCACCTGGTTCTCCCTCCCGTGGTTTGGCCCGCTGAACCCGTCCCGGTGCTGGCAGATCGGCCTCGCGTGGCTCGGCATGACCCTACTGTTCGAATTCCTCTTCAGCCGGTTGGTGACGCGGAAGCCGTGGGGAGAGTTGCTGCAGGCGTACGACATCACTACCGGGAACCTCTGGCTGCTGGTGCTCCTGGCACCTTTTCTGGCTGCCAGGCTGCGGGGCCTGGTACCATGAGCGACAACGTAAAAATGATGATGCCGGTCCTCTTCGTCGGCCACGGAAGCCCCTTGAACGCAATCGAGGAAACCCCTTTCGCTGCCGCGTGGCTGGAGGAAGCGGGACGGATTCCCCGGCCGAAGGCGATCCTCTGCGTATCCGCCCACTGGGAGACGAACGGCGTCAGGGTGACGGTGATGTCGCGGCCACGGACGATCCACGACTTCTCCGGTTTTCCGGAAGAGCTCTACCGGGTGCAGTACCCGGCACCGGGGTCGCCGGAGCTTGCGGAGCGGGTTCGGGAGCTGGCCGGAGCGGAAGAGGTAGCGGCGGACGAATCATGGGGCCTCGACCACGGAACCTGGTCGGTGGTGCGACGAATGTATCCCGCTGCCGACATCCCGGTGGTGCAGCTCTCCCTCGACCGGATGCGCTCCCCGCGTGAGCATGTCGCCCTGGCGCGGACGCTCCGGCCGATGCGGGAGGAGGGGGTGCTGGTCCTCGGGAGCGGGAATATCGTCCACAACCTCCCCCTCATGCGGTGGGGGGACGAACAGCCGTACCCATGGGCCGGGGAGTTCGACCGGCTTTCGGCGGAACTGATCCTGGCCAACGACCTGGAGAGGCTGACCGATTACGCGGACCTGGGGGAGCCGGCCCGGCTCTCCATCCCGACCAACGAACACTACCTCCCGCTCCTCTATGCGCTGGCGCTCCGCCGGCCGCAGGAGCCGGTCGAATTTTTCGCACAAGGGATCGTTCTCGGCTCGGTCTCGATGCGTTCCTTCCGCACCGGGTGATCTAGTGTCCTGAACGGTTAATTCATTCCTTAAAAGAGGGCTAACGTAGTTGATTTGTTGATTTAGCTCATTTAACTATCTGATATTAGACTGGAAAAGGGACAGGCTACTTTATGAGAAAAGCAGCCTGTCCCCTTTTTATTACCGGTTGTTATGCAAAAAATACCTGCCTACTCGGTGCGGCTGGTGACCTCCAGCAGGTGGTACCCGAACTGGGTCCGGACCGGACCGAGGACCTTGCCCACTTCGCCGGTGAAAACGGCCTGATCGAACTCCTTGACCATCTGGCCCGGGCCGAATTCACCCAGGCCACCACCCTGCTTGCCCGAGGGGCAGAGGGAATGTTCTCGTGCAACTGCAGCAAAGTCGGCACCAGCTTCAATCTGTTTCTTGAGGTCTTCGCAGACCTCCTTGCTTGCCACCAGGATGTGGCGGGCAGTGGCTCTTGCCATGGTGTACTCCTTGTTGTGTAAGTGTCTCCCTGTGATGGGGAGAAAAGCATATCACAATCGATTAAAGGGGGACAGAGAGAAATATCGAGGGATTGCGCAGAGGCGTGCATCGGAACGCCGCACAAGCATGCCTGCAGATTGACGCCGCCAGGGCGGGAAAGCACCCTTTCCGGACGGAAACCACCTAAAGTATACCTCTTCCGGCATATAAGGAAATTGCGAGAGGGTTGGAAAATTAAGAGCGAGGATGACAGCACGTAATGACCACCTTTTTGATAAAACTCTTGTAAACTTAATGCCTATAGACGCGCTGGTGGTATACTTACTACACAACCACCGCAGCCGTGCCCAACCGGCCGTCCGCGGAGTTAAGTGCTCCGGTACGGCAACGGTACCGGGTGGTCTGGATTTTTCACAGTCGCCACGATAGCCTTTGAAGAGCATGTCATTCAGCTGTTGTCGTGTCGTTGTGGTCGCAGGTTCAATAGGGTAACAGAAAGGACAACAAGCCATGAGCAAAATGATTGGCATCCTGACTTCCGGAGGCGACAGCCCGGGACTGAATGCGGCTATCAGAGGCATCGGCAAGGCCCTCCTGGGACGTTACGGCATGAAGGTGCTCGGGTTCCGTGACGGCTTTCGCGGCATGATGGAAAACCGGACGCAACTGCTGGACTCAGAGGCGCTCTCAGGCATTCTTACGCTGGGAGGCACCATTCTGGGCACGAGTCGTGACAAGCCCTACGCCATGCCCGTTGCCGGCAGGTTGATGGACATGACCGACGTTATTGTCG
>JBGPCQ010000038.1:0-21133 GCA_041481895.1 Geobacteraceae bacterium | reverse complement strand
GTTTGCCAATCAACAAATCAACTGCGTCAGGACTCCTCCTCCAACGATGAAACAGGATTGTGCCGGTGAGCTGCATGTTCGCCTGCAAGTCAAAGAAATTACTTGACGCCTTTCATCCATGTAATTACAATGTAAGCACATTGCAACCATTTTCTTCGGAGGAACTCCTACATGAGGACAAACATAATTCGCATAGGCAATTCGCAAGGGATACGGATTCCAAAGATTCTCCTTGAGCAGAGCCATCTCGGAACAGAGGTAGAACTGGACGTAGAGGACGGAAAAATTGTTATTCGTTCAGCGAACCGTCCCCGTCAGGGATGGGGAGAAAGGTTTCAGCTCATGGCTGAGAGCGGCGACGACAAGATGGTTGACGCGGATTCAAGCGGACAAACGGTATGGGACAAGGATGAATGGGAATGGTGATCAAACGTTTCGATGTTTATCTGGTCAACCTGGACCCGACTGTCGGCAGTGAGATTCGTAAAGCCAGGCCGTGTCTCATTATTTCACCCGATGAGATGAACCGCTACATTGCCACCGTTATTGTTGCGCCGATGACAACCAAAGGGAGAGACTATCCCACGCGGGTAACGTGCGCCTTCAAGGGTAAGGAAGGACAAGTGGTCCTTGACCAGATCAGGACCATAGACAAGTCACGGCTTGTCCAAAAGCTCGGCAGAGTTGACAAACAGACGCAAGAAGATGTTTTGTCGATTCTATCTGAAATGTTTGCACCGTGAAAGGCGAACCATAAAGGATTGAAACGAACTATCAGGATCGTATCAATCCTTTATGGTTGCGTTTCTAACTTTCTGCAGGGTTTTGTTCACTACCACCTATCAATGTTTCATGCACAAGTTCCACCTTGATGTTAAAGACTAATGCCTGAATCCATGAAGCAGGTTGGGAACCTTACCCAATTAAAGGCGCTATCAAACAATCCAGTTGACTGAAAAATCTGTAGGGATACCCCTTGCGGGTATCCTGATTACGGGCACCCGCAAGGGATGCCCCTACAAAATCCGTCACGGATTCAGGTAATGCGAAAGAATAGGGTCACCCATAAAGCTTCTCCCGCACATTGACAATTTGCAGCAGTTCTACAATCCATCCCAGGAGCCGAAAATGTCCGTACCGAGCATGAAAGCCGCATCCGTCATTCTTTTCCTCGTTGTCGCCTGTTTCCTGCTCCCGGACGGCACACGGTCCGCCTATGCCGACTACTACAAGTACACGGACAAGACCGGCGCCGTCTGCATCACCAACACCCTCGATTCAGTGCCGCCGAAGTACCGCGCCACCATGAAGGTGATCCGCGAGGAGACCCTCGAGAAGAAGGACAGGGGATCCCGCATCGAAACGCCGCGCCGGGTCGCGCCCGCGCCGGCCTCCCCCGGCGCCGCGGAAGAGCGGAAACAGGCCGCGCCCGCCGCGCCCGCGTCGACCTTCGGCCGGCTGTCGGCCCGCTTTTCCTGGTTCAAACCGGTGATCGTCGTCTGCGCGATTCTCTGCACATTCCTGGTTGTCCGGAAGCTGTCGGCCACCCTCCCTTCGGCTCTCTTCGCCCGGCTCATCTACCTCGCCTTTTTTCTCGGCGTCTTTGTCTTCGTTTTTAAATCCTACGCGGACCACTTGTCGAACAGCTATTTCACCGTCAAGACAAAATTTATCGCCCTGTTCGAGAAGGCCAACAGGCGCGAAGTCCCGGACACGGTACCGGGCGAAAGGCCCCTGCCGGTGCCCGAAAAGGATCGATCTTCTCAGTGATGCGCGAAAGCATTGCGTGCTCACGACAATGGAGGTAAAGGGGAAACAAGGCTCTACTTCCGGGTAAAATGGCAAAAAAGCAAAACCTGGATGGGATTATGGGGGGATTAACTCGGGACAAGTAACTGATGAACCTACAAAAAGCAGTTAGTCACCACTAAGCCACTAAGATCACTAAGAAAACAAATAGTTGCAAAAAAATAGGAAAGCACCAAACAAGTGAATCATAATTTTGAAAGCTTCGGAATACTCATCTTGTTTTTCTGATTGAACTTCGTGTCCTTAGTGTCTTAGTGGTGAGTAAACTCCCCGTTTCCAGGATGAAGGGTCGGCCCGCTGTTCCCCAAGCCTGCTTCGAAAAAAAAGCCCGCGGATGCGGGCTTTTTGCCGTTCAGCGCACTTATTCAGCCGCAGCAGAGCTGGGGGTCCGTGCAGATGCCGATGAGGGCTTCCAAGGCGTTGGTCATGGTGAGTATCCCCACCAGCTCGTCCTTGTCGTTCACCACCAGGACGCCGTTCAGTTTCCGGTCGTGGAGCAGCCGGACGGCGTCGATCAGATCGGAGGTGGGGGAAACTTTGTACGGTTTCGGGTTCATTGCTTCCGTGACCGGGGTCTTGCTGAGGATGTAGTGAACCTCCCACGTGTCAAGAGAGGTAGCCTTGCTCGGCTTGAAATCCAGGATCATTTTTTCCGTCACGATGCCGGCGATCTTACCTTTGTCCATAACCGGAATCCGGCGGATGTTTTTTTCCTTCATCAAGTGGATCGCCTCGATCACCGTGGCGTCCTTATCTATGGTGATCGGATTTTTCGTCATCCATTTTTCGACTTTGGTCATAAGAATTTCCTCCGGAAATTGTTGAATTGCTGAACTGTTGAGATATCTGGTTTATTCCCTCAATCCGTCAACATTTCAACGGTTCACCTCAACAGATTTTTCTACATCCCTAAAAATGCCTTTTTGACATGCTCGTTATTGAGGAGATCCTCCCCGTTGCCGGTCAGGACCACCCGTCCGGTTTCCAGGACATACGCCCGGTGCGAAATACGGAGCGACTGGTAGACGTTTTGCTCGACAAGCAGGATGGTCACCCCTTGCCGGTTGATCTCGGTGATTATCTCGAAGATATTCTTGACGAGAAGCGGCGACAGCCCGAGGGACGGCTCATCCAGAAGGAGGAGCCGGGGATTGGCCATGAGGCCGCGGCCGATGGCGAGCATCTGCTGTTCACCGCCGGACATGGTCCCTCCGAGCTGTTTTTCCCGCTCCTTGAGGCGCGGAAAGAGGGTAAAGACCCGTTCAGTATTAGCCTGCCGGTCCTTGCGGCAGCTCTTGAGAAACGACCCCATCCGGAGGTTTTCCATGACGGACATCTCGGGAAATATCTTCCTCCCCTCCGGCACCTGGACGATCCCCAGTTCCACCACCTCGTGGGATTCCAGGCGGGAAAGATCGGCATCGTTAAAGGTGATGGAGCCGGAGTCCCACTTCTCCAGGCGGGAGATGTTCTTCAGAGTGGTCGATTTGCCGGCGCCGTTGCTCCCGACGACAGTGACGATTTCCCCCTGGTTGACTTCCAGGTCGATGTCCCAGAGCACTTGCATGTCGCCGTAACTGAAATTGAGCTTGTTAATCTTAAGCATGAAAACCTCATATGTTGTCTCACAACAGAGTTCGCTGTGTTGATCTCCCGGTGATCATCCGTCTCACAGGTTGCACAGGTTTGTTAATCGCTCCCCAGGTATGCCGCGATGACTTCGGGATTGGCGACGATTTCCTCCGGAGATCCCTCTGCCAGTTTTTCACCCGAATTGAGGACCACAATCCGGTCGGAAATACGCATGATTGCCTTCATGTCATGCTCGATGACCATCTGGGTGATACCCTGCTTCTTGATATCGAGGATCAGACGGATAATTTCATCGCTCTCGGCCGGATTGAGACCACCCATGACCTCGTCGAGGAGCAGGAGTTCAGGTCGGGTAGCGAGCACCCGGGCCACTTCCAGTTTCTTCCGCTCGCCAATGGTGAGCCCACCCGCCGGGAAATCGATCTTGTGATCGAGGCGCACCACACGAATCTGCTCCATGGCGAGCTCGCGGGCCTTCTTCAGGGAGTTGGTCCGGCAGAGCGCCCCCACCATGACGTTGTCGACAACCGACATTTTTGCCAAAGGGCGGACTTTTTGCCAGGTCCGTGCCATGCCGAGCTTGCAGACCCGATCCGGTTCCAGCCCGTTCATTTTCATTCCTTTGAAGAGAACCTCGCCGCGCGAGGGGGGGTAGTAGCCGGTTATGCAGTTGAAGAGCGTGGTTTTTCCCGCTCCGTTCGGGCCGATGAGCCCCATGATCATCCCTGCTTCCATGGCGAATGAAACATCGGCGTTGGCGGCGAGGCCGCCGAAAAACTTGCTTACGTTTTTGATTTCCAGTAGTGCCATCAGGCGTCCCCCCTTTTTCTCCTGGCAGCCAGCTTTTTAATGAAGCCGAGCACTCCGTCGGGCATAAAGAGGATAACAACAACAACGAGGATGCCATAGATGAGGACGTGGGCGTGGGCCAGGTGCTCTTTGAGGAAGACCCCCATTCCTGAATCTTCCTTGACGAGGCCTGAATTGATAAGGCTTTGTGCGATGACGTTGCTGCGAAGGGCTTCGGAAAGGGGAACGAGCACGAGGGCTCCTATTACCGGTCCGAAAATCGTGCCGATCCCGCCGATTATGGCGATCAGGACTATCTGTACCGACAGGTCAAGGGGGAGCACTGTTGTCGGGTCGATAAACTTGACGTAAATGGCATAGAAGGCCCCGGCCAGAGACGTGAGTGACGCTGAAATGGCCAAGGCCACGTTTTTGTAAAAGTTGAGATTGATGCCGAGGGAGTGGGCGGCGTCCTGGTCCTCTCGTATCGCCTGGAAGTAGTAACCGAGCTTGGAGTTCTGGATCAGCCAGGTCACCAGAATGGTGAAAACCGCAAGGGTCAGGCCGATATAGTAAAAGGGGACCTTGGATATAAAATCGGTGATGACCCTTTCACCGATCTTGAATGGCGGCAGGTCGGAAAGGAGAATTCCTTCGGCGCCGTTGGTTATCGATGGTATGTTGAGGACTGTGAGACGGACTATTTCCGCTACCGCGATGGAAGCCAGGACAAAGTAGGGGCCCCGGAGACGGAAGCAGATATTGCCGATGATCAGGGAGAGGATGACGGCTGCCCCGATTCCGGCCCAGACTCCGTACCAGGGGGGAATCCCCTTCATGTTGAGAAGGATCAGGGTGCCGTATGCGCCTGCACCGAAATAGGCGGCATGACCCACCGAATATTGGCCGGCATAGCCGCCGATGATGTTCCAGCCCTCTCCCATTATAGTGCTGAGAAAGAGAAGGATCATTATGTGGAGAGCGTAGGGGCTTTCCACAAAGCACGGAATGGCGTAGAGCGATGCCAGTGCCAGGAGTGCGATGATGGTGGTGACCGGCGTTAAACCTTGCTGCCCGGTTAACTGCGTGATTGGGTTTCTCATGGTGTCGTCTGCTCCGGTTACATGCGTGATTTGCCCATCAGTCCGGACGGCTTGATGAGAAGGACGAGAAGAAAGATCGTGAAAACCAGAACATCTTTCCAGTCGGACGATATGGTGACGGCTCCGACCGATTCCACGATGCCGATAATGATCCCTCCCAGTGTTGCACCGACAATACTCCCCATCCCTCCGAGAACGGTGATGACGAAAGCTTTCAGGGTAAAGGCGCTCCCGACCTGGGGGAAGATATAGTAGGTGGGGGATATGAGCGCCCCGGCAGTACCGGCGAGAGACGACCCGATGCCGAAGGCGAGGATGGACATCCATTTGACGTTGATCCCCATGAGCTGGGCTGCCTCGCGGTCCTGGGCGGTGGCCCGGATTGCCTGGCCCGTATCGGTTTTCATAAGGAACCAGTAGAGAAAAACGGTAATGACCGCAGTGATGACGAAGGAAACGGTTAACGGCTGGGAGATGGAGATTCCCCCCAGATTTATACTGGATGACGAATAGGAGGTAGTCAGGATCTTGTAGTCCGATGTGAAGGCAAGCATCATGGCGTTACTCATGATCAGGCCGAGGCCGATGGTAAGGAGTATCTGGTTTTGCGGAAGAGTCCCCAGGATGCGGTTAATGAACACCTTCTGGAGTATTCCTCCGAAGAGAAACATAAGCGGAATGGTGATCGCGATAGAGACAAACGGGTCTATTCCCGCCAGGGTGAAGAGGAAATAGGTCAGATACATGCCCACCATCATCAGATCGCCGTGAGCGAAATTTATAACCCGCATGACGCCGAAGATGATAGTCAGGCCGATGCCGATCAGGGCATAGACCCCCCCGATCAGGATACCGCTGATGAGTGCTTGCAGGAGAACGGAAAAAGTCATGATGAAACTCCGGACTAAAGGCTGTGAGGAGTGAGGAGTGAAGAGGAAAGGGTAAGCGAAACGCCTTACCCTTTCCTTTCACCCTTCACGGCGGTTATTATTTCCACTTGAACGGATAAATCGGCTTGGTTTTCTCTGCGTATTTTGGGGGAAAAACCGTATGGTATTGGCCATTTTGAATCTGCTGGACCAGCATCTCGTGACGGTTCTGATTCGTGAATTTATCATAGTCGATGAATTTCACGTCACCCATGATCCCTTTCCAGGAACCGCTTTTGAGCCCCGCGCGCGTCTTTTCACGGTCGCCTCCGTTGGCGGCGGCGGTCTCGGCCATGATCCGCATCGCTTCATAGGAGCAGGCGGCGTGATAGCTCGGCTCTTTGCCGAATTTTTTCTTATAGCGGTTGTAGAATTCCTTGGCGCCGGGCCATTTCACATCATCGGTCCACTGGGAGCTGGAGAAGACCAGGTTGGAGATCTCTTTCTGCTTCAGGAACTGGTCGGTGGTGAAGCCCGCACCTGCCCCGAGGAATGCCTTGGGTGACAGGCCGATTTCCTTCGACTGGCGCATCAGGGTGATTGCATCAACCTCGTAGGAAACCATGAATACCAGGTCGGGCTTGAGGGACTTTACCTTTGACAGGGTGGAGCGGAAGTCCGGGGCGCCCTTCGCGTACTTCTCATCCGCCACTTCATGCAGCCCTATCTTCTTGGCGTAATCTTTGGCGGTTTTAACTGTTGAGATGCCGAAGTCGGTATTGGCGTAAATGTAAGCGATGGTTTTTGGTTTGTCGAGAGCGAGAACCGCATCCATCAGCACTGACGAGTAAACGTCCGCCGGGGCATTGAGACGGAAGACATATTTGAAGCCCTTCTGGGTGATCTCTTCTTTGGCGGCTACGGGGACCAGGAGCGGCACTTTGTATTGATCGGCGCGACTGGCTACGGCGTTGGCGCAGGCAGACGTATAGGGCCCGACCACCCCGGCCACATTATCGCGGGTCGCCAGTTTCTCAAAGGCTGACAGCGACTTTTCCGGCTTGCCGGTGTCGTCTTCCTTGATCAGGTCAACCTCGATCCCCTTTTTTTTCAGGTCTTCGAGGGCAAGGATAACCCCATTGGTCAGGTTCTCCCCGATCGGCGCTTCAGCGCCGGTAATCGTGTTGATGAAGCCGATTTTCACCTTGGCGGCCTGGGCGAAACCTGGCAGGGCCAGACAGAGGGCCAGCATGAGTGCCATAACTCTTTTCGACATTGTAGTACCTCCTTTTGTGGTTAAGATCCTTAAATTAATTTTAGATTATAGCAGATGTAAAACTAATTTCTATTAAATTAAATATGTTCGGCTTGCTGTCTGTTGATGCGGAATATTTTGCACATAACATCAAACATAATAATGTTTTGCAAGCAAGTTGAGTGCCAAAATAAAACATCTTTTTGAATCTGCTCAATTCCCATAGCTGGCCGGTCCAGGGGCGGAAGCCGGGACGGGCGCAGGGGATGAGTGGCGGATTTCCGCCGTTGAGTGGCAATATCCCGCCATTCGTGCGGGAAATTCCCGGAATTGAGTTGACAATCAACAGGTGAGTACTTTAAGTATGTATACTGTTGGCGCCGAACTTGTTTCTGTCCGGAAAATCTGCAGGGTATGAGGAAAAGTTCATGGGGTATCGCAACCTGCGGGAATGCGTGGAGGATCTGGCAGCTCACGGAGACCTGGTCCGGATTGACCGGGAGGTGGATCCCTGCCTGGAGGCGGGAGCGATTCAGCGCCGGGCCTACCAGGCCGGTGGACCTGCGCTTCTGTTCACCAGGGTAAAGGGGTGCGGCTTCCCCATGCTTGCCAATCTCTTCGGCACCCTGGACCGGGCACGGTTTCTCTTCAGGGACGCACTTGATGACATTGGCCGGCTCGTGGAACTCAAAGCCAATCCGGCGGCCTTCCTGAAAAAACCTATGGGCTTTCTCGGGTCACTGCCCGCTGCTCTGCATCTGCGGCCCCGCATGGTTGGCAACGGTCCTGTCATGAGCAGAACAACCGCTATCGACCGCCTCCCCCAGGTGAAATCGTGGTCCGGCGACGGCGGAGCGTTCATAACGTTGCCGCAGGTCTATTCGGAAAGCGCGGCGCGGCCCGGATGGCGTTATTCCAACCTGGGGATGTACCGGGTGCAGCTCTCCGGCAACCGCTTCAGTCTCAACGAGGAGGTCGGGCTCCACTACCAGATCCACCGGGGTATCGGTGTTCACCATGCCGAAGCGCTCGAGAAAGGGGTCCCTTTCAGGGTCAACATTTTTGTCGGCGGCCCTCCCGCGTTAACCGTGGCAGCGGTCATGCCGCTGCCGGAAGGAATGCCGGAGCTATCGTTCGCAGGGCTCCTCGGCGGGAGAAGGGTCGAACTGGTATGCCGGGAGGGAGAGCTGCCGATGCCGGCCGAGGCCGATTTCTGCATCACCGGCATTGTCGATCCAGTGAGGACCCTGCCGGAAGGGCCTTTCGGCGACCATCTCGGCTATTACAGCCTGGCCCACGAATTTCCCGTGCTCCGGGTCGAGAAAGTCTACCACCGGGAGGGGGCCATCTGGCCTTTCACCACGGTCGGCCGCCCCCCCCAGGAAGACACCACGTTCGGCGCGTTCATCCACGAACTGACCGGCCCCCTCATTCCCGCCGTCGTCCCCGGGGTGCATGCCGTTCATGCGGTCGATGCGGCCGGAGTCCATCCCCTCCTCCTGGCCATCGGCTCCGAGCGTTATCTCCCCTACACTCCTGAGCGGGAACCCCGGGAACTGCTCACCATTGCCAATGCCATCTTCGGCCAGGGGCAGCTCTCCCTGGCGAAATACCTCTGGATAGCCGCCCATGAAGACAAGCCGGACCTCGATATCCACGACATCCCGGCATTCTTTCGCCATATGCTGGAGCGGGTCGATTGGCAACGGGACCTCCACTTCCAGACGCAGACGACGATGGATACCCTCGACTATTCCGGAGAGGGGCTCAACAGGGGTTCCAAAGTCGCGATTGCGGCCGCGGGGGGGAAGCGGCGCGACCTTCCGACGGAGCTTCCGGCCGGACTCGGCCTCCCGGAAGGATTCGCCGGGCCCCGGCTCTGCCTCCCCGGAATTCTTGCGGTCAGTGGCCCCCGCTGCGCCGACTACCGGCCATCTGCCGACACTGACGTCGCCCGGTTCTGCTCCCGGTATGGAGCAGAAGACCCTGTTTCCGCCTTCCCTCTTATCGTCATCGTGGACGACAGCGAGTTCACGGCGCGGACGCTGAACAATTTCCTCTGGGTCACGTTCACCCGCTCCAACCCGGCTGCCGACATCTACGGGATAGGCGAATTCATCCGCTGCAAGCACTGGGGGTGCACCGGCCCGCTGGTCATAGATGCCCGGGTCAAGCCCCATCATGCGCCCCCCCTCGAGGATGACCCGGCAATCGAGCGGAAGGTGGATGAGATGGGGGCTCCGGGGGGGCCGCTGCACGGGATCATCTGACTATGACCATTCATGAAACCCTGAAAAACGTCTTCGGCTACAGCACGTTCCGTCCGTATCAGGAGGAAATCATCACCGGTCTTATCCGGGGAGAGGACGCCTTTGTCCTGATGCCGACCGGCGGCGGCAAATCCCTCTGCTACCAGGTGCCGGCCCTCCACCGGGAGGGGACGGCGTTCGTCGTATCACCCCTTATCTCCCTCATGAAGGACCAGGTGGACGCGCTGGCGGCCAACGGCGTGCCGGCAGCTTTTTACAATTCCACCCTCGGGGAAAAGGAGTCGCGCCGGGTGTTGGCGGAGCTCCATGCCGGCCGGCTGAAACTTCTCTATGTGGCTCCCGAAAGGCTGATGACCGACGCCTTCCTCGATCGGCTGCGGGATATCCCCATTGCCCTGTTTGCCGTCGATGAGGCCCACTGCGTCTCCCAGTGGGGGCACGACTTCCGTCCCGAATACGTCCAGCTCGGCCGTCTGCGCGGCCTGTTCCCGGGCGTGCCGCTGATCGCCCTCACCGCTACCGCCGATCCCCAGACCCGCACCGACATCGTCCGGCAACTCGGCCTTGACCGCGCCCCGTGCCACGTCGCGGGTTTCGACCGGCCCAACATCCGTTATACTGTGGTGGAAAAGAGGAAGCCCTTTGCCCAGCTCAAGGCCTTCCTGCGTGAACGGGGGGCCGGCGCCCCGGGCATCGTTTATGCCCTCTCCCGCAAGCGGGTCGAGGAGGTGGCGGCCCGCCTTTCAGAGGCAGGATTCCGGGCGGCGCCGTACCATGCCGGTCTGCCCGACCGGGAGCGCCAGAGGGTGCAGGAGGCTTTCCAGCGCGACGACCTGCAGATCGTGGTGGCAACGGTCGCCTTCGGCATGGGAATCGACAAGCCGAACGTCCGGTTCGTCGTCCATTACGATCTCCCCCGCAACGTGGAGAGCTACTACCAGGAAACCGGCCGGGCCGGTCGCGACGGCCTTGCCGCCGAAGCGCTCCTGCTGTTCGGTTATGGCGACGTCGCCATTGCCCGTGTCCTCATCGAGGGGGGGGGCAATCAGGAGCAGAACCGGATCGAGCTCCACAAGCTCAATGCCATGATCGGTTTTGCCGAGGCGCAAACCTGCCGGCGCCGGGTGCTGCTCGGCTATTTCGGAGAGCGGCTGGCGGACGATTGCGGCAATTGCGACGGCTGTCTCGACCCGCCGGAGCGGTTCGACGCCACGGAAGAAGCGCGCAAGGCGCTTTCCTGTGTGTTCCGGGTCGGGCAGCGGTTCGGGGCGGGGCATGTGATCGACGTGCTGCGCGGTTCCAACAGCGAACGGATCAGGCACCTGGGGCACGATCGCCTCTCTACCTTCGGCATCGGGAGGGACCTCCCCGCGGATGCCTGGGGGAGTCTGCTGCGCCAGCTCATACACCTGGGCCTTTTGGAGCAGGATATGGCCAATTATTCGGTCCTCAGGCTGACCGAGGCTGCCCGCCCCCTGTTGCGCGGCGAAGAGCGGCTGTTCCTGGCCCGGCCGAGGGTCAGGACGGCAGCGCCGAAGAAAAGCGCAGCAAAGGGACGGGCGCGGGAACATGATGAAGGGTTGTTCCAGGAGCTCCGCACGGTGCGCAAACGACTGGCGGACGAGGCGGGGGTACCTCCGTTCGTGGTGTTCGGTGACGCGACCCTGGTGGAAATGGCGGCCCGTCGCCCCCTGACTGCCGAGGAGCTGTTGCAGGTGAACGGGGTGGGGACGCACAAGCTCGGGCGTTACGGTGCCGCGTTCATCGAGGCGATCCGGAAATTCTGCGCCATTTCAGATTCAACGTTGTAATCCGACAGTATGCAAAATCCTGAAACCTCGGTTAACGCAGATAAATGCTTTTCCTAAGATAACTAATCATTGAGGTGCGCCATGGAAAAAGTTCTCGACCATCTGAAAGGGAAGTTTGCGGCCGGCCTCATCGTGGTTATCCCGGTGGGGATCACCATATTCATCCTGAAGTTTCTCTTCAGTTTCGCCGACGGCATTCTCGGCACCTACCTGGACGGCCTTTTTACCGCCATAAGCCACCGGGAAACCCATTTCCCCGGCCTGGGGATGCTTACCGGAGCCGTGGTCATCTATCTCTGCGGCCTGCTCGCCACCAATGTCCTGGGGACCCAGTTGCTCAAATGGGGGGATATGCTCCTCTCGCGCATACCGCTCGTTAAATCCATCTACACGTCCAGCAAGCAGCTCACCAAGGTGTTCAAGGAGGGGAAGACCTCCTATCGCCGGGCGGTTTTCGTCGAGTGGCCGCGGAAAGGGGTCCGGGCCGTCGGTTTCGTGACCGCCGAGGTTGTCCGCGAGGATGAGAATTTAGTGGTGGTCTATGTGCCGACCATGCCCAATCCCACCTCCGGTTTTGCCCTCTTTTTCCGGGAGGATGAGGTGACGGAATGCGGCATGAGCGTGGAGGAGGCGGTTAAGTTCGTGGTCTCGGGGGGAATGGTGGTCTCGTGACAACGCCATATTTGAGCGCTCACTGTGTTGTCTCGTCGTCGGCGTCCTCAACGTACTAAATTGTACGTATCCGGGGCCTCCTCCTCGCTGCCGTGTGATCATCTTAAATCTGACGTTGTTGTTCTGGTTAATGTGTTTTAGATGGGAGGTGTGATGAATTCGGTTCTTTTATTTTTCCTGATGTTCTGCGGGGGCATTACCGTTGCAGTCCAGCCTTCCATCAACGGGCGCCTCGCCCAGCGGATCGGGGCGGTTGAAAGCTCGTGCATTTCCTTTGCCGTCGGCACCCTGGCGCTTTTTGCCATTGTGCTGCTCGGCGGGCGGCTGGGGAACCTGCGCGGCATCGCCGATGCCGGCTGGTGGGAGTTTACCGGCGGCCTTCTCGGGGCTTTTTTCGTTACCCTGACCATCGTGGTCGTGCCGCGCATCGGGACTGCTTCGACAATGGCGGCCATCATTGCCGCCCAGCTGGTAACCGGCCTCCTGCTCGACCAGTACGGTATGTTCGGTTTCCGGACGATCGCAATGGATGGCAAACGCGCCCTGGGGGTGGTCCTCCTTCTGGTCGGGGCGGGGCTGGTGTTCCGGCGGTAGGAACTTTCCCTTAGGAGTCTGTCGGACTTAGGGAATCGCAGTAGATTCATTCCTAAGTCCGACAGACTCCTTAGTGTATGACGAACCGGCCCCGCTGTTTTTCAATGAATCCTTCCTTTTCCATCTGCGCGAGATTCATCCGGACTTTTCCCGCATCGGCGCCGAGAAGGGTGGTGATTTCTTCTTCAGTCAAGCGCGGCGCGGCGATAAGCGCCTTGAGGATGCGGCTGCGGAGTTCCCGGTTCGACCCCCGGAAAGGGGGCTGGCGGACGTGGTGGGCACTCCTGCGGGCGGGGTTGTTATGTGATTTTTTCAGCATGACGCCGTAGTCCATGAGGGCGTTGTACCAGTCGCGGGGATTGGTGCTGTCGAGAGTCGCCGCCACCAGCGGGAGAATCTCCGTATCTCTTACTCCTTCCCGGTCCCCGAAAAAGTGGTGGATGAAAACGGCGCGGATGTTCGTTTCTATGAAGACGGTCGGCAGTTCGAAGGCGAAGGCGCCAATGGCCCTCGCGGTGTAGGGGCCGATCCCCGGAAGGGCCTGGAGGGCTTCGACCGCCCCGGGCAGGACGCCGCCGTGGTTTTCCATGACGGCTTCGGCGCACCTTTTCAAGGAGATCGCCCGCCGGTTGTACCCGAGCCCCTGCCATGCGTTGAGGACCGGCTGCAGTCTGGCGCGGGCAAGCGCTGCGAAATCGGGGAAGAGGTCCAGGAATGTCGCATATTTGCCGATGACCCGGTCTACCTGGGTCTGTTGAAGCATGATCTCCGATACGAGAATAGCGTAAGGGTCTGTAGTTTCACGCCAGGGGAGAGGGCGCGCGTTGGCCCGATACCAGGCAGTGACCCTTTCCCGGAATTCGGCAACCTGGGGCTCTGCCATGACGGTTTTGCGGGGATGGATGGCGCACATGCCGGAAATACTACGACGTATCCGGATGTTTTACAAGAATTAGAAAGAAATCTAAAAAACAGGATGGGAAGTTGCAGTGCTGCAAAAACTAAATATAACGACACAATAACAGCTAGTTAGCTGAATTCCACAATCTCTGTGGATAGTCTTGTGGATAAGAGCGTGAAAGGTTTAAAAAGCGATTTTAAAACAGCGGCAATTAGCTTTTTGCCTAAAAAATAAGCATGAATTAATGGCAGTTTTGCCCGTATCAAAAACCTGTTAAATCGTAGAGTTATAAACGCTTCCCCGCAGGCTGAAAAGGTTCCGGCGGAGGGCTTCCTTCCCCTAACGCGGGTATTCCATGGATATTGCCTGGAATCATAACACCCTGTTTTAAATTCTTGACTTTGATGTCCGGTCCGTGCTAATTCATAAATCCCTTTCAAAATCAACGGGTTGCGATTGTAAAACTAATGTTTGATATCGCCAAACAGCAGGGGGCCTGACATGACTGTCGATGCTTGGTGGGCAAGGCGTCGTAAGTTCCAGCGGGCTCACATTTCATAAACTGCGGAACATGGAGGATGGAACATGTCGAATCAGCTCAATTTCACTGTTGGGGGCCTCCTCGACCAGATTGCCGCAACCTATCCCGACAATGACGCGCTTGTCTCCGTGGAACGGGGGCTCCGCTACTCGTACCGGGAGTTCAACGAGGTCTGCCGCACTGTGGCCAAGGGGCTCTTGAAGGTCGGGGTCAAAAAGGGGGATCACGTTTCCATCTGGGCCTACAACGTGCCGGAATGGGTCATCCTCCAGTTTGCTACCGCCAAGATCGGAGCTATCCTCGTTACGATCAACACGAGCTACAAGTCGGCTGAACTCGAGTATATCCTCAAACAGTCCGACTCCAGCACCCTCTTTCTCGTCAAATCGTTCAAGGACACCGATTACGTTCAGACCTTGTACAGTGTGGTTCAGGAACTGGAGACGGCACCCTTGGGAAGCTTGCGCAGTACCAGGCTCCCCTGCTTGAAGAGGGTTGTTTTCATTGGTGAGAATACCCCGGCCGGCATGTACGGTTTTGATGCAATCAGGGAATCAGGACAAACCGTTCCTGATGCCGAGCTGGAAGCGGTTGAAAAGACCCTTGACTGCCACGAGGTAATCAACATGCAGTACACCTCCGGCACCACCGGCTTCCCCAAGGGGGTCATGCTCACCCACTATAACGTCATCAATAACGGCTACAATATCGGCGAATGTATGAAGTTCACGGAAAAGGACCGCCTCTGCATACCGGTCCCCTTTTTCCACTGCTTCGGCTGTGTGCTCGGTGTCATGGCCTGCGTCACCCACGGCTCGGCAATGGTGCCGATTGAGATATTCGATCCCCTCAAGGTCTTGCAGACCATCGAGAAGGAGCGTTGTACCGCGGTCCACGGGGTCCCCACCATGTTCATTGCCGAGCTGGAACACCCCGAATTTGCCGGATTCGATCTTACCTCGCTCCGTTCCGGGATCATGGCCGGCTCCAACTGTCCCATCGAGGTGATGAAGAAGGTCATCAACCAGATGCATGCCGGCGAAATCACGATTGCCTACGGCCAGACCGAATCCTCGCCGGTCATTACCCAGACGAGAACGGATGACCCGATCGAACTGCGGGTCGCCACCGTCGGTCGGGCACTTCCCGATGTGGAAGTGAAGATCGTCGATATCGAGACCGGGGCAACACTCCCGCCCGGCAAGCAGGGGGAACTCTGCACGCGCGGCTACCTCGTCATGAAGGGGTACTACAAGATGCCGGACGAGACCGGGAAGGCGATCGACAAGGAGAGGTGGCTCCATACCGGCGACCTGGCGGTTATGGATGAAAACGGTTACTGCAAGATCACTGGCCGGATCAAGAACATGATCATCCGGGGGGGCGAGAACATCTATCCCCGGGAGGTTGAGGAATTCCTTTATACGCATCCGAAGATCTCCGATATCCAGGTCTACGGTGTGCCCGACCGGAAGTATGGCGAACAGGTGATGGCGGCTATCGTCCTGAAAAAAGGGGTGGAGATGACCGAGGACGAAGTAAGGGAATTCTGTCGGGGGAAAATTGCCAACTACAAGATACCCAAATATGTGAGGTTCGTCGATTCCTACCCCATGACCGCATCGGGGAAAATCCAGAAGTTCAAGCTGCGGGAGATGGCAATCAGTGAACTGCAGCTCGAGGATGGCGGGGAGACAGCCTAGTGTAAAACGTTGCCGGATATGTGTCGTTACAGGGACAGGCGGAAGATGCCTGTCCCTGTTTTGTGTTGTTGACAAGCTCCCCCTATATCAGTAAAGTACGGATGTGCCGTACCTGGGGCGCGGAAAACGTGCATCATTCGATCAGGAGGTATCAGTTAATGAGTACTACTCCTACAAGCGACGAAGGATTGAAGGATATCGAACTCTGTTATACTGCCATGGGTCTCTCCATGGGAGATTCTCCGGCAAAAATTGAAATGACGTACAAGCGTCTGGTCGAGATGTATAAGGCAAACCTGGCGGCTCCCGATCACAGAGCCCGCGAGGAGGCCAAGGGCAGCCTCAGGCTTATCGAGGAAATGTACGACAAGATAAAGAATTCGGTGACGTATCAGTCAATGCTAAGGGAGCAGGAGAGGCGAGGCAAACTGCAGGGGGGAGCGGAAAGGGCCCGGACCGCGAATGCCGGTGCAGGAATGATGGATAGATCTTTAATGCATTGCCCGATGTGTCATACGGTGATAACAAAAGGTATAAAAATATGCCCCAGATGCAAGGGGCGTATTTATACCCCTGCTGAAAAGCTGATGAATAAAATCTTCACGAAAACAAACATGATCATTTTCTTTGGTGTCGCGCTGCTCGCTGTCACGGCTTTTTTCGGATTGATGTTTCCAGAGCAGATAAAGATGTTTCCAGAACAGATAAAGGAAATTGTGAATTCGTTCAGGAGGTAGTCAGTTCCCATCCGGAAACCGCGGATGAGAATCTACTGGTTTCCGGTTCGGACAAGAACCGTTTCCTGACAGAACCCGGTTAAGCACCTGCAGGCCGGTGCAGAAAGACGCTGCTCGGTGTTGCCGGTATCAGGATTGGTATGCTTATCCGGCCCGTAACTCACGTCCCTATCTCCTTCCGTACCCTTCTTCCTTTTCTTCAATTTCCTTCCTCCTCCCCTCAAGTCGAGGGGGTCTCTGCTGATGGAGCTTTGCCCGCACGGGATTCTTTGGTAATGTGCGTTATGCCGGGCACTATTCGCATGTCGAGCGGTTTGTAGAGGTATCTGATGACGCAGGCTGAACAAAGGGGAGTTGGCCCCGAATCGGTACGGATGCTTGAACTGGGGCATCCCTGGGTTATTGCCGACTCCTGGACGAAACAATGGCCGGCGGGTAAAGCCGGCGACCTGGTGGAACTGACTGATGGGAAGGGGCGTTTTCTTGCCGCGGCGCTGCTTGATCCGGGTGAACGGATCGTGGCACGGGTGCTGGCCCATGAACGGCTCTGCCTGGACAAAGCATGGCTCATGAAACGGATGCAGGCGGCGCTTCACATGCGGCGGATGCATGCGCATCTTGACGGGACCACTGCGTACCGGCTGGTCAATGCAGAGGGTGACGGCCTGCCGGGCCTGACGGTAGACTGCTATGGTGAGTATCTGCTGGTGCAGCTTTACTCGGCAGGCTGGCGCCCGCACCTGAAAGCCATTACCCTGGCGCTCCAGGAACTGCTGCAGCCTGCGGGAATCTACGAAAAGTCCCGACCGCAGAATACCCGGGAACTCGAGGCGGTAAGCGAGACGAAGCAGTATGGACGGCTCCTGGCCGGAACGCCGGCGCCGCTCCTTCTGGAGGTGCAGGAGAACGGCCTGAATTTCCTGGTGAGCCTGGAGCGCGGCCTGCATACCGGACTCTTCCTGGACCAGCGCAATAACCGGCGCGACCTGATGACCCGGGCCAGGGGCAAGCGGGTACTCAACCTGTTTGCCTACACTGCGGCATTCTCCGTGGCCGCGGCGGCGGCAGGCGCCAGCAGGGTTGCCAGTGTCGATGTCTCGCCTGCCTCTACTGAATGGGGGCGGGCAAACTTCGGGGCCAACCGGCTTAACACGAAGCGCCATGACTTCATCGTCGGAGACTGTCTTGACGTGATGCACGAGCTGGCGCGCCAGGGGAAGCAGTACGACATCATAGTGATGGACCCCCCCTCTTTTTCCACTACGGCACGGGGCCGATTCACCACCCGCGGCGGAACGTCGGAACTGGTGGCTGCGGCGCTCCCCCTGCTGCCTGCAGGAGGGGTGCTGATCGCCTCTTCCAACCACCAGAAGGTCGATCTGGCCGACTACCTCAAAGAGCTGCGGCGTGGCGCACTCCTGGCCGGTGGTGACCTGACGGTCATCTCCCTGGCGGGCCAGCCGGCGGATTTCCCCTTTCCGGTGACGTTTCCGGAGGGGAGGTATTTGAAGTATGCAGTATGCGTTAAAGCAGAGTAATGCAGCTTTTCTCCAATCTCTGTGTACACCGCCACGGAGGGAAACACCATGAAGAAAAGCAATTCATCCTCTACTCCCCTCGTCTGGTCGTCTGAATTGGGGCGGGTTTGCCCCGGCTGCGCCAAGGCAGCTGCTGCCTGCATCTGCAGCAGGAAGCAGGCGCACCCGGCCGGTGACGGGATCGTCCGGGTCCGGCGCGAAACCAAGGGGCGTGGCGGCAAAACAGTGACCGTCATAACCGGTCTGCCCGGTTCGGAATCAGCCCTCACTGTCCTGGCAGGCGAGCTGAAACGCCGCTGCGGCTGCGGCGGGACGATGAAAGACGGGGTCATCGAGATCCAGGGGGATCACGGCGACCTTCTCGTTGCCGAACTGGGCAGGCGGGGTTACACGGTGAAGCGTGCGGGGGGATAAATTCCCGGCCACGGTACCTAATGAAGCGGATTAATTTGAGGTAAAGGGGTTTTTGTGGCTCTACTCGACTTGCATGACGTCAGCGTGGCCTTCGGCGGGCCGGTGCTGCTCGACGGGATCAGCCTGCAGCTGGAAGTCGGGGACCGGCTCTGCCTGATGGGAAGGAACGGATCGGGAAAGTCGACCCTGTTGAAGTTGCTCGGCGGGGAGATTATGCCTGATGGCGGGGATATTTCCCGGCAGCAGGGTTTAAAGGCAGCGATGGTTTCCCAGGATATCCCCCGGGGGCTTGCCGGCACGGTCTTCGATCTGGTTGCCGGAGGAATGGGAAATGCGGCCGGGCTCCTGGCGGAGTATCACCAGGTGGGGCACCTCCTGGCGACCGACGGGGGAGAGGCGAACCTGAAGCGGCTGGAGCACCTGCAGAAGGCGCTCGAAGATGAGGGAGGGTGGAACCTGCACCAGGAGGTGGAGCGGGTCCTCGGCCGTCTTTCGCTCGATCCGGATGCCAGGTTCGAGTCCCTGTCCGGCGGCACCAAGCGCCGCGTACTCCTTGCCCGCGCGCTGGTGGCGAACCCCGATATCCTGCTTTTGGACGAGCCGACCAACCACCTGGACATCGACACCATCATCTGGCTGGAGGAGTTCCTCGTCAAAAACGTCAAGACGTTCCTGTTCGTGACCCATGACCGGTCCTTTGCACGCAGGCTGGCCAACCGGGTGGCGGAGCTTGACCGGGGGAAGCTCTATGCTTTTTCGTGCAGCTACGACGCCTTTACGGAGCGGCGCGAGGCGCTTCTGGAAGCGGAAATCACCCGACAGGCCCTGTTCGACAAAAAGCTGGCCCAGGAGGAGGTCTGGGTGCGGCAGGGGATCAAGGCGCGCCGCACCAGGAACGAAGGGCGGGTCCGGGCGCTGAAGAAGCTGCGCACGGAGCGGCGGGAGCGGCGCGAACGGCTCGGCCCTGCCAAAATGCAGCTGCAGGATGCGGAGCGTTCCGGCCGGCTGGTCGTCGAGGCGGAAGCGGCCTCGTTTGCCTACGACGGCCGCCCGGTGATCAAAAACCTCACCACCACCATTATCCGTGGCGATCGGGTCGGGATCATCGGTCCCAACGGCTCGGGCAAAACCACCCTGCTCCGGCTCCTCCTGGGGGAGCTGCAGCCCCTCCAGGGTGAAGTGCGTCCCGGCAGCCGCCGGGAAGTGATTTATTTCGACCAGTTGCGCGAGCAGCTCGACCTGGACAGGACCGTCCTGGAAAACGTGGGGGAGGGGAACGACACCCTTACCATCAACGGCAAGCCCCGCCATATCATCGGCTACCTGCAGGATTTCCTCTTCACCCCGGAACGGGCCAGGACCCCGGTCCGGATACTCTCCGGCGGAGAGCGCAACCGCCTCCTGCTGGCCAAGCTGTTCACCCGGCCGTCCAACGTCCTGGTTATGGACGAGCCGACCAACGACCTGGACGCCGAGACCCTCGAACTGCTCGAAGAACTCCTCATGGAATACTCAGGCACTTTGCTCCTGGTAAGTCACGACCGGGAGTTCCTCAACAATGTGGTGACCAGCACCCTGGTCCTGACCGGGGATGGCGAGGTGCGCGAGTATGTGGGGGGGTATGACGACTGGCTCAGGCAGTCAGCTGCGGATGCTTCGTCAGCGACGCCGGCAGTACCGGCTGTCGCGGCCAAACCCCGCAAACAGGCGGAACGCCCCCGCAAGCTCACCTTCAAGGAAGAGCGGGAACTCGAAACCCTGCCGGAGTTGATCGGGAAGCTGGAGGAAGAACAGGCCGCCCTGCACCTCCGCCTTGCGGACCCCGACTTTTACCGGACCGCGGGGGGGGAAGTGGCAAAGCTCAACGGGAGACTGGCAGAGCTGGCAACCGAACTGGAGGAGGCATACCGGCGATGGGAGGAACTTGAGGCGATCAGGGGGTAGGGTCGCGGCCGTCTTCACGCCATCTTCGACCGGTCCTCAATCGCGAAATCCTCGACGTAGCCCTGCTACGCCTGCGGTTTCGCTCAATCGGCCCAGCCAAATCTGGCATAAATCCGGGCGCGATCTCTAGTTACTGGAACCTTAAGGGGCGGGTCATGGCCCGATGGTGAACAAGGCGGTACCGGCCGCCTTCTGCCGGTTGTCCCATCTCCTTTCGACAAAAGTGATGCAGTTGTCCCGGTCAATCAGGACGATAGTGGTGGAGCGGGTCCCGTAGTCGCTGCCGGCGATGAAGATGGGTGAGAGGTGGCGTTCCCGTTCGATGCCGATGCCGGTGTCGGGGAGGAGAGGGTCGGGATAGGAGGTGCGGTCGGAGAGGAGCGCAAAGAGGTCCTCGGCCTCCAGAATGTCGTTCCGCAGTAAACATCCCAGGCGCTCCCTGGCGGCTGCCACCTTCGGCCAGGGGGTGTCGAGGAGGCCGTTGCTCAGGCCGTGACTGCCGGCGGTGATGCGGACGCTAACGTCCCCCCGGTTGGTATGGTAATAGAAGCCGCCGGTGGTGCCGAACAGGATGTTGAACCCGCCGTAGC